>NZ_PJAS01000042.1 GCF_002836735.1 Psychrobacter sp. 4Bb | reverse complement strand
TGAATGATCAATAAAAAGCTGTTTAATGGCTCATAATAGAATTAAATCATCATAAACCTAGCTATCAACCGCACGAACCACTGCTTAAACAATGCTCCGAACTAATTCTTGTATCCGTTATTATACGCTGACTTGTCTTAAATAGTCATACATCTCTCAATCGAAATCAACTTCTCTCTAGCTAGTAGATATAAAGCTCGATTGATTATAACCTTTCTTATAACCGTATAACTATCTTGATATGCAAGGTCGCGATATTAGCTGACCGACATCATCAAACAATCCGTAAAATCCGTTAACATATGGAACAGCAATCCAATTCCAATGATATTAAAAGGCTTACGAAGAAAGAGTAAAACAAAATACACTAGCATCGCATAATAAGTATGTAACGGATGAAAATTAATGCTACATCTATTTGCCTGAAATATTGGGTTTGCTACCAGATGATCTATATCAACCAACATGGTCGCAAGCAAAATCAGATATGCTTTTTTCCACTCTTTTTTAAAAAACGCAATCGCAATAAAAAGAGGGAAACCAAAGTGCAAAAAATAATGTATTAATGTCTGCATACTGACCTATTAGTTTTAGTCTTCTCTATATAAGACCATCAAAACCAATATTTATTAATATACTGACAGCACTAAAAGGCAACACCTCAGTGTCACCTTTGAATCATTGTCTACCGCACTACTGTTATATATTTCAATATTCTATAATTTCGATATCGACGCAAAGTTATATAAATAGCAAAACAAGCATAAAAGGTATAAACAATAAATGGAGCTCATATCGAGAATTGAACTCGAGACCTCTCCCTTACCAAGGGAGTGCTCTACCGCTGAGCTATATGAGCGTATATTGAAACCTTTGAGTTGCACTAAAAAAAATATCACGATGCAGCAATAATTACTGACTCTCGTGATGATTTATTGTTATGCTTTGCGATGGTGTATATATGGAGCGGGTGGCGGGAATCGAACCCGCGTCATTAGCTTGGAAGGCTAAGGTGTTACCATTATACCACACCCGCATTTACTCTTATTCAGGATAACTCTAATCGAGAGTTATGAGATATAGAGAGTATGCTTGGCGCTATGACAAACTTTAGAAAATATGGTGGTGGGGGAAGGATTCGAACCTTCGAAGCTTTCGCGACAGATTTACAGTCTGTTGGGTTTGACCGCTCCCCAACCCCACCTTAGGTTGCTTTGAACAAAAATGACTTACATTTAAGACAAATTCATAAAAAGCTACTTTAAGAGAGATGGTGCCGACTGCCGGGATCGAACTGGCGACCTACTGATTACAAGTCAGTTGCTCTACCAACTGAGCTAAGTCGGCTTGTTCTCTTAAAGTGGTGGCTATTCTATCAAATTTTTTGAGATGCGCAAGTACTTTTTCATCTTTTTTTAAATTAATTTGATATAAATATTTAAGTCACTGATTAAGCTGGTTTTTTTATAAACAAAAATATGACGATAAATTAGCTTTTTACTGGTAGCCTTTATTTTTGTCACATTACTGGCTATTTAATTAGCGAATACGCAAGCCATTACAGGCCATTTCTACCGCTTTTATTAAGGCCAATGCTTTTTTATTGGTTTCATCCCATTCTTTTTCTGGAATAGAATCAGCGACAACCCCTGCTCCGGCTTGAATATGTATTTCACCACGGCGCATCACCGCAGTACGGATAGCAATGGCCGTGTCCATATTACCATTCCAACCTAGATAACCAACTGAACCACCAAATACTGTTCGACGTACTGGTTCTATCTCATCGATAATTTGCATGGCGCGGATTTTGGGTGTGCCCGATAGCGTCCCAGCTGGGGAAGTGGCACAAAACACATCTAGTGCATCCTTATCAGCTCGTATCGTACCCTCAACATTAGATGCGATATGCATCACTTGTGAGTAGCGCTCTATAAACATCTTTTCTGTGACTTTAACACTGCCATATTCGCAAACGCGGCCAAGATCATTGCGACCCAAATCAATGAGCATCAAATGCTCCGCTGTTTCTTTCTCATCATTTAGCAGCTCTTGCTCAAGCGCGAGGTCTTCAGCCTTATCTCGGCCACGTTGCCGTGTCCCTGCTAGCGGCCTTACCGTCACCTTGCCATTTTCGATACGGGATAGGATTTCAGGAGAAGCACCGATAATATCAAAGCGTTTGTGATCATCGAGTGTATAGCCATGCACCAAGAACAGATAAGGCGACGGATTAAGGTAGCGAAGCGCACGATAGACGGCTAGAGAGTCGCCTGTATAGTCCGCTGTCAATCGCTGCGCTGGCACTACCTGCATGACGTCACCTGCGGCAATGTAATCCTTTATTTTATTGACATCGCTACAGTATTTTTCGGCACCTGTTTGCGATATAAATTTAGGCGTAGGCATTACAGGTGCGCGCAAATTGGATGGCTCTGCTAGCTTTTCTTCGATTTGTTCTAGCTCACGGATAGCTGAACTGTAGCCATCCTCAGACTGGCAATCAGCATAGACGATGATTGATAGCGTATTCTCTAAATTATCAAATACAATAATGCTCATCGAAAGCATCAGCCACATATCTGGCATCGACATTGGGTTGGCCGCATCAGATAAGCCGACACTTGGCTCAATAACACGTACCATATCGTAGCCAAAGTAACCGACTAGACCGCCACTAAAGCTCGGCATCGTCGGCACATCTTCAGCGGTTGGCATATGATATTGCGCCATCAGCTCACGTAGGTAATCAAAGGGATTCTCTACTGACTCTGTATCAATATGATCGTTTCGTTTGGTCGTCATATTGCCATCAGCGTACTGTAAAATCAGATCGCTACCCAATCCAATCATGGAGTATCGCGCCCAGCGCTCACCGCCTACCACAGACTCAAACAGATAGGCAGAGCCGTTTAGATCACGTACTTTGGAGAATACAGATACGGGAGTCTGCGCATCCATCAGACGTTTTTTTACTAGTGGTGCGTGACTAAAGCCTCTATCTCTAAAAGCTTGGTATTCTTCAAAAGTCATCATAACAACGCTCTCTTAGCACCTTATAGGCAATAATAAAACTATAAGCTGCTCTATAAAATATAGCGCCAATATTCGCTAAAATATCGACGCTATAATGAGTCATTTGTTTAAAAAACGGTAAGCACAACAAGGCTCTCTATCAAAAATCACGACAAAGACCTAGTGTAGATTTGAATTATGCACCGCCCATATTAAACAACCATAAGGCCAAACCGATAATTAGAATGGTCACAAATACCCATATAAACCAGCCACCGCTTGCTTTTTTCTCTACATGACCTGCATGGGCAGGGTTGCTGATTTCTTGATCCATCGCATTATTGCCTTCGGTACCAAGATCGCGCGGCTGCCCTAAATTAGCCGTGCCTGAAAACTGTGCACTAGCTGCCTGTTTGGCTTTTAAAACTTCAGGGTCAGCTTCTTCTTGTAACTCTGTTTTTGTCGTTTTGTCGTGTTCGTCTTGGACTACTGGCTCTTCATGCACTGCTGGCTGCTCTTCTACCACTGGCACGCTATCAGTAGATGCTGCCTGTGATGGCTCTGTAGACGTCACAGCTTCTGTTTCAGTTGCTGTTTCATCTACCCCTTCTGTGGCACCTAGCGTTTCTTCTACTGGCGTAGGCGATGCCGCATCCGCGTCAGACAGTACTTCATAGATACCTGTTTTTTTGACAACTGGCTCTGTAGCAACGGCTTCTTCAGTAGCTAGCTCTTCAACAGCTGGTTCTTCAACAGCCGGTTCAACGGTTTCGTGCGTAGGGGTTACTGATTCTTCGGTCATATCTGAGCCGGCATCTACAGATAAAGATTCTACAGGTACAGTATCATCTGTAGCAGGCAACATTTCTTCGATGCCAGTCTCTTTGATCACTGGCTCATTGCCTGTTTGCTCTATGATCGGATCTTCTTCAAGAACGCTTTCCTCAACTACTTGCTCTTCGGTCATAGGCTCACTGGCAGGAGTTTCTAGCACAGTAGCCGTGTCAGCATTCTCATGTGTATCTGCTACTGGCTCTTCTGTGGTCACTGGCGCTAGCGTTTTACTCTCTGACGTCGTCACAGGTGCAGTAGATTCCTGTACTTGAAAGCTAAAACTTGCAAAGCCAAGCGTATCGTCTGCCTTTAGATGACTAGATTCATTACCTGCAATACGTTGCTCATTGATAAACGTGCCATTAGAAGAATCTAAGTCTTTTACGTACAGCTGACCATCTAGCACACTGAGCACTGCATGGTTGCGAGAAACCTGCTTGCTACCTAGCACTACGTCGTTGTCACTACCACGACCTATAGATAAGCTATCACTAACCGTCAGTGTCAGGTCACCTAGCGCTTCCGTCAATGCATTTAGCTGCCAAGTTGTACTTGCTGCCGTATTCGTACTTTCTGTCTCGTTTGTCATGTTATAACTCCTTATTTTTCTATTGAATATCCAATGATGCTAAAAATAATAACTCTAAAATATTACTGCCAATTTGTGATAAGTATTGTCGCTATTTCTTTAATAATAGTTGCCTAGCACGGTTTATTAAGTACTTTCCTCAGACACCATACAGTATTTACTTTGGTATAAAGTGAGGTTTTATAACTTTGTCGAGCTTGTTATAGGGGATATTAAGAATAGGCATACCGTAAGCATATGGGCCGATAGAATAATGCTGGTAACGAATGCTAACGCCTGTATCAGTCAAGGTCACATTATCGCTCAACGTAAATGGCCAGTTTTTCTCATAACTGCTCACGTCTTCGGCAACCGTTTTAACCCACACTTTATATGCATCATAGGCAAGCGCCTTAAAACGAGGTTTTTTACCTGAGATAAGCATGTCGTCAAGCGTGACTTGCTTTTTGGTACTTGGGTCAAATACTAGGTACTCGCTATAAGGCATGCCGTGTGCACCGCCAGTATAGACGTAAGAGCTTATCTCAAACAGTTCAAAGTCATCGACATGACCTAGATAATTGGGCGCTACCATCAGATTATAACCCCATGACACATCATCAGGCATATCTTGGAATTGCGAACTCACAAAGCTATCAAGAGCATCTTTAACTTCTTTTTCGCTGATTTTACCCTTAATAGGTGCTGACTCTGTCATCTGACTATTGACGACTAAGTTATCGATACGGGCATTGGCAATCTCATCTATCCAGTTTTGACTGCTTTTGAGATATTTAACTTCAATCTCTGGACAGTTATCACGCTTGTCACATGTCTCTTGTATATTACTGGGTAGTTGATACGGTAGATATTCAGTGCTACTAAGAAAGCTTCCTGCATTTACCGACGTACTAACGGCACTTAACAGTAGGCTGCCAGTCAACATAGCAATTGAACGTCTCTGGCTTACCTTTATCGAAAATAGATCAGCCGATATCGATTTATCATCAGTTTGAGTCGTAGTGTGCATATGTCCTCTTTTATAAATATAAAATGTTGTTTATCATTCTACCGTAACAATTGCACTGTATTGTAGGAACACTGTTTGTGTTTTTAAGGTTCTGTTGACAACTAAATGCTTATCTCCTCGCATTTATCACATAAATAACAGACAATAAAAAAGACACGGCTAGCGTGTCTTAATAGATAAACAATACAGCGATGTGGCTGATTTTAATGCTCACGCGTACTGCTAAAAGTCACTTCTGGATAACGATCTTGCATCAACTGTAAGTTAACACGTGATGGTGCAAGGTACGTTAAATAACCACCACCATCTATTGATAATTGGTCATGAGCTTTCTTCTTGAACTTCGCCAATGCTACTTCATCATCGCAATGAATCCAGCGTACCGTAGCTATCGATACTGGCTCAAAGGTACATTGAACCTTGTACTCTTCTTTGAGACGATGCGCGACCACCTCAAACTGTAGGACACCGACCGCACCCAAAACCAAATCATTATTAATCTGCGGCATAAAGACCTGCGTTGCGCCCTCTTCACTTAATTGTTGAAGACCTTTTTGCAGAGCTTTTGATTTAAGCGGATCTTTTAGTACCACACGGCGGAACAATTCAGGAGCAAAATGCGGAATACCGGTAAAGCTTAACTCTTCGCCTTCAGTGAAGCTGTCACCGATGGAGATGGTGCCATGGTTATGCAAACCAATGATATCACCCGGATAGGCTTCTTCTAGCGCCTCGCGGTCACCTGCTAAAAAGGTCAGCGCATCAGCAATACGTACGTCTTTACCCAGACGCACATGTTTCATTTTCATGCCCTTCTCGTACTTACCAGAGCACACTCGCAAGAACGCAATACGGTCACGGTGACGCGGATCCATATTGGCCTGAATCTTAAAGACGAAGCCTGTAAAATCTGTCTCGGTGGCTGATACTTCACGCTCAGTCGTTGGATGAGCTTTTGGCGGCGGTGCATACTTGACTAAGGTATCAAGTACCATGTTTACCCCAAAGTTACCCAATGCCGTACCAAACAATACTGGCGTCATCTCGCCAGCCAAAAATGCGTCAACACTGAACTCTTCTAGCGCCATCTGTACCAGCTCAAGCGACTCTTCGAAAGCGTCAAACATCAACTGTCCTAGACGCTCACGGATATCTGGATAATCGTAGCCTTCTCGGGTCTCAGAGACCGTCATCTTGCCGCCATTACCTTTTTCATAAAAGTAAGTTTTATTTTCAGTCAGATGATAGACACCGATGAAGTCTTGACCCATACCGATAGGCCAAGTCACTGGGATACATTTGATTTTTAGAACGGCTTCGATTTCACTAAGCAACTCAAGCGGCTCACGAATCTGACGATCTAGCTTGTTGACAAATGAGATGATAGGCGTATCGCGCATACGACATACTTCCATCAGCTTGATGGTTCGTTCTTCGACACCTTTTGCACCATCGACCATCATCAGCGCACTATCCACTGCGGTCAAAGTACGATAAGTATCTTCGCTAAAGTCGGCGTGTCCTGGGGTATCTAGTAGGTTGACCATATGGTCTTTATACGGAAACTGCATGACAGACGTCGTAATCGAGATACCACGCTCTTGTTCCATGCTCATCCAATCTGAGGTTGCATGACGATCTGTCTTACGGCCTTTTACTTCACCAACTACCTGAATCGCTTGACCCCATAACAGGAGTTTTTCGGTCATGGTGGTCTTACCAGCATCGGGATGCGAGATAATGGCAAAGGTGCGGCGCTTAGCAACTTCTTTGTTTAATTTCTTTGGATCTACGCTCATAATTTTCAGCTTCAACAGTTATGTGATTTAGAAGTGACTCTAAATAAATAAAATAAATAATGGGCGTATTGTAGCGGATTTAGCATCAGGGTGCAGAATTAGCGTATAAAAAAACACGCTCCGTTATTTAAACGAAGCGTGTTTTTGGGCTTTTAAATTGCGATTATCCTGCTTGAGTAGCACGACTAATAACCATCAATTCATCTCAGTAGTAGCGTTCTATTTGCTCAGCTAGGAAGTCGCCAGCCACCTCATTAACAATTGTACAATCGACTACGTCAAAACGACTGTCTGTGTTCGGGTCAGTGCTACCTTTGGCGACATAGTTTGCCTCATAGACGTCTTTTCCATACTCAACACCGCTATATTCATAAGCAGGCTGATCATCGTATTCGAAAAACATGACTTGCGCGGCTTGTTGCTGATTGCCTACGCCCACTCCGAACTGAGAAGTTCTATGATCTCTATCAGCACTAAAGCGGGTTTTGGCCACTTCAATCCACCTCTCTATGGAGGCGTATCCAGTCTTGTTTTTATCATTAAAAGCCAAAAACGAACGCTCACTGGTTACCACAGGGATATAACAAACTGACCCTTCAGGAAAAGCAACATTGGTCGGAATTTCAGAATAGTTGTTTAAGTCGGTAATAATACCGTATCTATTGTTCACGTTTGTACTAGCAACATAGCTGTTCGCACGCAGCCCTGATAAGTTAAGTGTCTTATAAGTGGTTTGGTAGTCTAGCTGGTTATTGGTGTTTTTTTCATAGATGGGGCGTTTGACCGTCCGATTATTAACCTCGATGTCTTTGTTTTCAAGTCGACCCTCGAAGTCATCTGCCAGCACGGTTCTGTCTAAATCATTCAGGCTTTGGTTGCTATAACTGTTGATGAGATTGGTTGTTTTGATCTCGCGCGCACCAGTACGATACGTTTCATCAATTCGCGCAATTGCCGTAGCATTGGCTTTGCTATCGTAACTATTAGCAAAGCTTGTCAATGTAATCTCGCTACTAGCCGTCCCATAAGCGCCGTCTTCTTCTTCGCACCCTATCAAAGCAAGCGTCGTCACAAAGCAAACACTAGGTATCGCAATCCATCTATTCATCAAACAATGTCCTTATGATTCAGATTTCTATTATCCGTACTGATAACGTATATATGGCTCATTACCACTATTGTACCTCTTTGATGACGGTACGATAAGATTGTAAATCTAAAAACGAATAAAACTGTGCCCGAAACCTCATTTACAAACTAGCAGTATATATTTACTCTCTATGCACTGAGCTGCGTGAGCGATTTGTTATGCTAGGTTTCACGTTGAGATTTACCATTCAGATATAAACATAAAAACTCACAACAAAGGATGTGTTATGAAAACTCTATATTCTACCAAAGCAACTGTCGTGGGCGGCCGAGCAGGTTCAGTCAGCTTGAACGATAACGATCTTAGCATCAACATGGTACCACCAGGCTCCGGAAAAGAAGGTAATAATCCAGAACAACTTTTTGCCATGGGCTACAGCGCCTGCTTTGATAGTGCACTTGGTGCAGTCAAACAGATGGAAAAGGCAAAATTTGACTCGACTACTTCAATAGAAGTAGATTTACTACAAGGCGAAGGCCACGAATATAAGCTTGCAGCCAAAATTCATGTCATTGGTGAAAATACAGACTTGTCAGCGGATGAGTTTCAACAGTTAGTTGAAAAAGCACATCAAGTATGCCCATATTCGAAAGCGACCAGCGGTAACATCGATGTCGAAGTCTCTTCAGAAGTAAGATAACGCATCCAAAGACTCATTATCAACGTCTATTGAATGGCAAGTAGTTGATAGTCATCAGACAAAAAAGAACTCAGTTTATCTGGGTTCTTTTTTTGTCTTTAGCAATTTATTTATCCTAAAAATGAAATATCGAAAACTCAGTGTAGATTTCAATAAAAAAGAACACGATAGAACATCTAGTAACGGTTAAGCAGTTCGGCACGCGCTAATTTTATCGTTATAATAAGCGTATATATTTTTATCTAATAGCTGATAAGTGACTTTTATGACTGATGACATAGCTGACAATACCACCGATAACGACCACAACTCTCACCAAGCGCTTGACCCCAAAGCATTACCAAACTTCGATACCATGCCTAACGTGGCGCTGATGGATACCAGTCATGTAGACAAAGATCAGCCGCCTTTTATTTTGGTTGATGGTTCCTATTATCTGTTCCGCACTTATCACGCCTTGCCAAAAACCATGCAAAACTCGCAGGGTCTAATCACCAATGCGATACGCGGTACACTCAACGCACTACTAAAGCTGATGCGTCGCTATCATCCTACTCACATGGCTGTTTGCTTCGATACCAAATCACCGACTTTTCGTCATCATATGTCTGCTGATTACAAAGCTGCTCGTCCACCTATCGATGTCGAGCTAGTAGAGCAAATTCCTTATATTCATCGTTTGGTCACTGCATTAGGTATTCCGCTGTTGCGGATCGAGGGTGCAGAAGCGGATGATATCATCGGTACACTTGCCCATCGTGCTGTCGAGCAAGGCCATCATGTGGTCATCTCAACGGGTGATAAAGACATGATGCAGCTGGTCAACGACTGCGTAATATTGGAAGACAGCTTTACAGGTAAAGTCACGGATACGCCAGCGGTAATCGATAAATTTGGCATTAACCCAAATCAAATGATCGATTTCTTAACGCTAATGGGCGATGCCTCTGACGGCATCAAAGGCGTACCTGGTATCGGTAAAAAGACCGCTAAAGACCTGCTCGTTGAGTATGGTGATATCGAAAACATGCTCAAGCATATCGGCTTTATCAAAGGTCGCGGGGCGAAAGGTCTGATTGAGCATGCTGACGATATTCCTTTTAACAGAAAGCTTGCTACCATCGTCACTAACTTAGCCATCGGTCAAGATTGGAATGATCTAAAAATCAATACCGACCCTTGTGCGCATATAGATGAATTGCGCGACTTATATAATGAGCTTGAGTTTAGAAATGAGCTGGCATCGCTTGATCATCCCAATCACCCTGCCAATGGCTCTAAAAGTGTTGCTGATAGCCAAGCCAATACTGAGTCACAGGCACAGGTGGCAAAATCGCTCCAATCCACCAAGAGCGACAAAATCAAAGACAGCGCTAACCATAATAAAGCGTGGCACACTATACTCGACGAGCCAGCGTTTGATAGCTTGGTCGAATTGTTAGAAGCTGCTCCTCATTTTGTCATTGATACCGAAACTACGAACGTTCATTGGCGTGACGCACAAATTGTTGGTTTATCCTTTGCGTTGCAAGCACACGAAGCATATTACATTCCGCTTACGCATAGCCTAGAAGGTGATGAGCTAACTGCCAAGCAACTTGATCGCGATACAGTATTAGCTCGCTTAAAACCTGTCTTAGAAAATCCTAATATCGGTAAAATCGGTCAGCATCTAAAGTATGATGCGCATATCCTCGCTCGCTATGATATCGACCTAGTTGGCGCCATACATGAGCAGCCAAATAACTGGGCAATGGACACCATGCTTGCCAGCTATGTCATCAATGCGGCAGCCACTCGCCACGGTATGGATGATTTGGCACGTCATTATTTGCAAACGCAGACCATCAGCTTTGAAGATGTGGCAGGTAAAGGCGCTAAGCAAGTTACCTTTGATCAAGTGAGCATCGATATCGCGAGCGACTACGCATGTGAAGATGCTGATATCACCTATCAATTATTTGACGTGTTCAGCGTTGAACTGGCTAATGATGCCAATAATGCCAAATTGTTACACGAGCTAGAGATTCCAACGGCAGAGATACTTTGCCAAATGGAAGCGCATGGTATTTTGATTAAACGTTCATTCTTAAACGAGCTATCAAAACGTTTCGATGAAGAAATCATCGCCCTAGAGAAGCGCGCCTATGAAGTGTCAGGTGAAGAGTTTAACTTAGGTTCTCCTAAGCAGCTCGGTGAGATGCTGTTTGAAAAGCTAGGCGTCGCTGGTGGCAAAAAAACCAAGTCTGGTCAATACTCGACTGGTGAGGCGGTACTATCAAAAATCGATCATCCATTGGTCGATATTACGCTAGAGTATCGCGGACTATCTAAGCTTAAAAGCACTTATACTGATGCGCTAGATAATGTCGCAGATAGCGAAACCGATCGCGTACATACTAGCTACCATCAGGCATTAACGAGCACTGGTCGTTTGTCATCGACAGATCCTAACTTACAAAATATCCCAATTCGTACGGCGACTGGTCGTCTCATTCGTCAAGCTTTTATCGCACCAGAAGGCCGCGTGATTCTCGCAGCGGATTATTCACAAATTGAATTGCGTTTAATGGCGCATTTTTCAGGTGATAAAAACCTAACTCATGCCTTTAACGAAGGGTTAGATATTCACGCGGCCACTGCTGCCGAAGTGCTTGGTAAGGATGTCGCTGACGTCACTTCGACTGAGCGTCGTAATGCTAAAGCCATTAACTTTGGTCTACTATACGGGATGAGTGCCTTTGGACTTGCCAAGCAGCTACAGATGAGCCGCGGCGAAGCACAAGACTATATCGATATGTACTTTGAGCGCTATCCAGGCGTCAAAAACTATATGATCAATACTCGTGCAAGCGCCTATGAGCAAGGTTATGTCGAAACAATATTGGGCCGTAAGCTCTATACGCCTGATATCAATCACAGCAACCGTATGGTCAAACAAGGGGCTGAGCGTGCTGCGATTAACGCGCCACTACAAGGCTCTGCTGCCGATTTAATCAAGCTTGCTATGATTGCCGTTGATAAAGTGCTGCCAAAAGAGCAAGCCAAAATGCTGCTACAGGTTCACGATGAACTGGTGTTTGAAGTGGATGCCGATAAAGTAGACGAAGTTAGCCAGCTGATTACTGATGCTATGCAAGATGTATTGACGACTACGGCAGTAGAAAAAGGCTGGAATGTCGACTTTGCAGTACCTTTACTGGTCGAGACTGATAGCGGTCAAAACTGGGATGAGGCGCACTAGACATTAACTGTCACTAACTGCCATTTTATCAAGCGTGTAAGGCACGATTATTTATATATTTTACAGATATGAGAGTTTTTGATAACTGATACTACAATGAGTCATTATATATTGTTTATATTAACAATCACTTATGACCAGCTAGTTATATTTCATAACAGTAATGTCTAGGTACGGGGTTTATAATAGGTCATCTGTTAAACACTAACTATTCGATATTTTTGCTTTAAAGTGAGCCTTTGGGCTCACTTTTTTGTTTTTAACACATTCTTTTTGATACGCAGGAGTCATTTATTTTGAGCTCAGATGGCATCATTGAAGTCCCTGGCATTATACTTTTGATAGCATGCCTGTTGCGTATTTTACAATATGTTATGAAAAGTCATGTCAAACAAATTAAGGCTTTTTGGCTGGCAGCCGTACTTATATTTGTTTCTGTCATTCGTCGAGAGTTGAACTATCTACCAGACTTACTGGTTCCAAGCGACTTTTCGATGCTTGGTCAATCTTATGACTGGTGGGAGGACAGCGTCCTTACCGTTATCTATCTCGTCGCGCTTGGTTTGCTGGTCTACTCAAGGCATTACCTATGGGCAGTGCTAAAAAACGTGCCAGTTTCGCTCTATCTTAGCGTTACTGTACTTGCTGTCATTCAGTACATGGGCGAGAACGCTATTATGTTCCCGCATACATTTGGTGAAATTGTCGAAGAGCTGGCTGAGACTGCCATTTATGGTATCGCCTTGGCCTATTTATGGCGATTTAAACTGGCTAACTATGAGTCATGTCTGGTTCAGAAGTTAAATTATAAGTTCGACCACGCCAATAATTAAAATTATAAGTGTTATTATTTAGCAATCTGGCTATCGTACAAAGCCTTAGCATAAATTTCATAAACAATTACGGCTACTCATTTTGAATAGCCGTTTTGCGTTCTAATCACCGTCTTACATTTTTTGAACATCCTGTCACACCTTACTACTAGTGAAAAGTTGAATAAGCGTACAAACTGAGAAGCATATTATCTACATTGCAATAAGCGATGCTTTAACAAGCCAGCGCGATATTTTTACTTTTAATGATGGCGACATTTAATAATTACAATAAGGAATTATTCATGGAAAACTCAAAAAATCCACTACCAGAAGAGATGGATCATATTGACGGTAATCGTCGTGATAACAATGACAGCGTCGATAACTTAGATAACTTAGATAATTTAGATAACAATAATCAGGATGAGCAAGACAACCAATTGGTTGATTTAGACAATCCTATGCTGCATACCATCGATAACGATGATGTGATTGATAATAGTGCAGGATTTAATAACTCAGAAGTCGGTAGTGATGCGACCCAAGGACTAACACCTGCGCATCGTCAAAATATCGATGAGTCACGCGTTGATGAGATTTTGGTTCAGGATAACCTCGATGACAGCGATTATCCAGATGCGATGGATATTGTTGATAGAGAAGCGGCCGAACGTAGCAACGATGATGATTTTTAGAACTTAATACGATTGTTAATTTACCTCTCTAAACCAAAAAAGCACGCTTAACTATATTAAGCGTGCTTTTTTCATTCTACTATTCAACTTACTAAAACAGCGACTTTCGACTGTCTAAACCCAGCCATCTAGCGTGCCAGCCCAACCTTTCACCAATGGCAAACTCAACGCTTCAAGCAATTCAATATGTGTCTCATCAAGGTTTAATGCAGGGATATAATGATACTCTTGTCCGCCAGCATTGAGGAAGTTATCACGGTTTTCAATGGCCAACTCCTCTAATGTTTCTAGACAATCTGCTGAAAACGCCGGACTGATCACCTGTACCGAGCGCACACCTGACTTACCCCAATCCTCCAACACCACATCGGTATACGGCTTGACCCACTCTTGCTTACCAAAGCGTGACTGGAAACTGATAATCCATTCATCTTCTGTCAGGCCAAGTTCATGCGCCACTTGCGCAGCCGTACATTTACAGCGTTTAGGATAAGGATCACCTTTATCAGCATAAGGCTGCGGAATACCATGAAAACTAAACATCAACTTTTCAGGCTTGCCATGCTTCTCTTGGAAACGGCGAATAGAGTTGGCCAAAGCTTGAATATACAGCGGATGGGCAAAGTAGTCTTTGACAATCGTATAATTTGGCAAGTTGCGTTGCTTGAGCGTCCACTTCGTCAGCGCATCATATACGGCACCGCCTGAAGAGGCAGAGTACTGTGGAAACAACGGCAGTATGACAAAGTGATCAACCCCTTCACCACGTAGCGCGTCCATGACATCAGGCAAACCAGGATTACCATAGCTCATCGCAGGATGCACAGAGACACGAAACGGTGCCACACTATCAGCCAAACGTGGTTCTAATAGCTCAACTTGGCTTTTTAGTATTTTACGAATCGGTGAGTCACCTTCCCAAATGCTCGCATAAGCCTTTGCTACGCGTTTAGGACGACTGGGTAAAACAAACAAATTGAGAATAATAGCCCATAGGAATTTGGGAATCTCAATCACTCGTGGGTCTGACAAAAACTGTTTGAGGTAGCGACGTACGGCAGGTGCCGTTGGCTCATCTGGCGTACCAAGATTCACTAACAAAACGGCAATACGTGGGGGCAATTTAGGTTTCATAGCAGCACTTTATTAGCAGTAAGTTATTAAGGGTGATGTCAAAATAATAAGAGACGATACTGTTAAGACACAGTTGAATAGACACCTCATTAGTGTAGCATTTTATCTATTAATGACGCGGGCTAAAAGCGCACCTATACAATTTGATACGCAGTTGCTATTTATTAACTCTTGATTACTTGATGCTGGCGGCTTACTCGTTATTCATTTATAAAGTATATTCCATAAAAACTACGATCGATGCGCTCGAAAGGCGCGCTCGATGGTTGTACTCCAACGCGCATCACCATACAATAGGCAGGCCCAGTTTATAAAAACCGTGTAGGTAAAATAGCCTGTTAGCAACGTGCCATTTTGCTTTTATTTTATTGATGATTGTAGTCTTGCGAGGTAGCTTTGAACGCACGCTCTGATAATACCAGTGACCAGCATCCTAATTCACAACCTCACTCTAATAGCTCAGCCAATACCAACAGTGATTTAGGGTCTGTAGGTATCGTTACGCCTCAGAATTTTCATTTCGCTGAGCCCTTAACGTTAGAATGCAACCGTACCCTGCCCTCGTTTGACTTGATGGTAGAGACTTACGGTACGCTCAATAGCGACAAATCAAATGCAATTCTGATTTGCCACGCGTTGTCAGGCAATCATCATGCAGCTGGCTTCCATAGTGCTGATGACAAGAAAGCAGGCTGGTGGGACAATATGATTGGCCCCAATAAAGCAATTGATACCAATCAGTTCTATGTGGTGTGTGTCAATAATATCGGCAGCTGTTTTGGTTCAACAGGGCCTACCACTATTAACCCTGATAGCGTTGGTTCGGATAGTGTTAGTTCGGACAGCCTTGATTCAGATAGCAGCGATGAGCCGCAAGTGTATGGCCCTGATTTTCCGCTGATCACCATCAAAGACTGGGTAAAAACCCAAGCAATGCTCTCAGATCGTCTAGGCATCGACGTTTGGCACGCCATTGTCGGCGGCTCAATGGGCGGTATGCAAGCGCTACAATGGTCTGTTGATTATCCAGAGCGATTAAAGCGCTGTGTGGTCATCGCCAGTACGCCAAAGCTATCTGCTCAAAATATCGCCTTTAACGAAGTAGCGCGCCAATCTATATTATCCGATCCCGACTTTAAAGACGGGCGCTATATACAAGAAGGCACTTATCCTCGTCGCGGACTGATATTGGCGCGTATGGTTGGCCATATTACCTACTTAACTGATGACGCGATGAAAGCCAAATTTGGCCGTGATTTAAAATCTGGCAAATTTATGTATGGCTACGATGTCGAGTTTCAGGTCGAAAGCTACCTACGCTATCAAGGCGAGCGCTTTAGTGAAAACTTTGATGCCAATACTTATCTGCTTATGACCAAGGCCTTAGATTACTTTGATCCGACGCGCGACTATCCAATACGCGACTACCCATCAACCGTAGCAAAAGATACTACAGAGTCAGCAGTACAAATAGAAGAATCAATCGCGGCGTCAGTCGAATCTAGCAAGGCGAATGCACAGAGTGAGTTAGAAGATGCAGTAACGACGATTGAAGATATTGAGTCTGATCGTCAGCAAGAGCTTTCTGCGCTCAAAGCGGCCTTTGCCCATACGCAATGCCAGTATCTAGTCGTGTCATTTACCACTGATTGGCGTTTTGCACCTGAGCGCTCGCAAGAGATTGTCGATGCACTGATGGCCACTGGTAAACCAGTCAGCTATATCAATATTGACGCGCCGCACGGACATGACTCATTCTTGTTTGATATTCCTCGCTACATGGGTGCGGTCAAAGGATTTTTGACTGCGCCATTTATTACCCCTAGCCGCTCAGCCACAGGAGAACGCTCATGAGAATGGATCACCAACTGGCAGAGCGCTGGATTGCGCCGCAAGCACATGTACTGGACTTAGGTTGTGGTAATGGCGAGCTGCTTGCCCACTTACAGCAGAAACTAGGTGTAACAGGTTACGGACTAGAGATTGATGAAGACAAAATCAATGAGGCAATTGGTAATGGCTTATCAATTGTCGAGCAGGATCTCAACGATGGTCTAGCGCGCTTTGCTGATAACAGCTTTGACACGGTCGTCATGGCACGTGCCCTACAAGCAGTAAAAGCACCTGACGAGTTGTTGCTTGATATGCTGAGAGTTGCCCGTGAAGCAGTCATTACCTTCCCTAACTTTGCACATTGGCAAAACCGTATTCATTTAGGGCTTAAAGGTATGATGCCTGTCTCTGAAGCATTGCCTTACGAATGGTACAACACGCCAAATATTCATCTATGTACTTTCAAAGATTTTGAGCTGTTATGTGCGCAGCATGATATTCATATTATTAATCGTTTTGCGGTTAGCGATTCTGAAAAAGGTCATACACCTTTGATGAAGGCGTTAATTAGGCAAGCGCCTAACTTGTTAGCAGACGTCGCTATCTACCGAGTGACCAAGAAATAGCGGATAAATTCTCAGCTGTCTTTATGTTTTATAGACTGCTAAACAGTGCTTTACGAGCTAGTATTAACCTTAATGGATTGTTAACTTAATATAATTTTTTAGTAACTGTCTGATTTTGTTAAGGACAATCAGGTACAAACGTCTATGTGACCTTGTAATTAGTATTTGAGTTTCGTAAGTTTGGGTGTTAAGCTAGCAAAATATTGTCAGCCACCCCACTATTACGACCGTTTGTCTAATCAGTTAGGGTGAAATCTCTGATTTAGAGATGACAACCCCCTTTTGCTAATGATTAGGTAAGTTCATATCGCAAGATTCCACCTAATTGTTATCGCCGTCTGACTGTCTTTAGCGAGACAATGTTTAGCGGTACAATTTTTTTTGCTTATTAACTGCCTAATTTTGGAGCTGCTATGAAATTATTAAAAGCTGCGTTGTTTACTGCATTATTTTCTTGTGCTGGTTTAGCCAATGCTGAGTTAATATCAAACGTACCGCTTGATACCTCACGTTTTGAGCTTATGCCTGTGAGCGAGTTGTCTAGTCGTGCCGCCCAAGGTAACGATCACGCTCAGTTCTATCTGGCCAAGCGTTTGCAAAAAGGTGAAGGTATTGCGCAAAATACCCAACAAGCAATCCAGTGGTATACCAAAGCCGCTCAGCAAGGCGTTGCCCCTGCTCAGTTGAATCTTGCCATCATGTATTTGCGCGGCGAAGGCGTACAGCCTAACTTACAACAAGCCCGTCTGTGGTTAGAAAAAGCTGCGATGCGTGGCGATAATCGTGCCAGTTACACGCTTGCACTATTGGATGAAAAGCAAAAAAATCTGGTCGATGCTTATAAATGGTATGACTTGGCTGCCCGTGATGGCATGCTAGATGAAAAAGTACGCAACAAAGCTCGCGGTAAGATTGGTCAGTTGGCATTGAACTTATCAAGCTCAGACATTGCTAGTGCCCGTAGCAAAGCAGATACTTGGTTCCAGAGTAAGTAAATCTATAGCTATTTATTTTAGCAATAAAAAATCCAGCCTTTGAGCTGGATTTTTTATATTTAAGGCATTACACCCTTTAATATTACTTCTCAACAGTACTGAACCATATTATGAAAAAAGTAATTTTTTGGATTTTTATCATTACTTGTATCACAATACAGTCATTTTTTATCTACTTCATAGCACAACCGCAATTCATTGAACGTTTTACCTCACTTTGGATAAGCTTTGGTGTCGAACAAACAGCCTATACTAAGTTTGTTTTTAGTACCATTGAATGGTGGTCGATAGTTCCTGTTGTGTGTTTAACACTTTCGGCCATTACACTACAACGCCCATCAAAGCTTTTATCAACTTTAACACTCATTATTAGTATAATCGGTATGCTGGCTTTGGTCTTATCGATATATTCGACCGCTCTGCTTATACCGCTCGGAAAGTAGATTAGGACAAGATTTGTTATTCTATATTCTACAATAATGAGGAACGATGACATCTATTTGATAGCCACATTTAAATTTTGGATTTTACGCCTAAATTTTGCATAATTGTCGTGCATCTTCCTCATCTATGGTTGAATGCTCATTTGAAATATATAGCCAACTATAATGAGTGTGACAATTTAAGCATAGGAATATATTAGACAGTGTGGTATCCCTCGATACATAACGCTTTGTGACACTGCAGTACTCACTATCTGGAACTCCTTTTGGGCGATAAATATCGTATTTAGAGTAAAGGTTTTTCTGCCAATCAACCATCTGCTGCAATTTTACAACCATTTGCGACTTACAATGGGGACAGTTTTTTAGAACTGGCATTTCTACTTTATTGAAACGGCACTTGCTATGCTTGAGTACACCATCATCATTTACATAATCAGTATTAATTTCAGAAAACCTTTTAATGTTAGATAAGGTATCAACACCAGCCTTGAACTCAACTTCATTATGTTTTAGGCGGTATAACACACTGTTATAATGAGATTTATACCTCTCAAATACTATGGAACCTACAAGGAATATCGTAATCAGATATAAGTCCATGATATCCGTCCAACTATATATTTTTGCCATAATTAAAAGAATTGCGTATAGCGACAGCCATGCAAAATAGGGCCAGTGATGTAAAAATGATTTAGATTTTCTATTTTCAACGATACTTACTTTGTTGATTTGAGCTACATCAACTGGTTTCTCCGTCAAAAGACTGTGATTACAATGTGGACAAAATAGTATTCCTTTTTCGATTAAAGGGACAGCAAACGACTCATGACAACTTTCATGAGGACAAGTTAGGTTTAAAACTTTATTAGGTTTTGTTTTTGGCATGCAATCTCTTATTTTCTACTCGTCACAAATTTTGCACGATTTATAGCTCTATAAGGAACTATGGATCTTGTTAATATATTTTCGATGGTGATGGCTAAAATAAATATAATTAGTTGCCTTTACCATGAAACAAACAGAACAGATAATGAGAAATGTCTACTATAGCAAGCTCTACTCATAGGATAAACGCCTAAAAACTATCAATGCTTAAAGTAAGTCACTCAATGAGTTATGTATACGTTTAACGATGCTAGCAACTCTTAAACTATTCAAAATCTTACTAAAATTTGCTACACTACGCGCGCATTAGCCAATTCCACAATCAGGCTAGTGTTATAACCCATTTTGAAATGACACAGTCTACTTCAAATGAATGTGATATAAGAAAGCCGAGCGCAGATTGTACCCAGAGTACATCAAGCGAGGATGACACAATAGCGTGTTTATTTGAACCAGACTGTTAACCCAACGCACTAGGTTTACGACCTAGCCAGCAGGAGAAAAACATGAGTAATACCCAAGACAGCACTGCAACTGATAACAAAGCAGCACCCGTTTACGATAGCGTGACTAACAATATCGTAGTTGCAGCACTCTACAAGTTCACACGCTTTGCTGACTTTGAGCAGTACCGTGAGCCAATCTTAAATACTATGCTCGATAACGACGTCAAAGGCACTTTGTTAATTGCCGCTGAAGGTATTAACGGTACGATTTCTGGCACGCGCCAAGGTATTGATACTGTCCTTGAGTATCTGCGTAGTATCGAAGCGATTGGTAGTTTTACTTTTAAAGAATCTTATACTGATACTCAGCCTTTTTATCGCACTAAGGTGAAGCTAAAAAAAGAAATCGTTACCATGGGTGTCGAGAATATCGATCCATTGGAGTCCGTTGGTCGCTATGTAAAGCCAAGCGAGTGGAATGCGTTGATCTCAGATCCTGAAGTTACCTTGATCGACACGCGTAACGACTATGAAGTGCAAATCGGCACCTTCCAAAATGCAGTCAACCCAAACACTGAAACGTTCCGCGAGTTTCCAGAATACGTCTCAAAAGAGATGGATCCAGCTAAACATAAAAAAGTCGCTATGTTTTGCACAGGTGGTATCCGCTGCGAAAAATCTACCGCCTATATGCGCGAACAAGGGTTTGAAGAGGTTTATCACTTAGAAGGTGGCATTCTTAAGTATTTAGAAGAAGTGCCTGCTAGCGACTCTATGTGGGAAGGTGATTGTTTTGTTTTTGACAACCGTGTGTCAGTAAACCACAACCTAGAAAAAGGCAGCTACGAGCAATGTTTCGCATGCCGCATGCCCATTACTCAGGAAGAGATGCAAAGCAGTGCTTACATTAAAGGCGAGTCATGCCCGCATTGTATCGATAAAGCAACTGATGAACAAAAGGCGCGCTTTCGTGAGCGCGAGCATCAAATGCAGCTAGCGAAAAAACGTGGCGAAGCACACATCGGTAGCGACGTGATAGATGTGATAGAGAAACGCAAAGCCGCTAAGGTGGAAGCACAACGATTAGCTGATGCCGCCAATAACAACAAAGCCAAATAAATCGATATTTTAATCAGGTTTTGAAAGTGCATAAAAAAGAGAGGCTCTAATCAATAGAGCCTCTCTTTTTATGACAAATTGTCAGCGCTTATCAAAACAGTCAACGCTGATATAGTTGATCCTATTTAAAAGTGTTACAAGGCAACCGAGTGCAGATGTATATGTAATACTTCAAGCGAGGTTAACGCTGTAACGCTTTTATAGTGGATTGACTATACTAGAATAAGATACGTACGCGGATAGTCTCTTCCACGTCTTTTAGCTGATCTAGAGCGGCACTTGAATCGTTATAATCCACATCCATCACCAAATAACCAACATCACCTTCAGTCATTAAGCTTTGCGCTAAGATGTTGATGTTTGCTTCAGCGAACAGACGGTTGATTTGTGACAATACGCCCGGTACGTTTTTGTGAATATGCAGCAGACGATGCGAGTTTTCTTTGAACGGAACAGATACTTCTGGGAAGTTCACAGCAGTCGCCGTATCACCTTGATCAGAATATCGAACAAACTTATCCGCCACTTCTAACCCAATATTAGCCTGTGCTTCTTGCGTTGAGCCACCGATGTGCGGCGTCAAGATAACATTGTCAAACTTACGCAGTGGTGATTCGAACTCTTCGTCAGCAGATTTTGGCTCTTTCGGGAACACATCAATCGCGGCGCCCAATACTTTACCAGACTCAAGCACAGCAGCAAGGTCATCAATCTCTACACAAGTACCGCGTGCAGCATTGATAAAGTAGCTGCCTTCTTTCATTTGGGCGAACTGCTCAGCTTTCATCATATAGCGAGTGCTTGGTACATCAGGTACATGCAATGTCACGATATCAGCCGTTGATAGCAGCTCTTCTAAGCTACCAACTTGTACCGCGTTGCCTAGTGGCAACTTGGTCACAGCATCATGATAAATGACTTTCATACCAAAGCTTTCTGCTAAGACAGACAGCTGCGAGCCGATAGAGCCATAACCGACGATACCGATAGTCTTGCCACGCACTTCGTGTGAGTTAGTCGCAGACTTACCCCAGCCGCCGCGATGTACGGTTGCATTCTTCTCAGGAATACCACGGTACAGCATAATGGCTTCTGCCAATACTAGCTCAGCTACCGAACGAGTGTTCGAGAATGGCGCGTTAAAGACAGGGATACCAAGATCACGAGCGGCGTCTAGATCTACTTGGTTGGTACCAATACAAAAGCAACCAATGCCGATAAGCTTGTGTGCGTGCTCAAGTACTTCACGCGTCAACTGAGTGCGTGAACGAATACCGATAAAGTGAGCATCTTTGATCTTTTCGATCAGCTCGTCTTGATCTAAAGCGTGACTGATATTCTCGATGTTGTGGTAACCAGCTCCTTCCAATACTTTTAGGGCATTGTCATGTAGACCTTCAAGCAATAAAAACCGGATTTTGTCTTTTTGTAGTGATAACGCCATATGAGAACTGTCCTATAATTGTTTTATAAGATTACCTGTTGGATAATCTATGATGGATGAAACGAAAACAGTCCCGATATCTTACACAAAATTTGAGGTCGATGTTAGCAGATTAGATGAATTATTGGTTATCAAGCCTGAAAAATTTTTATGCTATAGTGAATTATTCTGTTTGAAACCGATCGAATCAATTATTTATTACTTACCTCTTCTTATAGGTAAAAATTATCATCCACTTATTACCTCTACGAGCTGACTCACCACTGAATTTATAGTTATTTCGCTATATAATAAGCAGTCCCAGCATCGTGCTTACGCCAATATTGAGATTTGACCATGACGCCAACTACCGCTCAAAACACATTCGAAACCAATGCCGTGCAAACCATCTTGAGCACGCTTACTGATACTCATAACTTCGACCCAACCCAAATCAAAACCGATGCTGAGAGCTTAGAGCATTGGGGCAAAGACTGGACCAAACACTTCGCTCCTGCTGCTGCTGCCATCGTCTTTCCAAAGACCACTGAACAAGTACAGACTATCGTACTCCTTGCCAATGAGCACAACGTCGTCCTCACCCCAAGTGGTGGTCGTACTGGCCTGTCTGCTGGTGCCGTCGCCGCCAATGGTGAAATCGTGGTTAGCATGGATAAAATGAACCAGATTGGACAGTTCTATCCTGCCGATCGAATAGTTGAAGTCGAAGCCGGTGTCGTCACCCAACAGTTGCAAGAATTCGCTGAATCAAAAGACTTATACTATCCTGTCGACTTTGCCTCAGCAGGCTCTAGTCAAATCGGTGGCAATATCGGTACCAATGCAGGTGGCATTAAAGTCATTCGCTATGGCATGACTCGTCAATGGATCATGGGTCTGACTGTCGTCACGGGTAAAGGCGACATCTTGCACCTCAATCGCGGTATGGTAAAGAACGCCACCGGTTATGACCTGCGCCAATTGTTCATCGGTAGTGAAGGCACGCTTGGCCTTGTTACTCATGCGCAAATCAAGCTTGAGCGTCAGCCACAAGACTTAAACGTCATGGTACTTGGCATGGACAGCTTCAATGACGTCATGAACGTACTCTCTGCTTTTCAGGCACAGATTGATTTAACAGCGTTTGAGTTCTTTGACGATGTAGCGATTGATAAGCTAATGGCACATGGCCAAGTACAAGAGCCGTTTGAATCACGTACCAAGTTCTATACGCTATTAGAATTTGAAGCACCTTATGAGCCAATCATGGACAAAGCCATGGCCATATTTGAGCATTGTATGGAGCAAGGCTGGGTCGCTGATGGCGTCATGAGCCAGAACCTCACGCAAGCAGCAGAGCTGTGGAAGCTACGTGAATATATCTCTGAGACTATCTCCGTATTCACCCCTTACAAAAACGATGTATCAGTGCTGATAAGTCACGTACCGACCTTTATCGAAGAGATTGATCATATTGTCAGCAGTAACTATCCAGACTTTGAAGTTTGCTGGTTCGGTCATATCGGCGATGGTAATTTGCATCTGAATATTTTAAAACCAGAAAACATGAGCAAGGATGATTTCTTTGCTGAGTGTCAGGTTGTCAATAAATATGTGTTTGAGACGGTACAGAAATATGGCGGTTCAGTGTCTGCTGAGCATGGGGTTGGTATGACAAAGAAACCGTACTTGCACTATAGCCGTAGCGAGACTGAGATTGATTATTTACGAGAAGTCAAAAAAGTATTCGATCCAAATAACATTATGAACCGCGGTAAGATTTTTGATATGTGAAGAGCATGCTAAACGCTTATCGCAAATAAAAAGACGCTAACCCGAGAGGCTGGCGTCTTTTTTTGGATTTATAATTTGCAAAAACTATAATCTATAAATATAACAGTATCAGTGCGACGACCAGTAATATGCTCAAGAACCCTTGAATAAGCAGAAACGCCTGATGCGGTGCCGCGATATGGCGCACCATATTACCCAATGCATTATAAGTAATGCCTGCCGCCTTAATATGGGGTGGACTATCGAAAGTTTTGATAATTTGCAAAAACTGCTCAGTCCGATCAGACGACCAGCCGTGCGGCGCAAATGGTAAAAATGGGGATAATTGTACGGCTTGTTTCTTGGTCGCAGGGGACCACAACCAACGCTCCAAAAACAGCAAGCGCATACGCCAGTCGGCAAAGCTGCGATGATTGATGACTTGTAATAGCAACACTTCTACATTTTTATGACGACTATCGACGAAAATACGCTCTTGCAGATTAAATACGTCTGACTTTTTACCTTCGATACATTGCAGAAAGTGACCATTACCGTAGCATAACGTGCCTGTGATGTTATGCTGCTGATTGTAGTTACGTGCGTGGCCTTCTACTTCATCAAAAATAGAGGTGCTCAAACGCGAACCAAGAGTCAGCGTACTGACATAAACCAACTGAACCAAAGCGGAGTCATCTATGTCATCCCACTTCGTGATTCTATTGGTATGATTTAAAGGCATAATAAAATAATCCTAAGAAGCCGATTAAAGACGGCTAAACGAAACAAGCAACACAATACTATGCCTGAGTTGAACCAAAAAATTGACTCACAAAAACGTAGCAAATATTTACTACGTGAGACTGTTATTGCCGTTACAGCTTGCTATGATAACAAGCAAAACAAAAGGTGCTGATAGATATTATTTAGATTCTATATTGAGATAATAAATAGCAAGACAGTCGCAGGTACAATGATAATGCAGAGTTGTGCGCTTATCGGTGTTTACAAACCCAATAGATATAAAGCGATATAGAATGTGGCAGTCGCTATCCTTTAACCCTTTGCGTTAGCCAAAATCACTACTAAATAGAGTGAGCAAAACAGTCTAAGATATCAACATAACCTATTGTAAATACGGCAATAAATTATTGTAACGACAATATCTTCCTATTGGAATGTTTTTATTACTTTTTTGCACAAAAATCGGCACATCAATGTGCTATGACCCCATTATTTGATACCCCTACATTCAATAGCTATTTAAAACAGGAAACTTATGAGTAAGATGGAAAAATTAGATGATTTTCACCTCACGATTGCTGAGATTAAGAAAAAAGATTACCCACAATTAAAAGCCTTGATGGATCGTGTCTATGTAAACTTGGGTGGCGCATGGTCAAAGACAACCATTCATACTTTGATTGACGCGTTCCCTGAAGGTCAGATTGCTTTGTTTGATCATGATCAGCTGATTGGTATCGTGCTCTCTATGCGCGTTGACTATGCCAAGTTTTCAAACCCGCATACCTATGATGATTTGATTGGACAAAAAGAAATCATCAGAGACAATCCAGAAGGTGATGCCATTTATGGTTTAGATGCGCTCATCGACCCTGATTATCGCGGCTACCGCCTCGGTCGTCGTCTGTATGACGCACGTAAAGAGCTGTGCCGACAGTTAAACTTCCGCGCTATCTTAGCCGGTGGACGCATACCTAACTATCATAACCATAAAGATCTGACTCCAGGCGAATATATTGATGCCGTTGAAAGCCGTGAGATTCACGATTCAGCTTTGTCGTTCCAGTTGTCTAATGGCTTTATCGTTAAACGTATTTTGACCGCTTATCTGCCAGATGATAAGCAATCAAAGGGCTTTGCTACCTTGCTTGAGTGGGCAAATATCTACTACGAGCCTAAAGACTATAAGCCTAATACTCGCAAGTCTGAAGTGCGTATTGGTGGTATTCAGTGGCAGATGCGTGAAGTCGAATCACCTGAAGAATTACTGCAACAGGTTGAGTTTTTTGTCGATATCATGGCTGACTACAACTCAGACTTTGCTTGCTTACCAGAGTTTTTCAATGCGCCATTGATGGGTCTATGCGAAGAAACCGATCAAAATATTGCCATTCGATTTTTGGCGGGTTATACCGAGTGGTTCAAAAATGAAATCTCGCATTTAGCCGTCAGTTATAACGTCAACGTCATTACCGGTTCGATGCCGTTACTGGACGAAGACGATACCTTATACAACGTCAGCTATCTGTGCCGCCGTGATGGTACGGTTGAAGAGCAACGCAAAATTCATATTACTCCGCATGAGCGCAGCGCTTGGGTAATCGAAGGTGGCGATGAAGTCAAAGTGTTCGACACGGATGCGGGTCGTATCGGTATCTTGGTCTGTTATGACGTTGAGTTCCCTGAACTTGCACGCCTGTTAGCACTTGATGATATGGATATTTTGTTCGTGCCTTTCTGGACAGATACCAAAAACGGCTATTTGCGTGTGCGTCACTGTGCTCAAGCACGTGCGATTGAAAACGAATGCTATGTAATGATTTGCGGTTCAGTAGGTAACTTGCCACAAGTCGAAAGTTTAGATATTCAGTACGCTCAGTCGTCTATTTTTTCACCGTCAGATTTTGCATTCCCACATGATGCCATTATGGCAGAAACCACCGCCAATACGGAGATGGTATTCTTCTCAGATGTGAACTTAGACAAGCTGACTCATGTTCGTCACGAAGGCTCAGTACACAACCTGATCGACCGCCGTGATGACTTATTTAGCTTAAAATGGAAGCGCAAAGCCAAAGTTCCTGCAAGCAAATTAAGTGACGAAGAACGCCGTGAAAACTCAGGCAGTGTGCTTATTGGTGATCCATTACAAAACCGAGCACAAAAGCCATAATAGGTTGACGTCGCACACTTATAGTAGACTTTATAAATAATACGGCTGATTTTCAGCCGTTTATTTTTATCTACTGCC
>NZ_PJAS01000041.1 GCF_002836735.1 Psychrobacter sp. 4Bb | reverse complement strand
TTTTTAGCGTTATTCATTTGCAATTATTTTAGACAATTGCTTAAACATTTTTTGATAAACCGAGTTCATTATGCCGACACCCTTATTATCTAGCAGATCTACCGCCTCTTTTTTCAAACGTCCATTACTGACTGCTGCCATGACAGTGTTATTAGCTACGGTAGTGGCAGGATGTAGCTCGCCTGAATCTAATGATTCTGAGCCAGCAGACGCCAAAACTGAAAACCCAACGGCTGATGAATCACAGAACGTTGCCAGTAATGACGCTGTATCTGCTGAGAAAATCATGGTCAATACCGTAAAAGGTGATGTTGAGCTGGCTATGAACCCATCGCCACTTGTCGTCTATGACATGACGTTGATGCAAGACTTGGCCGCGCTAGATGTGGCGGTCGATGGTATGCCTGGTGGTCTATTACTAAAGAACCTACATTCAGAAACACAGCCTGATCCAAAATCGGTAGGTACTGTATTTGAGCCAGATCTTGAAGCGTTGAATGCAATGCAGCCACAAGCTATTTTGGTTGGTTCACGCATGGCAGAAAAATACGACGAGCTATCAAGTATCGCGCCAACGTTAGACATGAGTATTGATACAGCTAACATCTATGAGTCAAGCAAGCAGCGCCTACATGATCTAGGTGCACTGTTTGGTAAAAGCGATCAAGCCGCTAAGCTACAACAGAACATCGATGGACTCATCACTGAGACCAAGAGTCTAACAAAAGAAAATAAAGGCACGGGCCTAGTCGTCATGGTCAATGGCAACAAAATGTCAGCCTATGGTGACAAGTCTCGCTATGGTTTTATCCATACTGTGTTAGGTGTGCCAATGGCAGATGACAAAATTGCCGATGCGCCTCATGGTCAGCCGATATCGTTTGAATACATCCAAAAAGCCAATCCAGATTGGTTATTTGTCATCGACCGCAGTGCCGCAATTGGTGAAGACGGTATTGGTGCCAAGGCCGTATTAGACAATCCATTGGTTGCTCAAACCAATGCATGGAGCAAACAGCAAGTGGTCTATCTAAGTCCAGACTCTTACTTAGCATTTGGTGGCTACTATCAATGGATGCAGGATCTAACGACAATCAAAGATGCTTTTGCTAGTGCTAAATAACGTTGTTTTCTATGCAAACTATTGTTGCACAAGTAGGTATTATTACCGTTAACACTGCTCATTTTTAAGCCAGTAGAGATTATGTCGTTATTTTCACCCCGCACTCATGCTAGGCTCAAATCCAGTACTGCTCCATCAGCATCAAGCTGGCAGAGCGGTACTGGCAATGCGTTACATCGACGTACTGTCATACCACCATGGTTCATCAATACAGCAAGCCTCATTCTTATGGGGCTTTTGGTGTTATTGAGCTTATCTATTGGTGTGGCTGACTTTTCATGGTCAGGTATCTTGCAGAGCCTGCTGACTCAGAGTGCCAACTCCGATAGCTCGCTGCTATTGGTTAGCCGCATACCGCGCACCATTGCCATTATTTTGACTGGTATTGCGATGGCAGTGGCTGGGATGATTATCCAAGTAGTACTAAAAAACCGCTTTGTAGAGCCATCTATGGTTGGTGCAACTCAGAGTGCTGCACTTGGTTTGCTAGTGGTCAGTCTGCTGTTCCCTGCCAGTGCGCTCATTGTAAAAATGGGCGTGGCAACCATCGCTGCTGTCTTTGGCATGATGCTATTTATGCTGCTCATTCACCGTATTCCGCCTACTGATTTTTTGATGATTCCACTGATTGGCATTGTCTTTGGCGGCATTATTGAAGCCGTCACTACCTTCATCGCCTATCAAACCGAATCACTACAAATGCTGAGCGTGTGGCAGTTTGGTGATTTTTCGGGCGTATTGGCAGGGCGCTATGAGCTGTTGTGGCTGACGGGTGGACTGTGTGTGCTGGCTTATATTATTGCTGACAAGCTGACTATCGTCGGTTTGGGTGACAATATCGCCTTGAACTTGGGTATTAGTAAGCGTCAAGTCACTTGGATTGGCGTGGGTATGGTAGCCATGATGAGCGCTGTCGTGGTCGTGACTGTAGGCATGATTCCTTTTATTGGGCTGGTCGTGCCAAACATTGTGAGTCGCCTAATGGGAGATAAGTTACGTCGTAGCTTGCCAGCAGTTGCCCTACTTGGTGCTTCAGCCGTGCTGCTATGCGATATTATCGGGCGCTCTATTCGCTATCCATTTGAAGTGCCAGTCGCCACTATTTTTGGTGTGGTTGGTACAGTGTTATTTTTATGGCTGTTATTACGTGCACCAGCTGAGCAGTAGCACTATGTTCACTAACTGTGTATTAGTTTTCAACACTCACTTACTGTCGTTCATTTTTTGCCTTATTAGATAAGCTTGGCACCATAGGATTTTTGTATGTTCTCATCAACTAAGCTTACTTCTACCAAGACTGATGCTACCAAAACCAGCACAGCGATAGATAACTCATCTTCAGCAGATGGTCAGTATTCAGCCGCTGCCCAAAGTCAGTTGGCAAAGCTTTGGACATGGATAGCTGCCCATCCAAAATCCATAGCAGCTATTATTCTACTTATCTCGATGACCTTGTTTATGACACTCAATGTCAATGGCTATTGGGACTTTGCGCTACCATTACGCGGCAAAAAACTGCTAGCACTGATGGTGGTTGGCTATGCGATTGGCGTGTCGACGTTGCTGTTTCAGACGTTGACTCACAATCCAATTCTAACGCCCTCCCTACTCGGGTTTGATTCACTCTATGTTCTGTTGCAGAGCTTACTGGTTTTCTTTTTAGGTGCGATTAGCTTTACCAGTCTCGATCCTATTGCCAAGTTCACGCTAGAGATTGTCCTGATGTTTGGGGCATCTTTATTATTATTTAAGTTATTATTTTCTAAAAGCAGTCAGGATTTGACGCGGCTAATATTAGTAGGCGTTATCTTTGGCGTGTTATTTCGCAGCTTATCAGCACTCATTGCACGGCTAATAAACCCTGATGATTTTGTGGTCGTACAGTCTGCTAGCTATGCGCAGTTCAATACGGTCAACCCTCAGCTGCTGGGCATCAGCTTATTTATCTGTGCCATCACCGCGATATTTGTATGGCGCTGGCGTTATCAATGCGATGTGTTGATGCTCGGACAAGCACAGGCCGTCAACCTTGGTATCAACTATCAGCGTCTAGCATTTGGTCTATTAACTGTCATCGCTGTACTGGTTGCCACGGCCACCGCCCTGGTCGGTCCAGTGACTTTCTTTGGTCTATTGGTTTGCGCATTGACCAATCGTATCGCGCGACATATGTATCACACTGAGCGGCTGATATTGGTCAGCTTGGTCGCTATGATTTGCTTAGTACTGGGTCAGACTATCTTTGAGCAAGTGCTAGATATGGCAGGCGTGTTGTCCGTCGTGATAGAGCTAGCAGGTGGATTGATGTTCTTAGCATTGATATTTATGTCTCAACGTCGTTCTTTATGATTACTTAGCCGACATTGTTTATTTAGCTGATTCTGTTGATAGAGAAAACCCTAAGACTTTTTAAATAAGACTGACTATGATTAAACTGAATAATATCTCTCACCATATTGGCAAACAAAAAATCTTGCATGACATTACGTTGTCCCTACCAACGGCGCAGGTGATTGCTTTGATTGGGCCTAATGGCGCTGGGAAGTCTACGTTGTTTTCTGTCATGGCTCGCTTGCAACCGTTACAGGCTGGGCAGGTGAGCTTCTCTGTAGATAATGAAGAGCGTGATATTGTCAGCTGTCAGGCGCGCACACTGGCCAAAACTGTCGCTATGCTCGGACAAGACAACCATGTACAAGGACGACTGCGCGTACATGAGCTACTGATGTTTGGTCGTTATCCCTATCATCAAGGACAACCGACCGCTGACGATCAGCAAAAAGTACAGGAAATCCTCGAACGCTTTGAGCTTGAGCCACTTGCCGAGCGCTTCTTGTCAACGCTATCAGGCGGACAGCGTCAACGCGTGCTGATTGCTATGATTGTCTGCCAGGATACGCCCTATCTATTGCTCGATGAGCCACTGAACAACTTAGATATGTATCATGCTGGTCGCCTCATGCGTGAGCTACGTCAGCTTAGCCATAATCAGCAAAAAACCGTGGTAATAGTCCTGCATGACATCAACCAAGCGGCACAGTTTGCAGATACAGTGGTTACGATGAAAGCAGGAGAAGTGACGGCTGTTGGTCGTCCTGCTGATGTTATTACCAAAGAGACGATGAAAGATTTATACAACGTCGATGTCACTGTCCTAAGTCATCAGGGCCGTCCAGTGATTGTTGATACGGTTTAAATAAAGAACTTCGCAAATAATAAAAGAAACTATAGATGCATAGAGCGCTATTAAATAATCGATGGATAAACTATAAAAATCTATCTCTACTAGTTTTAGTAATTAGCTTTTGCTTATTCATTTTTAATGCTTTAAATAAAGAGATATCAAATACCTTTTTTTGGTTAGGAATGACCTTATATGGTCTAAGATTAGTGGTTATTCCTATGGATTTTACTCAAGATATCTCTTCAGTAGATTACACAAAGAACTATGATGAAAATAATAGTTGGCATAGATGGGTCATGATAGGTGAGACGTTTGCTTTCTTCATTTTTACTGTCTCGATAGCATACACAATATTTTTGCAATTAAATTTATAACTAGGGCATGCTTTTGATTCAACAGATAGCTATCTAAATAAAAATATACCCTAGAAATATCACTATATTACCTACCCTTTTGCAACGCCTTCAATCGACTTTGACGCCCTTTCCACCATAGATAAACACCAGTAATAGACAACACTGTCACAGCCAAACCTATCAATGCTAAAAATATTTGATACAGCAAATGGCCAATACCTTGACTGATATGCCCCATATGTAAGGTCGATAGCCATTGATCGGCTTTGCTGCCAAATGATGAACTTTGATAGCCAAAATTTACACGCTCGATGCTACCAGTCCTTGCATTGACCGTGATGGATGATGCACCGCCTTTTTTACCAATATCCTTATCTGTCTTAAAGCGCAGCTGCCATTGACCCTCGTCCTCAATCCAACGTATGCCTAAAAACTCTCGCACTAGCATACCCTTGCTTTGGGCAGCGATGTTTGCCTGCTCACTTAAATAAGCAATGCTATTGGCTTTGTTGACCACATCAACAGCCTCGACATCGATAGTCTCATTGTTTACAGCTTCAACTCTAGTCGCTGTTTCTGCACCAGACGCCTGCTCCGCTTTTTCTGATGGTTTTCTTGAGTTCTCCTGTCTTTCCTCTCTGCCTTCAAGCTCTACGACAGCGTGCATCACAGGTTGATAGACCTCTCTTAAATTAAAACCAACACTCGACCACGCGATGACAAACAGGATCCCCCAAAGCCATAATCCAAAGGCATGGTGTAGATCATAATTCAATTTAAACATATTACTTTTGGTACGAATTTTCCACGCTGGTAACCAACGTTTTAAAAAGGAGGCACGTTTTTTAGGCGAGGTTTTATTCTGTGCTTTTTTCTTGATCGCTCTAGGAAACGTTAAGTAAAAGCCAATAAAGCAATTAATCGTCCACACGAGCGCGACAATCCCTAGTAGCAATTTTCCAATGTCACCCAGTAATAAATCGCGATGTAACCAAAACACTTTCCACATGGTGTTGTGCCATGCCCACTCATCTCTATCACGAGTACCAATGATATCGCCAGTATAAGGGTGGACATAAACTTGTTGAAACGGTGCTTTTGGTTGGTTTTGGGCGGCTTTTCCTCGTGCTCTGTCTACCGAAAATACGGCTGACCTCTCTGCTGCTATCGAGGTTGGCATGCTAGAAAAAGCATATTGAGGATACGCACTGATGACCTTATCATGAAGCTCTGCAATAGGCAGATGTGATGCGTTTTGTTTCTCAACCTGAGCCAGTTTATGGTTGAAGACATCGTCTAGCTCGTCATGAAATGCCAACAATGTGCCAGTAATACCAGTAATAATTAAAAAAGCTGCCATGGCAAGCCCAGTATAACGGTGAATCCAAAGACAGCTATAGCGAAAATTAAATGACATAAATAAATCTGCTGTTATATTGTGATAGTAAGTTATTGAATTATTAAAAATATTTACGGGGGCATGGGCTTATTTTGAAAATAAGACCCTGCCCTAACAACGCAAAAGGTCTAAGCAAATAGCTCAGACCTTTTTCTAACTTAACAAACCCTGTGTCTACCTCCTAAAAATCAACGCTAACATCAAACACATAAGTACGGCCAGGCTCATTAAAAGTACGTGCACCAGCATTCGTAGCGGTACCCTCACGATAAACACCCGTATCAAATAAGTTTTTGACACCAGCACCAACCGTAATCGCGTTTGTCAAATCATAGCGAGTGCTCACGTTAGCAATGGCATACGGCTCGCGATCAAGCAACGGGTCATCACTATCATCTCCCGTCGTCGCTGAAATCGTTGGGGCTTCAATCGTGCCATAGTAGCTCACATCAAAACCAGCATTCCACTGAGGCGTGATATCCCAATCGACACCCGTGTTTACAGTGAACTTAGGAATGAGCGATAATGGCTCGCCATTGTCTTTACGCTCAGAGCGGATGTTACCAGTGATATTAGAAGACCATCTTACATTGTCAGTGACTGGTACTTGTACAAAGCCTTCTAAACCTTCAACAATTGCTTCACCTTGATTGTCCCATTGAAAGATAGAACGATCTGTCGCCGTATCTACCGCCACACGATCCGTACCAGCGCCAATGCGGTTATCATAGGCATTGTGGTAATAAGTCAAGCCAGCATTCAATCCAGTACCATCATCATAAGTAAAGGTCAACTCTTTGTTCCAAGAAGTTTCATTTTCTAGATCAGAATTACCCAAAACATGACACCCTCCACCTCTGTTTTCATTTTTCACGTATTGTGGACAGCCATAACCACGAGTGTAGTAAATGTAATTTGGGTCAAGCTGGTATAGCGATGGCGCTTTAAATGCACGACTGACACCCGCCTTCACTGACCAATCAGGGCTAAAATGCCAAGTAGTATTGATACTAGGCGACCAGTTACTGCCAGCTTCACTATGATAGTCAAAACGTAAGCCTGGCGTGACATACCAATCAGGCGTGATCTCATAGTTATCTTCTAAATAAGCACCGACGAGGTAGGCATCTGAGGTCGGATCGCGCTTGTCAGGATCGGTCTCTACATCACCAAACTCAAAACCATCCTCAAATGTCATATCAGATACCACAGGGTTATCCAGCTTTTCACCGCGGAACTCTGCACCAGCCGTCAAGGTATGACGGTCAAAATAAATATCCCACTCTGATTTGGCATTTAACGTGTCGTAAGTCGCCTCTGTCCACTCAAACTCCTCGCCGTCGTCAGGTAGCTGAATTTGACCTTCGCCACCACCCGCACTACCTTCACCCAAGCGCTCATTAATTGTCCGAGTATACTCAATGAAACTGTTACTACTGGCATCATCATACTCGCCGCGATGCGTGATCGCCGCGCCATAGCGCTGCATCTTATTGGTTGTTTCACCTTCTAATTCGTCTATCAACGTTTCATTCACGGTTTGGAACAGCGAGTCACCCGCCCAGCGATTCTCTTGGCGACTATAATTGACCTCAACGCCGACCGTATTCATCGCATCCATTGCGTATTCAAACAACTGACGCACATCGATATTTTCGACACCTTCAGTACCTGCTGCTACTGAGTCATCTAGCGCTTCGGCTGCATTAATAGAGGGATCATCTGCTTCACTGTCGTGATATCCAAGGGTAGTACGCGAGGACAGCTTGTCAGTTAAAGGACCTGACATATTGATATTGGTACGCCAGCTACTGCCTTCTAGATCGCTCTCTGGTGCCTCATAGTGACCACTGATAGAAAACTCTGGCTCAGTCGGGCTCTTAGTAATGATATTTACCACGCCGCCCATACTACCAGAGCCATAACGGGCTGCTGCGGGACCCCGCAATACTTCGATACTCTCGATAGCGCCTGGTGGTACCCACTGCGAGTCACCACGCGTGTCTTGCTCACTGCCACGACTAGGACGTGAAGAGTTACGAGAAGTGACAGGACGACCATCGATCAAGATAAGCGTGTTGTTTGGTCCCATACCACGCAAATCGATTTGACGCTGGTTACCACGCTGACCTGACGTTGATGACCCTGATAGATTTACACCTGGCATCTTACGGACAATCTCTGAAATATCATTAGAAACTGATGCTTTTTCGATGGCCTCTTCACTAATAATAGACAGCCCTGCTGCTTGTTCTAGCTCGTCCCTTGCTGCCCGCACCACAATTGTATCCAATGTAGCTGTAGGCACAGCTTCTTGGTCGGTCGCCCCTTGCACAGCTACCTCATCACCCTCGGCAGCAAAAGCGGTACTACTAAGAATAGAAGTCACAGCGATACTTAGTAAAAGCTTACCAGTCACGACGCGTTGAAGTTTTTTTGGAGAAGTGATGACTGAGAAATCAGAGCAACCTGATTGGTTTGACATAAGTAATATTCCTTGAAGCGCACAATTTCGTTAATACCTGTTTATCTCATCGTCAGTGAATGGTTTCAGCCACTTTTTATGCAATGCTTCGGATGCATTCTCGGTGCAAGTACACATAAATAAACGTTTAAAATTGACATACGATTGTCGAATAGACGTGTCCGTAAATATATGTGTTATAAAAACATGACTAAAATATCGCCAAGCGGCTTAGCTATTGAGAGTAAACGAATAAGGGTATGTACTGAGTAGGGTTAAAAGTTTGATGACGCTGTAACTGTCATTAATTATCCAATGAATTAAATATCTAGCGTAAAAAAGTCTCTATAAATAGAATAGAGCAAAGAGCCATTAACTGTTCTGTAATGAACGAAACACACTTTAGCAAGATACATATAATAATGCAAACATTAATGATAATTATTATCATTAATGTTTGCATTATTATATTCGGTTCAGTTAACAGTTTAATTAATACTTAATATCTTTATAGAAATGCCTGATAGTTTCAGTTGTATAAGCACTACACTGTCAAACCTTATCGATATTTCCAATATGATAATTCGGCCAGTTAGAAACATTATACGTCAGATTCAAAATTTTGAAGTTTACTTACTCTATGCCCGTATTCACTCACAACTATTTTCTGATAATTTGAAAGATATAAATGAGCTTCGATGATAGCTCGCTGTTGTTTAGAGTATTGGCATAGTGCTCGCATAAGATTTAACTCATATGCTATTTATACGGTAGCCTCACCTTCTACCAAACGAGCAACTTAACATCTACTCTTAGATAAATCGCACTCTCAAAAATCTCGTAAAAAAAGCCAGCTACCATGTAAGACAGCTGACTTTATAAGTACGATTAGACTTAAATTCGATAAGCTAGATTAGAACTGATAAGTTAAAGACGTTTTGATATTACGTCCCATCTCAAAATCAGTATAGTCATCATCGATAGAGTTACGCGATGCATGGCTTGCATAAGTCTCATCAAAGATGTTGTATACACCTAGTGTGGCTTTTAAACCTTCGATTTGAGTTGGCGTGTAAGTCATAAAGATATCGTGCACGTCATAGCCTGGTTTTTCGTTGTCATCATCAGCGGTATTCGGTGTCACATCGGCGACGTAAGTACTGCGCCAGCCAAGCTCAGTAGTGTTGGTTGGAGCGTAACCCAAGTTGACCATATACTTATCGCCAGACTCAGAGCCACTACCACTGACAGAAGAGATATTGTAACCTGTATCTTCGCCTTTGCTACGTGCACGAGCATAGCTTAGACCCATGTTGAAGTTATCTGCGCGATAGTCGGCCGATAGCTCTACGCCTTTGATTTTGAAATCTTCGTCATTATTAATGACACCTTGGCAGCTGCCGTTTAATTGTCCAGTCGCACAATCCAAACCAACTCTACCATTACCTGCACGTACAAACTCAATATAGTTTTCGATATTGGTTTCAAAGTATTTAGCACTTAGTTTTAAAGAGTCATCAGCCACTGTTAGACCACGCAGCGTTGTAGCAATACCGACTTCTGCATTGTCACCTTCTTCTGCTTTTAGGTCATTGTTCACATACGTATCAGCGCCATCGGTGTTAAAAATCGTTTGGCTAAGATCTGGACCATTAAATAACTGCGTATAGCTTGCAAATAGCTGAGTACGCGGTGCAATCTCATAGCTAGCAGCCAATGCGCCAACGACATTGTCATAAGTCTTGCCAGCCGATACATACTCTGGAGACTCATAACGGTCATAACGGACGCCTGGCGTTAAGCTAAGCTTACCCATTTGCCATTGGTCTTCTAGATACACTGAAGTATTGGTTGCCTCATCAGTGCTCGCATTACCAAAGTCACGTGTCATCTCAGATTCTTTTTTGTAATGCTCAACCCCAGCGATGAACTTATGAACCCCTGGCACACCATTGATAATACTACTATCGATGATACTGGTGTTTTGTACTTTTGCACCTCTGGTTTTGACTTCTGCATCAAACTCAAACCCAGGTACGCCATCAGAGTTACGCAAAATCTGCGTGCTGGTCTGATATACATTGGCGTCTACATTGACCAACTGGTTGGCAGGACTATATGCGTAGTCAAGCGCATAGGTATCACGTTTGACTTCCTGCGGGATGATTGGGTTCCAGCCACCAGCAGGAAAATCTGGACGCAATGGGAACTTGCCTTTGTTTTCGGTACGGCTAAAGCTAGCGCCTACATGATGATCACTACCGACATAAGCACCAGCTTTTAATAGGATGTTTTCGCCTTCGCTGTCTTCCGTTTGGATTTTACGGCCTTTACCGTCTTCACCAGCGTCCGCATTGCGTTTGCCATAATAAGCCAGTAAATCAATATTTTCTGTTGGCGCACCATACACAGTAGCTGAAGTTAGCAGTTCATCATTGTTGCTAGCATAACCTGTATGCAGCTTAGCACCGACCTTTTGACCTGGCTTGAGTAAATCTGCCGCGTCGACTGTCTCAAAAGCAACCGCACCGCCGATAGCATCATTGCCTAGCGTCACTGAGTTATTGCCTACCGACACCTCTGCTTGTTTTAGCAGATCTGGATCAATCGTGACATCACCCATGTGGTAGAACAACGCGCCTTCTTGACGTGCGCCATCAATCGTGACTTTTAGGTTGGTATCATCAAGACCACGTACACGAATACGTTGGTTGACCGATGAGGTACCGCCCACGCTTACCCCTGGCACAACGTCCAGAAAATCGCTCAAATGGCTGGCTTGTGCAGCTGGGGTGTAGTCATCTATGTAGACAGAGTCTTCTTGTACAGCGTCACGTACTGAGCTATTCGCTGTTACAGTGATCGTCTGTAATGTCGTGTTTGGCATATCTGCTGCTGTTGCAGCGCTGGCAGCTTGCGTCCACAATACAGCGGCGACACCGATAGACAATACTGTCAATTGACTAGATAACTTTACTTCGCGCATAACACATTTACTCACTTTGTTTACTGTCAGAAATTAGAATTTTTAGAATTATTTTTAAAGGCTATCGTCAAACAACCTTTAAAATAGTGCCCACCAGAAGATTAAATACCTTAAAACACTTAACTCATCGTGCGAATAACATGATTAATGTTAATGATAATAATTAGCGTTTAAATAATGAGAGGCATAATAACGAAGTATTAACAATTTGGCAATAATTAATATAATAAATCCTCAATTTTAGCTTTTAATATGCTGACAAAGTGCAAAAATGCTTCGATACTAACTGTAAATATGTTATTCAGCATGAGTCTGAATAACTATTAAGGCTATATGCGATAAGGCGTAGAAACTCATCACGTCTATAGCAGGCTGCTATTAACTTAGCTCATGACTTGTTTTTCTTGTACTACTGTACTAGAATACTGAAACAAGATAGTTCTCAGCGAAAAATCGCTCGATGAGCGACTTATCTATTTTCTTTGGCTAAGATTACCTATTATGACTACCGATCCTTATCAGAGCTTAGTGAAACATTTGACCAACTGTACTGATAGCACAGATATCGAAAAGCTGCTCAGTGCCCTGCTGACGGATAAAGAACAGCATGACATCGCCAATCGTATTCGCATTTTTGACTTGCTAGATCGTGGCATCACCCAACGTGATATCTCTGAGCAACTAGGTGTTGGTATCGCCACTGTCTCTCGCGGTGCCAAGGCCAAGCAAAGCCATGATGTCAGCGCGTTACTGGCCACTCATAGAGACTGCTCTTAGCCTCTAACGACGATACTATCTAGCTTTTCACTGACGAAACTTATACTTATTAATCGACACTTATTAATCAACACATATTTGAACCATTTCGGACTTTGTTATGACCTCTAGTACTCGCACACAGACCAAACCTGCTCCTATCGATATTCCAAGCAAACCACAACGCATCAAACTGACGCAAGATATCGATTTTTTTGCATTATTCAAACGTATTGAAAGCGCGTTTGATACCTGCTATTTGCTCGAATCATTGGGTGAAGACAGCCACATCTCGCGCCATCATGCGATTGGCTTTGACCCTGTGACGACTATCGCCGCATTAGACCGCAATACGCTTGCGATTACCGACAATAAAGCTGCTGAAACAAGCCATTATCAAACTGACAACCCTTATCAGCTACTGCGTGACATAACGCCGCAGCATGTCATCGCTCGCGATCAAAGCGGTGGTCTAGTCGGGTATTTGGGTTATGACTGCGTGAACTTCTTTGAACCTAGCCTTAATGCAAAAGCCAGTGAAGACTTTGAACCATTTAAGTTTGGCGTGTATCTAGATGGATTGACCCTAGATAAGATGACTGGGGAAATCTTTTACTTTTATTACCCCACCGCTCAGCAAGAAAACCGCATCGAGCAAATTAAAGCCCTACTCGATGAGCCAACGCCTAGTTATGAAGCGCCTAAAGTTGAATTTTTAGGTGATGGCATGAGCCAAGAAGAGCATGCCAATGTCGTTATGCAAGTTAAAGAAGACATCATCTCGGGGCGTATCTTTCAGTGTGAGGTCGGATTTAAATCCAAATATCGTATTGCGGGCGATAAGATGCCGATTTATGAAAAGCTGCGCGCGGTCAATCCGTCACCGCATATGTACTTTATGAAATTTGCCCAGCAGTGCATTATCGGTGCCTCACCTGAACTGTTATTTCGCTTACGTCAAGGCGAGATGGAAACGTATCCACTGGCAGGCACTGCCAAGCGCGGTGCGGACGTAATCGAAGACCGTAAGCTTGCCCGCGCCTTGCTCAACGATGACAAAGAGATTGCCGAGCACAACATGCTAGTCGATTTGCATCGCAATGATATTGGCCGTGTGGCACGATTTGGTACGGTAAAAGTACGTAGCTTGATGGACATCAAACGCTTCTCTCACGTACAGCATATCTCTTCTGAAATCGTTGGTATCCTGCATCCTAACGAAGATATGTTTAGTGCTCTTGCCAGCAACTTCCCTGCTGGGACGCTATCAGGCGCACCCAAGGTAGAAGCCATCAAAGTCATTAACGAGCTAGAGCCTGATGGTCGCGGTGCTTATGGCGGTGCATTAGGCTCGTTCAATTTTAATGGTGATTGTATCTTTGCCATTCCTATTCGCAGTCTGTTTATCAATGGCGAGTCTGCCTACGCTCAAACTTGCGGCGGTAACGTTTACGACTCAAACCCAGCCGATGAATACTTAGAGATTCAGCGTAAACTGTCAGCGATGAAAGTCGTGTTAGACAGCTTTATGCAATCATAACGGATACCAAACGTACTGCATAAATTGACCATATTTTACCTAGCTGTATTTTTACAAAAGAGTTTATGACCCATGAATGTTTTAATTATCGATAACTACGACTCGTTTACCTTCAATCTCTACCAATACGTGGGCGAGATTTTGCAAACCTTAGACAGTGATAAAGAGGCCAGCGTCATCGTTAAACGCAATAACGAAATCACCCTAGCAGATGTGCAAGCGATGAATCTTGATAGAATTATCATTTCACCTGGCCCTGGCTCCCCTGACGATCCCGCGTACTTTGGTATCTGTAGCGAGGTCATTGAAACACTAGGCAAAACTGTGCCGCTACTAGGCGTTTGCTTGGGTATGCAAGGTATTGCTCATGTATTTGGCGGTGATGTGGTACGCGCTAGTGTGCCGATGCATGGCAAAGTCTCATCGATTCGCCATGATAATTCAGGTATCTATCAAGGCTTACCACAAGAGCTTGAGATCATGCGCTATCACTCACTGGTGGTAAAAGCCGACACCATCCCAAGCTGTCTGACGATTACCTCAGTAGTCGCCAATGATAGCTGTGCTGAATTGAGCTTTGCTGAGTCAGCATTGACTGGTGATGAGATTATGGGACTGGCGCACAAAGAGTACCCAATTCAAGGCGTACAGTTTCATCCTGAGTCGTTTGCCACTGAGGGCGCTAAGCGATTGCTGAGTAATTTCTTGCTACAGGTATAAACCTATATGGCCGTCTCCATGTCTAGCTCAAGCCTAAATACCTCCAGCTTACTCAGACGTACTGCGTTGCTCTTGAGCTTAACGCTAGTGACATCTGTCAGTTCGGCTGTAGCTCCTGTACAGGCAAACTTTACCATGGGCATGGACATCCAAGGCCAACGTCTTAACCTTTATGAGAGATGTGCAGAAGGAAGCGTTACTTGCAACAATATGCTACTGGTCGCTCCCGATTTAGGACGACTATTGCAGACAACACCAGAATCTAGTAAGTCGCCCTACGCTGTCAAATACTACTCTGCGGAAACCAAGCATAGCTTATGTAAAGATGGCGTGACCCCGTGTCGATTTCAGAGTTATACCTTTGAGGGCGAAGATTTTGATGGGTTTATAGATACCTCGAACCATGAGATATCTATAAGAAGTAAATGGACAGTCGATACCTATAGTGCCACCTACAAAGAAAACGAGACTTATCTGCCATTAGCATCACAAGCTGATTTGGTTGATCAGATATATAACACGTCTGATAAAGCATTGAATGAAAGCTACAGAGTAACGCGAAATGAAGTCAGACGCCTGTACGGTGAGGATATGGCGGCTAATCTTAAAAAAGAGCAGACTCAGTGGATAAAACAGCGCTCAAAAAACTGCGGGGCTGATACGGATCATTTACCAAGAACCTAATTGGAAAAAGTGTGCTTTATTCAGCGAAATGCTCTCCGAGAGCAAACATTCTTTTTATGGATTGATTAACAGAGACTATAGAAATAAAAAAGTGATGCGAACACAAATATGATATGAGTTAATGATTCGATATTGTTTAAGTTATTTAGTAAACGCTAGCCATTTTTTAGCCATTTAAATGACTATTGATTGAATTTAGCACACGACCTAGTAGCCACTTATTATCTTTTAGTGATAGACTCAAAAGAACAAACAAAAGACAGCCTTTAATCAGGTTGTCTTTTCTTATTTTAGTATTGCTTGGAGAGATTGTATCAATAGCAATCTTACAACATCTTGTGTCACTTAGATCGTAAGAAGAAAACAGTATGGCAAACATCGACAACGGAATGACGACCCATTCGCATCAATCATGGCTAGGCACCATTCAAATCATCACGGCTGCTATTTGCTGGGGCACGTTGGGTATATTCTCGACTTACCTAAACCAAATTGGATTTAGTGGTTGGCAGGTAACGATATTACGCATTGTCACGGCGGCCTTTATCATCTTAGCCATGCTACCAACACTGTGGCCCCACCTTATCAAGTTACAGCCAAAACAATGGCTTGGACTGGCGATGCAGTCGTTGATAGGTGTCCTTGGCATGTCGGTCTGCTATTTTTTTGCGGTCAGTTATGTCGGTGCTGGCCCTGCCGTTGCCTTACTCTATACCGCGCCTGTATTTAGTTTATTATTTTCGAAGTTCTTACTGAGTGAGTCTATTACTCGGAAATCAGTTTTACTAGCATTGATGGCGGTGTTTGGCGTAGGCTTAACGATGCTAGGTGAGCAAGCAAAAGTTAACTGGGGGATTTTACTCGGTCTATCAGCAGGGATGTGCTATTCGTTATATGGTGTACTGGGCAAGCGCGCGATGCATTACGCTCACCCTGCCCCTCTGGTATTTTTCACTTCCATTATCATTAGTGCTGGCGTACTACTGCTCTTACCTGAGACCTATAACACTTATGAGCAGCTATTGAGTCTGCCCTTGATGACTTGGGGCTACGTTTTAGGATTGTCACTGCTGGGAACCGTCGTGCCATTTGGGCTATATATGAAGGCATTGGAAAAGCTGCCCGCCACTCGTGCATCGGTATTTACGATTTTTGAGCCATTGACTGCGATTGCACTCGCGATGCTATTACTGCATCAATCTTTGTCTTGGATTCAGTATTTGGGCGTGGCGCTTATCTTGCTGGCGGCGTTGTTAAATGCTGTGTTAAATGGCACTGCTACTCGTGTACCTCGCTGGTTAAAACAACGACAAAGGGCATAGTTTACTGTCTGTCCATTTGAGATACGTCCCATTTATTTCGATAAAAAAAGCCCCAACCATAGCATCATGATTGGGGCTTTTTTGTTTTATCACTTACGCAAAAACAAACTTTTTTACTGCTCAATACGTTGCAAAAATGCCTGCGTACGAGGATGCTTTGAGTCCTCAAACAGCTGCTTGGCACTGCCTTCTTCAACCACATGACCATCTTCAATCAGTACAACATGATCAGCAACGTCACGAGCAAAGTTAATTTCGTGAGTCACTACAACCATCGTCCAACCTTCAGAGGCGAGCTGCTTCATCGTCTCAAGCACATCCTGTACCAACTCTGGATCAAGCGCAGAGGTTGGCTCATCAAACAGTAACAATGACGGCTCAATAGCCAGCGCACGAGCAATACCAATACGCTGCTGCTGACCACCAGATAGCTGGAAAGGATAGAGATCCGCTTTGTCCGACAGTCCAACTTTCTCAAGTAGTACCAGTGCCTGCTCACGGGCTTGCGCTTTGCTCTGTCCTTGTACCACTGTAGGCCCAAGCATCAAGTTTTCAATGGCTGTCTTATGTGGAAACAAGTTATAAGACTGAAACACCATACCTGACTTACGCTGTAAGGCTAGTAGCGTTTTTTTGCTTGGCTTAGTCGCAAAGTCGACGCTCAAGCTATCGTCATCAAAAGCAATCACACCTTGATCAGGAATCTCTAGCGCATTTAAGCAACGCAAAAAAGTGGTTTTACCCGATCCTGAAGGTCCTAATATTACGACCACTTTGCCTTTGTTAATGGTCAAGTCGATGCCTTTTAACACCTGATTGCCACCAAAGGCTTTATGAATATTAGTGACTTTGATCATAAAAATTCCTGTTGTGCTAGGGCGTGTCTATTGGGCCATAATTTATTTTACTACGTAGCTTATTTTGCTACATAACGGTCTAGCCGAGTTTCAAGCTTGCCTTGGATAAAGGTCAAGAACAGACAAATACCCCAGTAGATAATCGCGGCTTCGGTATAGACCAACATAAACTCATAGTTACGAGCTGTGATAATCTGCGCTTGTTTGAACAGCTCAGTGACTAGCACCAGTGAAGCAAGTGAGGTATCTTTTACAAGACTGATAAAGGTATTAGACAACGGCGGCACCGATACTCGAAGCGCCTGCGGTAAAATCACATGGCGAAAAGTCTGTAGATACGTCAAACCAACCGTCGAGCCTGCTTCCCACTGTCCTTTTGGTATCGATAAAATAGAAGCACGCACTGTCTCCGATGCATACGCACCGATGTTCAGTGAGAACGCGATAATCGCTGAGGGAAAAGGATCGAGCTTCACCCCGACACTTGGCAGACCATAAAAAATAATAAACAGCTGAACCAGCATCGGTGTACCGCGAATGGCGGACACATAGACACGAGCGAGCCGATAAATGATTTCATGGAACCAAGTGGCACGCGGAATGATACGAATCAATGCCACTGTCAGTGCAATGGCCATACCAATCGCAAATGAGATCAATGCCAGCGGTATCGAATAATAGATACCGCCTTTGAGCATTGGCCAAAACGACGAGATGACAATCTGCGCTCGATCAGGACTCATAAATGGCAATACTGCCAATAAGTCCGCGAACCATGATGTAGACATTACAGAAGCTGACATGATAGAAACTGACATTATTTTTGTTGACTTATATCAGCACCAAAGAACTGTTCGCTAAGCTTGGTAAGTGTGCCTTCAGCCGCCAATTCAGCCATCGCTTCATCCAGTTTTGCTACGACTTCATCATCACCTTTGATAAGCACTAGACCTGAACCAGTTTGTTCACTAGCAGGTGCAGTTAATTTAATCTCAAGATCAGAATCTGGGAATTTTTTGAGATAATCCAATACCGCTAGATTGTCATTCATCGTAAAGTCAGCACGGTCCTGCTTCACTAATTGAATCGCTTGCGCCATACCATCGACAGGAACGATCTCTGCACCGTAACGCTCTGCAAGCTCACCATAGTTGCTGCTAAGTGATTGCGCCGTACGTAGGCCTTTTAGACCTTCCCACGAGCTATAACGGTTGTCATCAGTAGGTGCCAATACAACCGCACCTGACCAGCTATAAGCCATTGCTTTGTCATACTTTGCTTTACGCTCAGGCGTGGTCAAACTGACTTGGTTAGCCACCATATCAAAACGTTTTGAATCCAAACCAGCCAACATCGCATCCCATTGGGTTTCTTTAAACTCAATGTCTACGCCTAGTTTATCGGCTACTGCACGCGTTACTTCAACATCATAACCCGTTAGTTTGCCACTCTCATCATGGTACGTGAACGGAGGATAAGTACCCTCTGTACCGACGTTGATAGTGCCGCCGTTGTTGATACGTTGTAGCAAATCAGAACCGCCTGTTGCAGCGCTGTCAGTTGCACTGGTATCGGCTTCGTTGGTAGTAGATTGACCACAAGCGGCAAGGAACATGGTGCTGGCGGCAAGGGCTAAAAGAGTACGACGTTTCATAAGACGTCCTTATAAGAGTGAATGAATAAAGTAAAAACACATAATGCTAATAAAATATACGGTGCTAATAAATAGGACAAGCCGATACAGAAGAACAATATAAGCTCCTCTATGATATTCGGCTTTGGTTGCCCGATTTGAGGCTATTTGGGCTATTTTTCAATACTGTTTCTATATTATATTTTAATTTTTAACGATTGTTCAAATATTCTGACGACTTTAAGTAAGAGCAATTGCTATCTTATTAAATAGCAGCTTATGGATATAGTATCTCACTTTAGACAGAAAAACGTACAAAATCAGTGAGCATACGTAAGCTATAGTCAGTTCAATATAATTTCGATACAAGGAAACCGAGTGCAAGTTATACATTAGTATGCTTAGCGAGGATGACCATGTAGCGGATTTATATAGGCTTGACTATATCTGCTACAACTCGCCTGAGAACTGATAGCGATCTCCTGCATGCCACATTTTTACAAAGGTAACGACCTGACCAGCCGAATAGGTCTGTCGACGCAACACAAGCGTTGGTGACTGCGGCGCAATTTGCAAAAACTCAGCAATCTCATCTGGCGCTGCCAATGCTCGGATGGTATAGCTGCCACTCTCTAGAGGACTTTTAGCGATTAAGTAATCACTGGTATTGACCACACTAAAATCCTGGTCGATAAACTTCGGCACTTTTTTGGCATCGACCCAACGTTCTTCAAACTGTATGGGCTGACCATCGGCAAAATGAATAATTTTTACTTCATACAGGACAGCTTCATCACTAGCATCTGTCTGAGCGCTTGTATTAGCAGGCACAGACTCTTTATCAATCACAACCCCTTTATCAATACCAAACTTACGACGCAACTCATTATCGAGCATATCAGCCGTAATAGCACGCTTACTCACGACCTGTGCCTCATAGTCGCGATTGGCAGACTTTAAATCCTCAGCGATGTTGCGTACCTCAACAAACGTATGATTGAACTGCTGCTGCGCGACAAACGTGCCCGACCCTTGCCGACGCTCTAACACCCGCTCCTCGCTCAGCTCTTTTAGCGCACGGTTGACCGTCATTCTTGACACGCCAAACTCTTCAGCCAGTGCCATTTCTGTCGAAATTGCGTTGCCCGCTTGCCACTTACCAGAATGGATGTTGTCTAGTATGGCGTTTTTTATGCGTTGATACGCCGGAATCGTCTTTGTCATATCCGCCTTTGACCGTCAGTTTTGCTAATAGGAATGACCACATAATATCACGAGACCACCGTGCAAGCCTTAGTCAAAATGTCTGAGCGTTCAGTGTTGACTAGGGCGTTTTTCAACTCACTCGGTGTTATCTAAATCGACTGAGTAAATAACAAAAATAATCAGCTCATGAAAAAAACCCTTGCATGAAAAAAGTATCTTTGATAATTTGTATATACAAATATACAGCGGTGCTAGAAAATTTGCTTTATCGATTCGATATTTTTATGAATTTAGATGAATACTTAGTAGTAGATAAATACTTAGTAAATGAATATCTAGACTGACTGTAAGACACTTACTCTGATGACTTTATCGCCCTATTCGCTATCACAAGGATATGATCATGACTACTGACAACGGAACCAACAAAGAGACTAAACTGACTCGCCGCGATGAGAGCCGTAATATTGCTGCGCCTACCGGTAGCACGCTACATTGCAAAAGCTGGCTGACCGAAGCCCCTTATCGCATGCTGCAAAACAACCTGCATCCTGATGTAGCAGAAAACCCAAAAAGCCTAGTCGTGTATGGTGGTATCGGACGCGCAGCCCGTAACTGGGAAAGCTACGATCAAATCTTAGAGTCATTAAAAGAATTAGAAGATGATGAGACGTTGCTAGTACAGTCTGGTAAGCCAGTCGGCGTGTTTCAAACACATGAAAACGCACCACGCATATTGATTGCCAACTCCAACCTTGTACCGCGTTGGGCAACGTGGGAGCACTTCAACGAGCTCGATCGCAAAGACCTGTTTATGTACGGTCAAATGACTGCTGGTAGCTGGATTTATATCGGCACGCAAGGCATCGTCCAAGGTACGTATGAGACTTTTGTGGAAGCGGGTCGTCAGCATTATGACGGTAGCTGGGCGGGTCGTTGGATTTTAACCGCTGGTCTGGGCGGTATGGGCGGCGCGCAGCCACTAGCCGCAACTTTTGCGGGTGCAACGTCATTGAACATCGAATGTCAGCAGTCTAGTATCGATTTCCGTTTGCGCACGGGTTATGTCGACAAGCAAGCAGACGATCTTGACCATGCTTATGAGTTAATCAAACAACATACGGACGCGGGCGAAGCCGTCTCTATTGCTCTACTTGGTAATGCCGCAGATATCTTGCCTGAGATGGTCAAGCGTGCTAATGCTGGCGGTATGAAGCCTGACTTGGTCACCGATCAAACCTCAGCGCATGACTTGATCAATGGCTATCTACCAAGCGGTTGGACAGTAGAGGAATGGAAAGCTGCTCAAGAAGATCCAGAGCAACATGCAGCACTGACCAAAGCCGCTGCTCAGTCTTGTGCCGTACACGTCCAAGCGATTTTAGACTTGCAAGCGATGGACATTCCAGCGACTGATTACGGTAATAACATCCGTCAGGTCGCTTTTGATGAAGGGGTCAAAGATGCCTTTAATTTCCCAGGCTTTGTCCCTGCTTATATTCGTCCGCTATTTTGCCAAGGTAAAGGCCCGTTCCGCTGGGTAGCGTTATCAGGTGATCCAGAAGATATCTATAAGACTGATCAAAAAATCAAAGAGCTATTCCCTGAAAATAAACATATCCATCGCTGGTTAGATATGGCAAAAGAGCGTATTCAATTCCAAGGCTTGCCTGCTCGTATCTGTTGGCTAGGTCTTGGTGAGCGTGACAAAGCAGGTTTGGCATTCAATGAAATGGTCAAAAACGGTGAACTAAAAGGCCCAATCGTCATTGGTCGTGATCACTTAGACACGGGTTCTGTCGCTAGTCCAAACCGCGAAACAGAGAGCATGAAAGATGGCTCAGACGCCGTATCTGATTGGGCGCTATTGAACGGTATGCTAAATGTGGCTGGCGGCGCAACTTGGGTATCACTACATCATGGCGGCGGTGTCGGCATGGGCTATTCGCAGCATTCAGGTATGGTCATCGTAGCGGATGGCACGGACGCCGCGGCCAAACGCTTATCGCGAGTACTTGTCAATGATTGCGGCTCAGGGGTTATGCGTCACGCCGATGCAGGTTATGAGTTGGCGATTAAAACAGCGAAAGACTATGGTCTAAATCTGCCAATGGTCAAATAGTTCGAATCATTTTACTTTATAAAAATAAATAGCCAGATAACTATGCAACTAGGACTACCTATATGAACGACATCAAACAACTAACCCTACACCCTCGCCAGCTTAGCTTTGAGATGCTACGTGATATCTACGAGCAGCCTGTCATATTGACACTACCTGAGAGCGCTTATGAGGCGATAGATGCCTCGCACGAAGATGTACGTACCATCATTGCGCGAGATAAAAGCGCTTATGGTATCAATACTGGTTTTGGCTTACTTGCTAAGACACGTATCAGTGATGATCAGCTTGAGCTACTTCAGCGTAACCTAATCGTTTCTCACTCAGTGGGCACGGGTGAAGCTCTCCCTGCAGGCGTCGTACGACTAATTATGGTGATGAAAGTTGCCAGTCTGGCGCAAGGTGTTTCTGGTGTACGCCGCGAAGTGGTAGACAGTTTACTTGGCTTAATCAACAATCAAATCACACCCAATATTCCAGCCAAAGGTTCAGTTGGTGCATCTGGTGACCTAGCACCATTATCACATATGACGCTTGCGATGATGGGTGAAGGTGATGTGTTTGTCGCTGGTAAAAAAGTACCTGCTGCTGACGCCCTAGCACAGCATGGACTTGAGCCTATTACTCTTGCAGCCAAAGAAGGCCTTGCACTGATCAACGGTACGCAAGTCTCAACCGCACTGGCATTACGTGGTTATTTTTTAGCGCGTGACTTGCTTGAGACTGCGACCATTGTCGGCTCACTGTCGATTGATGCGGCCAAAGGATCAGACTCACCATTTGATGCACGTATTCACGAAGTACGTGGCCATCATGGTCAAATCGAAATCGCCAAAGCACACCGTCAGCTAATCAAAGGCAGTGCTATTCGTGCCTCACATGACGGTGAGCAAGACGATAGAGTTCAAGACCCTTACTGCCTGCGTTGTCAGCCGCAAGTCATGGGTGCCTGTCTCGATATCATCAACCAAGCAGGGAAAACGCTACTCATCGAATCCAATGCGGTAACAGACAACCCACTTATTTTCAATAACGAAGATGGGCCAGTTGCTATATCAGGTGGTAACTTCCATGCTGAGCCAGTCGCTTTTGCCGCTGACATCTTAGCCTTAGCAATCGCCGAGATTGGCTCGATGTCTGAGCGACGTATGGCTTTACTGATCGATGCAACCTTATCAGGTGGCTTACCGCCATTCTTGGTTGATAATGCTGGAGTCAACTCAGGCTTTATGATTGCTCATGTGACCGCCGCAGCACTGGCGTCAGAAAACAAATCTATCGCCCATCCTGGTAGCGTTGATAGTATCCCGACTTCTGCCAACCAAGAAGACCATGTGTCTATGGCGACCTATTGCGCACGACGCCTATACGAAATGGCACAAAACACTGCCACCATTATTGGTATTGAACTTCTGGCTGCTGGTCAAGGCATCGACTTCCATCACGGACTAGATACGTCAGAGCCTTTGACTGTGGCACATCAGAAACTACGTGAAAAAGTGACTTTCTATGACAAAGATCGCTACCTCGCCCCTGATATCGAAGCAGCTAAACAGCTGGTATTAGACGGTACGCTTGCTGAACATTGGCAAGAACTACGCAGCGATTGGTACGAGTCTAAATAAAGATCAATAAGCGGAGAGCAGCGATGACAATAGCGAGAACAGCAGCAACGACTACAAGTATTAGCCATACACCTGCTGATATGACCCAGTGGACAGGACGTGCAGAGCCATTTGAAACTACGCGTGCCCGCTATTGGTATCAGCTTGCTCAGCCTTATGAGGCTCAAAATATTGGGCTAATTGGTTTTGCATGTGATCAAGGCGTCAGACGCAATCAAGGCCGCGTAGGTGCTAGAGCTGCCCCGCCACTGATTCGTCGAGCATTTGCTACGCTGCCAGTCATCGCTGATTTACAACAACGTTCTGATAGTCAATTATCAACCTTATTGGGTGATGCTGGTGACATTCATTGTGATGATAATGACGACTTTGCCGAGAGCACCCTTGAGCAAGCTCAGCTCAAATATGCCGATGCAGTGAGCACTATCGTTAAGCAAGGTGGTCTACCCATTGGGCTTGGCGGTGGTCATGCCATTGCTTATGGTAGTTTTCTGGGATTATGGCAGGCCGTAGATAATACCAGAGAAACAAATGCCACGCCTACTATCGGAATTATTAATTTTGATGCTCATCTTGATATTCGTCAGTCTGATGTGGCGACTTCTGGTACACCGTTTCGCCAGATTGCCGAGCATCTTGACGCACACGTTCAGCCCTTTCATTATTGCTGTATTGGCGTCAGTCGCTTTTCTAATACGGCAGCTCTCTTTGATCGCGCTGAGCAACTGGGTGTACAGGTGATTAGTGATGAAGACTGTCATTATCAACCTTGGGACACCATTGCCGAGCAGGTCAAAAGCTTCATAGATCAGGTTGATATTATTTATCTCACTATTGATATGGACTGTCTCCCCTCTAGTGTCGTTCCGGGTGTGAGCGCACCTGCCGCTTACGGCATTGAACTAGGTTTCGTTGAGCGCATGGTCAAAACCATCATGGCATCAGGCAAAGTAAAAACGGTCGACATTGCTGAGATTAACCCTACTTTTGACGTTGATAGTCGTAGCTGCAAAGTTGCTGCTCGCTTACTAGCGACTATTGTAGAGCAGCATTTACTTAGCGCTTAAAAACATTAGCCTCCCAATAATTAGGAGCATATTATGAATGAATTAAAGAACTCCGTATCGAAAAACTCTACAGAACAGATGCTAGACGAGTCTACTATGACATCGTTTGATCAACTCATTATCAATGCCAACATTGCGACGTTTTCAGCGAACTATGGTTTCGATATTTACGATAATTCAGATGCTAATAATATCCCATATGGTCAGTTAGAGAACGCGGCTATCGGTATTAAAGACGGCAAGATTGCATGGATTGGGGCACAAGAGCAAATCACGACGCATCTGCCACATTATCAAGAAAATCAAGTCATAGACGTCGATGGTAAATGGATAACGCCTGGGCTCATCGATTGTCATACGCATATCGTTTATGGTGGCAACCGCAGCAATGAATTCGAAGCGCGTTTGCAAGGTGCCAGTTATCAAGACATTGCTACGCAAGGCGGCGGTATTGTCGCAACCGTGAGCGCGACCCGCGCGGCCAGTATTGAATCGCTATTTTCCCAAAGTGAAAAACGCCTAGTCGCACTTATGAAAGAAGGTGTCACCAGTATCGAAATCAAGTCTGGCTATGGCTTGGACTTAGACACGGAGCGCAAAATGCTTAGGGTCGCTCGTCAACTGGGAGAAAAATACGACATTCATGTGAGCACCACTTATCTAGCAGCGCATGCCCTACCCACTGATTACAAAGACCATGCAGATGACTATATTGAGCAAGTCTGCGAGTGGCTACCCATTCTGCATGCAGAGGGCTTGGTCGATGCGGTCGATGGGTTTTGTGAAAACATCGCCTTTAGCACAGAGCAAATCAGACGAGTGTTTGAGGTCGCACGCTCATTAGATCTACCAGTCAAACTGCACTCTGAGCAGCTGTCCGATATAGGTGGTAGTGCCTTAGTTGCTGAATATAAAGGGCTATCGAGCGATCATCTAGAGCATTTGTCAGAAGAAGACATCAAAAAAATGGCCGCTAGCAATACGGTTGCCGTGATATTACCTGGGGCGTTTTATACACTACGTGACACTAAGTTGCCGCCAATTAAAGCCTTGCGCAAACACAAAGTTCCTATGGCAATTTCAACCGATTGTAATCCTGGCACCTCACCGTTGACGTCGCTGTTATTGACGATGAATATGGGCTGCACACTGTTTTACCTCACGCCTGAAGAAGTACTGGCAGGCTCAACCGTTTATGCAGCACAAGCGTTAGGGCTGTCCAACAAAGGAAAAGTGGAAGTGGGCTGTGATGCTGATTTAGCGCTATGGGATATCGCTCGTCCTGCTGACTTGGCCTATCAGATGGGACTAAATCCTACCCAAGGCATTATGGTTCAAGGACAATGGCGCGAGACACTGTAATCAACCCACCTTTGTTTATCTCAATTAAAAAAGCCCCAATCATTCAGTGACTGGGGCTTTGCTATTTGTCCGTATGAACCAACCGCTAAGGCTTGTTTACCACTTATAAGTAAGACTAGTTCAAAATACCAAAAGCAACCAACGCATCAGCCACACGTTTGAAGCCAACCATATTGGCACCAGCCATATAATCGATATACCCATTGTCAGTTTGACCATATTGTTCTGAAGCATTCGCAGCACTGTCGTGGATATCTTTCATAATACCTTTTAGACGCTCATCGACTTGCTCAAAGGTTTGATATTGACGGACAGAGTTTTGCGACATTTCAAGCGCAGATACTGCTACCCCGCCCGCATTAGCAGCTTTACCAGGTGCATAATGAACACGGTGCAAACGGATATAATCAATTGCTTCCGCAGTGAGTGGCATATTAGCGCCTTCCACCACATACTTCACGCCATTTTCGACCAACAATTTGGCATCAGCTTCATTGACTTCATTTTGAGTAGCGCATGGAATCGCAATATCAGCTTCAAACTGCCACGGTTTCTGTTTGGCAAGCCACTCGCCACCATAAACATCAACATACTCTGCTAAAGGCTTGTTTTGCTGCTTTTGTTTTTTGAGCCAATCAATTTTTTCTTGATTGAGACCATTTTCATCATGCAACGTCCCTTGTGAATCAGAGACAGTTATTGCCATACCACCTAGCGCATTCACTTTTTCGGCAGCATGTAATGAGACATTACCTGCTCCTGATATCAGCACCTTTTTGCCTTGAAGCTTATCGTTCTGAGCGATGAGCATATTTTCTAAGAAGTAGACTGCACCGTAGCCAGTCGCCTCTGTACGCATCAAGCTGCCACCAAAGCCCACGCCTTTGCCAGTGATAACCCCTGTTGATTCGCGTGTTAAATTCTTATACATCGCAAACATATAGCTAACTTCTCGACCACCGACGCCGATGTCACCAGCAGGCACATCCATGTCTTTGCTCACGTAATGATGTAGCTCACGCATAAAGGCATAGCAAAAACGACGTATCTCACTGTCTGTTTTACCTTTAGGATCAAAATCTGACCCACCTTTACCGCCACCAATAGGCAAGCCAGTTAAGGCATTTTTAAAGATTTGCTCAAAGCCTAAGAACTTCAATACGGATTGATTGACGGTAGGATGGAATCTAAGACCGCCTTTGTAAGGGCCTAGAGCATTGCAAAACTGCACACGCCAACCACGATTGACTTGTACCACGCCTTGATCATCTTCCCAATTGATACGAAAGCCAAATACCCGATCAGGCTCTACCAAACGCTCGAATACCTTTAACGTACTATATTCAGGATGCGCATCGTATAAAGGTTGAATCGTAATTGCCACCTCTTTTACTGCTTGAATGAATTCGGGCTGATGGGCATAACGTGCTTCGACTTTTTGGATGGCTTCACTAATGCTCATGTATTTCTTCCTTAGGATAAAACTGGTGATAGTAATTATTTACATCGACGCTACAATATATTGAGTAAACAAAAGGATTATAAACGTTGATGTAAAACTGAAATCGCCCCTATACAAGATTATGTATAGAGACTGATAGGATCAAAAAAGCTGACTCAATTTGTATTTTTATAACGCATTTAGAAGTATCAACATTTATCCCCTCATGACTGT
>NZ_PJAS01000040.1 GCF_002836735.1 Psychrobacter sp. 4Bb | reverse complement strand
TTAGTAAAATTGATCAGTGAGTACTCTTACCTAGTACCCCACCTCAGTGAAATTGCGGAAATAGAAGAACGTAGGTGGGATGGGTTTTTAATAAAATATTTAACATCAAGTGCAGAAGACGAAGCATATACCCTAAAAAGTTTCTCAGCAGGTGCTGACTTTAATCCGTATCTAATGAAAAGCACTCAGATTACAAGCTTCCTGAAAGCGATCTTTGAGGATGCTGTATCTAATAAGTCTTAAATAATTTCTCTATTTTGAGTAGCGTAGAAAAGCCGCCTATACATTGTGTATAGGCGGCTTTTTAAGCTGTTTAATTTTATTAGCTAGATTTTGAACTAGGGTTTCCAAAATTTAACTAGTCAAACTAGCCAATCTCAACACTCGTCACGTTCTGAAAGCCTCTTGGCAGCTGTCCACCACGATTACCGCGAACACCCGTATAGTTAGCCAAATCATTTGGCTTGAGTGTCACATGGCGTTTGCCAGCAGTAATGACAAGGCTGTCCTGCTGACTAAGTGGTGTGATTGCGAGCACTTCTTCACCGTCTTTTAATTTAATAAGTTTGTTCCCTTTACCGCGAGCTTGTTCAGGCAAATCATCGAGGGCAAATATCAGTAGATACCCTGCATTGGTTGCAACGGCAACATGATCAGGTGTCACGCTTATATTGCTATTTTCACCTTCTGTATTAGCGGCCGTCTCTACTGGTACGTCGATACGTGCAACAGGGAGCAAGCGACTATCAGTTGCTAGGTTAATGACGTTTTTACCAGCTTTTTGATTGCTATCAAGGTTGCCAATGGTATTGATAAAACCATAACCTGCTGAGCTGGCAAGGATAATACGTTGATCGTTATCACCCGTTAGTAGCTGCTCAAAGCTAGCGCCTGCTGGCGGCTTTAATACACTGGTCAATGGATCACCTTGACCACGCGCGGAAGCAAGATTGTGCGCATCGATACTGTAACTGCGTCCCGTACTGTCGAGTACGTAAATCCTTTCGTTTGATTTGCCGCGCACGTGCGCCTGATAGCTGTCACCTGAACGGTAACTCATGCCAGCGGCATCGACATCATGGCCTTTGGCAGCACGAATCCAACCCGCTTTTGATAAGATGGCAGTGACCGGCTCACTTGGTACGAGGTCTGACTCTTTTAGTGCTTGCGCTTCTTCGCGTTCTGCCAATGGTGATACACGCTCATTGCCATGTTCTTTCATATCGGCAGTAAGCTCATCGATCATCAGATTGGTTAGACTGTCTGGATTGTCTAAGTATTCTTGAATGATGGCACGTTCGGCAGCAAGTTCATCTTGCTCGCGGCGCAGCTCAATCTCTTCTAATTTTGCCAACTGACGCAAACGAATATCCAAGATAGCATTGGCTTGAATGTCAGTCAGGTCATAATCCTGCATCAAGGTCGCTTTTGGATCATCCTCTTCACGAATGATGCGAATCACTTCATCGATATTCAGATAAGCAATCAGTAAACCCGCCAAAATATGCAAGCGTTTATCGATTTTATCGAGGCGATATTGCAAGCGGCGTGTGACTACTGAACGGCGACAGATTAACCATTCTTCCAAGACTTCTTTTAAGTTTTTCACCTGCGGCTTACCATTTAAGCCAATCATATTCATATTGACGCGGTAATTGCTTTCTAGGTCAGTACTAGCAAACAGATGGCTCATGACGCGTTCGACATCGACTCGCGTTGAGCGCAACTCAAGGACGATACGACAAGCGTTTTCGTGATCTGATTCATCGTGAATGTCAGTCACCCAAGGCAGCTTCTTATCTGTCATAAGCTTAGCAATTTGCTCTTGGATTTTGTTGCCTGACACTTGGTAAGGCAGCGCATCGATAATGACGAGATTTTTTTCTTTAGGGTCAACATGAAAGGTCGCGCGCATCTTATAACTGCCGCGTCCAGTCTCGTACATCGCTTGCAAATCTTTTTTGCTAGTGATGATTTCCGCTGGTGTCGGCAGGTCAGGTGCGGGTATCGATTGGGTAAGCTGCTTAACCGACAGCTCTGGGTTTTTGAGCAAACGAATGGCCGCGCGTACCACTTCATTGAGATTATGCGGTGGAATGTCTGTTGCCATACCGACTGCGATACCCGTTGTACCATTTAATAAGATATTAGGCAGGCGGGCAGGTAGGGTAGTTGGCTCTTGCATCGTGCCATCGAAGTTATCTTGCCAATCGACCGTGCCTTGTCCCAATTCTGCGAGCAACGTATTGGCATAAGCCGACATTTTAGCTTCGGTATAACGCATCGCGGCAAAGGATTTCGGATCATCTGGGCTACCCCAGTTACCTTGACCAGTGATAAGCGGATAGCGATAGCTGAACGGCTGAGCCATCAGTACCATGGCCTCATAACAAGCGCTGTCACCATGCGGATGGTATTTACCCAATACGTCACCGACCGTACGCGCAGACTTTTTCGCCTTGGCAGTGGACTTTAGCCCAAGCTCGCTCATAGCATAGACGATGCGACGCTGGACAGGTTTTAGACCGTCAGCGATATTTGGCAACGCCCGATCCATGATGACGTACATGGCATAGTTGAGATAGGCCTGCTCAGTGAACTCTGCGACTGAACGAGTATCCATCGGCTCATTGGGAATAATTGGGGCGATCGTATGATCAATAACATCAGACATAAAATAGGATTCACTTATCAATTTTAATAGGTATAGATAATTGGTTCAAGCATACAAATAGGATAGTGCTATCGTAAAGGATATTGCACCAATTAAAAAGACGTATGTCAGAATATACGACATCTCGTGACGTGCTTAAAACAAGCGCTTATAAAGGCCTTTTATAGTATGGTGATTCATAGCTTTTATAGATCAAGTTAAGTATAGTAAATCTAATATTTGTTTTTTATAGGGTTAATAGATGTCTTAAGGTTTAATCCTTTTTATTTAAGATATTTTATCTATCCTTAGTCTACAGACAGTAGGTTCAGAATAGTTTTAATGCAAAATTAATAACTGAAAGTATGACAGTTAATAGACTGAGCCTATTTAAATAGCGTTAACCATATATTGACACGGACAAGTCGCTACTGAACTATCTTACAATAAGGAATTTCTGTTATGTCATTTGACCCTTTATCTAAAATATCTGCCTCTACAATGCTAAAAAACGAAAGTAAGCACCTAGGGAAAAACGCTACTAGAAATGTACTATTGATTACTGCTATAACCAGTCTAGGATTGACAGCCTGTAGCCCTTCACAAATGAGCAAAACGCTACCAGCCGAGACAAGCAGCACAGTCAATCAAGATGCAGCAGTGGTGTCAGAGTCTATCATGGCATCACCCAGTGTTAAGCCCTCAGTCATCAGCCAACAGATGATGATACGTTCTGCGGCGCAGACAGGTATCGTACGCCCATTACCGAGCATCATAGTCACGCCAGAGGCAAAAGACAACTATCAAAAAAACGCAGCCAATCCTGTACATCGAACTACGGATATGGCGGTATCCACCCTGTCTATCGATACCGATACGGGCAGCTACGCCAATGTGCGCCGCTATCTAAACGAGGGTCAACTACCACCTGTTGATGCTGTACGGGTAGAGGAATTGATTAATTATTTCAACTATCAATTTGATGATGGCAAACGCTTAGGTAGTGCCCCGTTTGTTGTATCAACTGAGGTAGTAGACTCACCTTGGGATAGAGCAGATCAGGATAATAAAATCGTCAAAGTTGGTATCAAGGCCGTTGATAGTAGCTGGTCGCAAAAAACGGATAAGCAGTCTATGCCTCCTGCCAACCTTGTGTTTTTAGTAGATGTGTCAGGCTCTATGTCGTCGCGCGATAAGCTGCCATTGGCACAGTCATCGCTCAAGCTGTTGACAGAGCAAATGCGTGCTCAAGACAGCATCAGTATCGTGACCTATTCAGGTAGTACTAGTGTGGCATTGCCTGCGACCAGTGGTGACCAAAAAGCAAAAATATTGGCTGCGATCGATGGATTAAATGCCTCAGGCTCAACCAATGGGGAAGATGCTCTTAAATTGGCCTACAGGCAAGCTGAACAAGGACTAAAAAAGAACGGTATCAATCGAATCATGATATTAACGGATGGCGATTTTAACGTTGGTATTAGTGATGTCGATGAGATGCTTGATTTGGTCAAAGCAAATCGCGATCGCGGTATCTCTTTGTCTACCGTTGGCTTCGGTCGCGGCAACCTTAATGATCACATGATGGAACAGATGGCGGACAACGGTAATGGTAATTACAGCTATATTGACAGTCTAACTGAAGCCAAAAAAGTCTTTGGCGATGAATTAGCCGCGACATTTAACACCGTTGCTAAAGACGTAAAAGTCCAAGTTGAGTTTAATCCTGATGTGGTGAGTGAGTGGCGCTTGATTGGTTATGAAAATCGCGTACTGGCTGAAGAAGACTTCAATAATGACAAAATTGATGCAGGTGAGCTTGGGGCAGGTAAGGCGGTTATCGCTTTGTTTGAAGTGACACCAAAAGGTCAAAAAGGGTTATATAGCGATCGCCGTTATGCTGACAGCAATGCCAGTACTAGTTCGAATAACAAACAGAACTCTAATGAACTTGGTTATCTAAAAATTCGTTATAAAGCACCGACAGGTGGTAGCTCTAAACTGATTAGCCAACCGATTAATAAAGCCAGCCACGCTTTAAACAAAGCCAGTATCGATACTCAGTTTGCGATGGCAGTAGCAGGGTTTGGTCAACGCTTGACTCAAAGCGATTATATTAATGACTGGCAGTACAGTGATAGCACTAAGCTTGCCAAAAGTAGTATCGCAGATAGACCAAGTAGCGATACTGATGGTACTCGTCGCAACTTTGTGACGTTGACTGAGCTGGCGAGTGCGCTAAAAAATAGCCAATAGTGAACAGATATCGTGTCGGGATGGTCATTATGAAGCAGAAGTTAAGGGTCATATTTTCTAATAGCTTGACTGATATTTTTAATCTAATATGTTGATATATATAGAGATATTGAGCGTCAAGCCTATTTGAGAACTGGTGTAGCAATCTTTTGTATTGAGTACTATGTATAAAGTGTGTATGTTAATGAACAAAGGGCTATTTACCGCTATATTGTTCGCTCAGCACTATACAAATATGTCGCAGCCTTGCTTTTTATCATAACGATAGGCAAGACTCTGACGTTTTGTATATTTATCACACTGTGATTGGCGTGGGTTGACGGTAATGTATTATTACTAGGAGAGAAAAGATTATGGAAAATCAAGGAAACTTAACCCGTCGTGGCGATAAAGTTTGGCTAAAAACGTATGAAGAACTTGGTTTGGAGTATGACATTGAGTTGCCAGCCGACAATACGTCACTTATCGATATTTTCGAAAAAAGCTTCGCTGAAAATGCTGATAAAACTGCCTATATCTGCATGGGTTCATCGTTAAGCTTCCAGGAAGTAGATTTATACAGCCGTCAAATGGCCGCTTATCTACAGTCATTAGGATTGGTCAAAGGCGATAAAGTTGCGGTCATGATGCCCAACATTTTGCAGTTACCAATCTCTGTCATCGCTGTACTACGTGCAGGCTTTACCTTAGTTAACGTCAACCCTCTGTACACTACCAGAGAGCTTGAGCATCAGTTGACTGATTCAGAAGCCAAAGTGCTGATCATGGTCGAAAACTTTGCCAAAACCTATCAAGACATCGGTCGCAATGTGGTCGATAAAGTCGTGATCACGGGTATGGGCGATTTGATGGGTACGCTCAAAGGCTTTATGGTTAATACGGTCGTCCGCCATGTCAAAAAAATGGTGCCAGACTATAGTATTTCTAATAGCATCAGCTTCAAAACAGCACTAAAGCAAGTCACTGCTAGCAAATATAAGCGCCCAACCAATATCACACTTGATGACATCGCCGTCCTACAGTATACCGGTGGTACAACGGGTGTGGCAAAAGGTGCGATGCTAACGCACAAAAACTTGGTGGCAAACTTAATTCAGTCTAATACCTTTTTGGGCACCGCTTTTGATGATTTAGATCAAAGAGGTGAGCAACCTGTGATTATGACGGCATTGCCGATGTATCATATTTTCTCATTTACCGTATGTGGCATGTTCGGTCTGTATCGCGGTTGTGTGGTGCTATTAGTACCAAACCCACGTGATCTTGATAGCTTGTTAAAAGCATATAAAGCCAATCCACCAGCGTTCTTCCCAGCGGTCAACACGTTGTTTAACGCACTTGCCAATAACGAAGAATTTATCGCGATGGATCATAGCAAGCTGCGTCAGTCGATGGGTGGTGGCATGGCGGTACTGAGCCCAACAGCCGAAAAATGGCGCCAAGTGACAGGTAATATTATTATTCAAGGTTATGGCTTGTCTGAAACATCACCAGTCGCGACCGCTAACCCTAGCAACAGCACAACATTCACAGGTACCATTGGTGTACCAATGCCAGCAACAGATGTGGCGATTTTGGATGATGCAGGTAATGAAGTAGCACTTGGTGAGCGCGGCGAGATTAGTGTTCGTGGTCCACAGGTCATGAAAGGTTACTGGAACCGTGAAGATGCTACTGCCGAAGTCATGACAGCAGATGGATTCTTCCGTACTGGTGATATCGGTATTATGGCTGACAACGGATATGTGACCATCGTTGACCGCAAAAAAGACATGATTTTGGTGTCTGGTTTTAACGTCTATCCGAATGAAGTCGAAGAAGTCATGGCTGGACATCCTAAGATTTTAGAATGTGGCGTCATCGGTATCGAAGATGAGAAGAGTGGTGAGATTCCTAAGATCTATGTTGTCCGTAATGATCCTAGCCTGACTACCGAAGAAGTTCTTGAGTACGGTAAAGAGAACCTAACAGGTTATAAACGTCCTCGTCGTGTTGAATTTATTGATGAGCTACCAAAATCGAACGTTGGTAAGATTTTGCGTAAAGATCTACGCGTACTTGAAGAAAAAAACCACGGTTAATTTGCTGATACACGCACCTAGATAGTTGTTTGATAGCTGCGTGTATTGACCAAAGACACATGTGAAAGTGTCGCTCGATTAGATACTGTAGTAAGTAAAGTAGTAACCAAAAATGATAAGGCTGCAACCATGCTGTCTTATCATTTTTTTGTCTTTATCGCTTTTGACATTTGCGGATGACAGCTACTATTAATAGAGAATATCTATTAAAACTGCTATAGTGCCCATCGACGTATTTTTGTTTTTATCCAAAAAATCGTACTAGTTTTACTTAAGACAACTAGTGAAATCATAGTAGTAAATATCATTTTCGACTTGGTCGTGCTAAGTGGTAGTATTATTTATCATAGACCCAGTAACACACTTTAATTTGCAAAGCTTATGAATGATAAACCCGATCATACTTATCTATTTCTTATTCATAAGCTTCTGCTGTCAGCAATAATCATAAAAAATGGTGTTTCCATTAGCATATTCAATGTTTTTAACAGTAACATTTAGGGAAAATTATGACGGATAATATTAATAAAAAAACGACAGATAATAGCGCTGCAACTGATGATAAAGCCAATACTACTAACGACGTTTATCAAAGCAATGCGTTTCCTACTATGCCGACCATCGACAGTGATAGTCCGTGGCTGAGCGCTTATGAGCGCTATAGCATCGATGCTACTATCGAGATGCCAGAAGACAATACCTCTCTACTTGATGTGTTCGAGCGTAATTTTAGCCGTTATGGTCAAAAACCTGCCTATATCTGCATGGGCTCATCGATTACTTTTAAGCAATTAGATCTATATAGCCGACAGATTGCTAGCTATTTGCAGTCAATAGGACTGGTCGCAGGCGATAAAGTTGGGGTAATGATGCCCAACGTCTTGCAGTATCCAGTAGTTGCTTTGGGTATCATTCGTGCAGGGATGGTGTTGGTCAATGTAAACCCTCTATACACCAGCCGTGAGCTGTCACATCAGTTGCATGACAGTGGTGCGAAAGCGCTATTTATCGTTGAAAACTTTGCCAAAACGTATCAAGATGCCGAAGACAAAGGTCAGGTAGAGCATGTAGTCGTGTGTACCATTGGTGATATGCTAGGTACGATTAAAGGAGCTGTGGTCAACCTCGTGGCTCGCCATGTCAAAAAGATGATTCCTGCTTATAGCATACCGAATAGCATGAGTTTTAAGCATGCCTTAAATGCTGAGTCAGCCAGTAAGTACCAGCGCCCTGAGTTGAACTTAAGCGATGTGGCCTTGCTGCAATATACCGGTGGTACGACAGGAGTAGCGAAAGGCGCAATGCTGTCTCATGGTAATCTAGTCGCCAACATGCTACAGGTCAGTGCGCTGATGAACAGTGCATTTGATGATGATATAGATGGTAGAGATGTGATTTTGACCGCACTGCCGCTATATCATGTATTCTCATTTATGGTCTGCGGTATGTGTAGCATGTACCAAGGTTATGCCTCGCTACTCATTCCGAATCCGCGCGATCTTGATGGGCTTATCAAAGAGATGGCTAAATACAAGCCGGCGTTTATCCCTGCCGTGAATACTTTGTTTAACGGCTTAGTACACAAAGATAACTTTGCTGATTTGGACTTTTCTAATCTAAAAGCATCTATCGGCGGCGGTATGTCAGTATTACCTAGCGTAGCGAAGGAATGGCATAAAATCACTGGTCTGCCTATCGTTGAAGGTTACGGCTTGTCTGAGACCTCACCTGTCGTAGCATTTAATCCGATGACTATTGCAGAATTTACCGGAAAAATCGGTATTCCTGCGCCTAGTACCGATATCGTACTCATTGATGATGACGAAAATATAGTAGCCATGGGCGATCGCGGTGAAATCTGCGTAAAAGGTCCACAGGTCATGATTGGTTATCAGAATCGTCCGAAAGAAACTGCTGAATCCTTTACGGCTAGTGGTTACTTAAAAACTGGCGATATCGGCATCATGGACGAAAAAGGCTTTATCAAAATTGTCGATCGCAAAAAAGACATGATTTTGGTGTCTGGTTTTAACGTCTATCCCAACGAAATTGAAGAGGCGATGAGTGAGCATCCAGCAGTCGTAGAATGCGGTGCTATTGGTGTACCGAACGATGATCGCGGCGAAGAGCCAAAGCTGTTTGTGGTTAAAAAAGGCGACGTGACTGAAAAAGAGCTACTAGAATATGGCAAAAAACAACTGACTGGCTATAAGCGCCCACGTCATATACAGTTCGTTGACGAATTACCAAAGTCGAACGTTGGCAAAATCCTACGTAAGGAATTGCGTAAGATGGAAGGGTTAGAATAGTTTATATCTGACATTCTGTTGATAACGGTGGCGTAATGGCAGGAGCGAATCTTGCTATTGCGCCGTTGTCACGTTAGGATATCTTAAGATTTTAGTCGACTACATATCTATCAATGTGTTTACTGACAACTGATAGGTGTTTTTATGACACTGCTTTTATAACATTGTACTAGGAATTTTTATGCGTATTGACAATCGTGAGCTTGACCAACTTCGCTCGATCAGCTTTGAGCGCCATTATACGAAGCATGCTGAAGGGTCAGTAATGGTAAGTTTTGGCGATACCAAGGTACTATGTACTGCCAGTGTAGAATCTGGTGTGCCGCGCTGGCTCAAGGGTAAAGGCAAAGGTTGGATCACAGCTGAGTATGGTATGTTGCCACGTGCGACCAACACGCGTAATCAGCGTGAAGCGGCTCGCGGTAAGCAGTCAGGTCGTACGCAAGAGATTCAACGTTTGATCGGTCGTAGCTTACGTGCCATGATTGATCTGAGTAAACTTGGTGAAAACACCATCTATCTAGATTGCGATGTGTTGCAAGCGGATGGCGGTACTCGTACGGCGAGTATCACTGGTGCTGCAATTGCGCTTATCGATGCGCTAGAGAGTATCCAAAAAGCCAAGAAACTCAAAGCAGATCCGCTAATCGGACTGGTTGCTGCGGTTTCTGTTGGTATGAAAGATGGCGAAGCGTATCTTGATCTGAACTACGAAGAAGACTCTAGCTGCGATACCGATTTGAACGTTGTGATGACCCAAAAAGGCGAGTACATTGAGCTACAAGGTACTGCTGAAGAAAAGCCGTTCACTCGTGAACAAGCAGATGCTATGCTGTCGTTAGCTGAAAAAGGCATTGCTGAATTGATTAAAATGCAACAGACGGCGCTTGGTTGGTAGACTAGCGTTTAAATACAACACACTGTCTTTGTTTTTAGTGTCAATAACTGCCTGTTAGCTGCTAATAGGCAGTTTTTTAATAGAAAATATTCGTACATTACGTAATAGGTAACAACACATGCTAAAGCTGACTGATGATGGCGCCAAAATCACCTTACAAGGGCAATCAAATGCTGCTGATAATGGCATGTTTTGGTTTGGTTCTGCATTATTGGTCGGGGCCGTCGCAGTCGCCATGGCGATGAGCCTATTGCCTGAGCGTCTAGCCATCGGTGCGCTTGCCCTGCTTATCATTGGTAGCTTCATTTTTAATAAAAAGCGCCAACAGCATAAAAAAGCCATGAGCGGTATGATTAGCAGTGGCACATTATGGGTAAGGGCTGGCGAGTTGGTCCATGACAATCTAGGTAAGCGTGAGCATATTCATTTAACGGATGGTGATAAGATAACGCTGATTGGCGAGCAATTACAGATTGTCGATAGCAGTGACGTGCGCAAATATCATATTACTGGTTTCGAGAGTGCTCAAGAAGCAAAAGCTGCGAAAGCTATCTTAGAAGGGCAGGCGCTAACGAAACGTCATGTAAATATCAAAATGAAGAGTAATTAGTATCTTTTCTCAATTTTATACTTTATGAAAGCATAGCTATTATCTTTGTGCTATCCAAACTTCTAATTCGAATATCGTTTTAAATTTCACTTAGCGCATCTCCCCAATATTGTCATTCATCAGTATACTTATACCGTCTATCACCTATCGCAGGCGAATAGTGCTTGCAGATTTGTGCGCAAATGGTTTATAAGTAGGATTATAAAGTTCATTCTTACTATTATCGACACTGTCATTGAGATCTGATTGACAAGGAGTTAGTCATGCTGCGTTTGTCTATACCGTCAGTCGCCGCGTCAAGCGGTTTATTACTATTTACCTGCGGCATGGTAGGGCAAGCCCATGCAGATAGTATGAGTATGCTTATCGCTCAGAAATCAGCTCAATCAACGACGAATACATTCTATCGTTATCCTGAGGTAACACGTCAAGCGCCTACAGTCTTACCGGCGTTTTTATCAGGCAGCTATGACAATGTTGATAGCGAGTACCTACCGCTGCTGAGCAATGCAGAGACGCAGAGTAGTATGGCAGCACGTGAGGTGGTCAGTACCGCCCGCAAAATGGCACTTAACGAGCGCACGATTATTCAGGGTGGCTGCTGGGACTATTTAAATGCTGTATTTAATCGGGCAGGGGTATTGCGTAATACCATACACAAAGGCACTTATGCGCAAGGGCCCTATGCTAGTAGCAGCGAGATTGAAGCAGGCGACTGGCTCTATTATATTAACCATGGCTACAATGGCGTCGAGCATAGCGGCCTGTTTGTCGGTTGGGTCGATGAGCATGCCAAGCAAGCATTGATACTGAGCTATGCTGGCGAAAATCGCCGTGAACCAGCTCGTTACCGCGTTTACGATTTAAGTAATGTTTATCAAATTATGCGCCCTAGTGTTTAGTGTTTGATATTTCCAGTTTGACAACATGTTCTATAATTGAATAAAAAAGCGTCCGCAACTCATTGAAGTTACGGACGCTTTTTTGCAGGTTAGATGGTTTTTCTGAACCTAAAACGGTTTTACCACGACTAGAATCACGATAATAACTAAGGCGAAGACAGGCACTTCATTAAACCAGCGCCAAAACTTATGCGTTTTATAATGTGGATTATCGATCAGCTTTTTACGATAAAAGCCGCAAGCACCATGATAGCCTGAGAGTAGCACGACTAAGAGCAATTTAACGTGTAGCCAACCTTGGGTTTTGTACACATCCCAGCCCAGCCCCAACATCCATAGACCAAAGACCCATGTCGCTATCATCGAGGGTGTCATGATGCCGCGATACAGCTTGCGCTCCATAATGGCAAAGCGCTCATGACTGATGCTATCGTCGCTCATCGCATGATAGACGAACAGGCGCGGCAAATAAAATATCGCCGCAAACCAGCAGACCATAGAGATAATGTGTGCCGCTTTAATCCAGTTAAAATAATCTGCCATCATAGTTTCTCTTGCTTAGCTTGTATTTTTTAGCGTGGGCTTAGTCTGCCAATACAACTTGTGTTTGATGACCATTCATCGCATCCATTACAGGCAGTACTTTAGGCGCTCTTGGTGCGGCAAACTGTTTGGTGAGGCCAAGCTCACGCATGAGTCTATCATCGCCTGATTGGCTCGCGTTACCAGTGGTAAGAAGCTTATCACCATAAAAGAATGAGTTAGCACCTGCCATAAATGCCAATGCTTGCTCAGAATCAGATAGACTTTCGCGGCCAGCAGATAGACGCACGTAGCTAGTCGGGCAGCAAATACGGGCGACCGCAATAGTACGAATCCATTCAAGTACAGACAGCTGTCCTTCGGCCAGTACTTTGTCCCCAATCGGTGTACCTGCAATAGGCACCAGTAAGTTGACTGGAATTGATTCAGGCGCTTTTGGCATTTTTAGCAGCTCAAGTACCCAGTCGATACGGTCATCACGGCTTTCACCCATACCAACGATATTGCCACTACAGACATTAATGCCAGAGTTACGCACGTTTTCTATCGTATCTAAACGCTCATCATAGCTACGCGTGCTGACGACTTGCTCGTAGTAGCTGCGCGAAGTATCTAGGTTATGGTTGTAGTAATCCAATCCTGCATCGGCCAACTGTGTTGCCTGATTGGTATCGAGCATACCCAGCGTCATGCAAGTTTCAAGTCCCAGTGCTTTTACTTCTTTGATTAGCTCAACCACATAAGGCATGTCTTTGGCACTTGGATGTTTCCACGCGGCACCCATGCAGAAGCGCGATGAGCCACTGTTTTTGGCACGTTTGGCCGCTGCGATGACTTTGTCAACTTCTATACGCTTTTCTGCTTGTAGTTTGGTGGTGTCGCGATGATGGCCTGACTGTGAGCAGTAGCCGCAATCTTCAGGGCAGTTGCCCGTTTTGATAGAGAGTAGCGTGCTGATTTGTACTTCATTGGCAGTAAAATGCTTTCTATGGATGGTTTGTGCTTGTAACAGCAAGTCCATTAGAGGTAAATCAAACAGTTGCGCGATTTCTTCACGGCTATACGTCGTAGCTACTTTACTATCAGTTTGAGTCGCGTCTGTGGCTAGATTAGCCAAAAAATCACTATTGGTCGTATCTGGCTGAGTGGCTACATCAGTTGGCTGGGTGGCGTCAGGTTCGGAGATGCTAAGCAATCCTGCCATAAGGTAAGTCCTTTTATAAGAATTAGAGGGTATTAAATAAAACCAATGTTTTTATCTATTGTCATTTATAAGGTAACAAAAAAGGTTGCCGTATAGTATACCGCAACCTTTTTAGAAAATCAGAACACTGCTAGACAGTATGTATAATTGTCACAGTAGCGCACATAAATAGTAACTATACGTTTGGCTATTTAGTTCTATATCATCCATTCTACCAATGACTACCGCTCAGTGCACCATTCTTTTTATTTACCAAGTTTGTGCTTAGCAATACCAACCCAATGCTCAGCAAATTTCTGTGCTTTATAAGCGTAAGGTTTGGCTTTTTGGATATATGGTTTGCACTCTTCTGGAATAGCTGGAACGATATGCTTAGCAAGTTTATTAAACCACATCATTAGGCTATAGTCGCCTTCGATGCTCAAGTTACCTTCTTGTACAGCAGTCATAAAGGCAGGCAAGCTACCTTTAGTAAGCAGTCTAACGCCAGTCATAGAGTCTTTAAAAGTGATGGTCAAATCGGCTTCTTTTGCATGGCCGCTTTGTTGACTGAACTGTCCATTGTCAAAGCTAAAAGAACGGGCGATATCAGATTCAGTACTAGCAAATTCAATCGTAACTTGGCGATCAGCGAATAACGCTTTGACATCTTCATTATCGCTATCAGCTAACATAGACAAACGATAACCAACGACAGCCAATAAAGCATCTAATGGATCAGATTTGATATCTAATACAGGAACAGTAAACATAGCAGAACTCCTAAAAAAATGAGGCATAAAAATAAAGCGTACTTTATACCAGTTTTTATGACAAATATATAACTGGATTATAAACTATCACAGGGTGCCAACTCTTTAGGAGTTAAGTAGAGAGCGTTAAGTATCTTGTAACATTCGATGTCACTGACGTAAGCAAGGTATTGATATAGACGAGCAGAGGTATAAATAGGATAGTTTTAACGGAAACGTGGCTGATAGTTATCATCGTAGACAGGAGTGTGTTCGATATAGCGTGCGGCTTCTAGCTCACGTTGCTGGCTAACTGTCTGACTCACATCATCATAGCGTAATGCCCGATACAGTACCCAAGCTGCCAACGGTAACCAACTGATGCCCATAGCGATGATATAGCGATGCCATGATGATAGCTCCATCAACATAGGACGACCGGCTAATATATTTTGAATCAACTCAACGGTGAACCAATAAGCCATACCGCCAAATAGATATAGCAGTAGCCAACGATATGACGATACGGCAAGCACTACTACTAAACTGGCTAGCAGTCCATAACCAAGCCATGCCGCGCCGCTCCATGCCTCTACACCGATAAAAGAAAATATAGTCATTAACATCATTCATCTCGCTATTCATAAGGTGAATTCCAATGAGACTATTATGAGAGGTTATTGAGTAAAGCTGAAGAGGGTACAGGCGACTTTGCGACAACCGTTGACGCTTGGTTTTTTGGCTTGTTTTGCAATATTTAATGGCTAGGTTTTAGGCTAAGCGCCGTGAGGAGTGGCGCTTATTTTGAGTAATATGGAAATGGTTTTTCTAGTCTAGGAAGACGTTTATTAGCTAGCAAACCAAGCCAAACTAGCAAACAGGACTGACAGTTTGCTAAATACTTAGCCTCGATTGGTACGATTACCCCACCAAGATAATAACGAAACTAGGATAGCACCGAGTAGCATAAGTCCTATTGTCGTTGACCACTGTGCGCCAGTAGGATATTGCCATGGCATGACATTATGGACGGCTTCAGTATTTAACGAGCCTAGCGCATCTACTTTCCATGGCCATACTTTTATTAGAGAGCCTGCAATAAAGCCTGTCAGCAATGCCAAAGTAGCTTGGTAATAATGCGACAGTAGCCATTTAAGTGCGCGCGTGAATAGCAGTAGCCCAGTTGCCATGCCCGCAATGACTGTGAAAATGGCACTCAGATTCATCGTGTCGACTGCTTCTAATACCGCATCGTAAGCGCCTAGCAATAGTAAAATAAAAGACCCTGATATCCCTGGTAGGATCATGGCACAAATAGCAATTGCCCCTGCAAAAAATAGATACGGTAAGCTAGGCGTGGTCGTGAGTAACGGCATACTACTGATAACTACGGCGGCAATAAGCCCAGTCGCAAACAGTGCGACACGTCCTATATTCCAGCGCTTAATTTCACTAAGTAAGATAAACACCGTTGCAACGACCAGTCCAAAAAAGAATGACCAAATAAGCAATGGTTGGTTGTCCAATAAATGCTTAATGATACCGGCCAACGTCGCAAAGCTAGTGGCAATACCCAGTAGCAAACACAATAGGAATGTCGCGTCTACTTGTCGCCAAATTGCCGCGAATCCTTTGATGCCACCTTCCTGACGGAATATCGTCCAAAGATTGGGGCCGATACTGCCAAGTGCGTTAATCAAGCGCTCGTAAATCCCTGCAATCAGCGCAATGGTGCCGCCAGAGACACCAGGTACGATATCAGCTGCTCCCATGGCCATACCTCTGACATAGATACCTACCAGCTGCTTAGGGCTATCGGTACGTAAAGGTACCGTATCTTGCTCTAGTGGCGTTGGCGTTGACGGCTGAGTTGGCCGTGGAGATTGTGGTGCCGTCATGGGTATTCCTTTATCATTTAAAAATAAGTGTTATCTGAAAGTAAACATTAGATAAAAACAGGCGTTAGCTAAACATCAGTATGAATAGAATATTGTATGAATTATCATCACGTACTAAGGCATGTCTTCAATTCATTTGATAGTCGTTTAACTGGACTAAAATGGCTAAATCTTGTCAGACATCGTCAAATAGCTGGTTAATATATCGATATTATCTACGCTACTTTTCTTGTTTAAGCCACGCCCTAAAGCATAAAAGCCAGATTAATGACAAAACATTAACCTAGCTTATTAAATGGTATAAAGCGTTCTGCAATTACTCAGTAGGCGCCAGTGCAGGATAGCCAAGAGCGTACAAAGTACCTTCAAGTCCTGTCACGTTGATAGCGGCATCAGCACGTGCTTGAACGATTGGTTTGGCATGATAGGCCACACCCAGATCGGCCAGTGCCATCATCGGTAAGTCATTAGCACCGTCACCGACACAGACCACTTGTGACATCTCAATGCCTAAGCGCTCGGCAGTATGCTCAACGATAGCGGCTTTTTTGGCACCATTGACAATAGGCCACTGTACATGACCAGTGACTTCACCTTCCTCGATATCTAGAGCATTGGCATGTACTTCATCGATACCTAGCTGCTCAGCGATATAACGGGCAAAATAAGTAAAGCCGCCCGAGACCAGCACCGTATGATAACCCAATGCTTTCAACGCGCTGATCGTCGTGCGCGCACCAGTCGATAACGTTAAGCGACTACAGATATCATCAAGCACATCAGTAGAAGTGCCTTTTAGCAAGGCCACACGCTGAGCAAACGATTCGTCAAAATCAATTTCACCGCGCATTGCGGCTTCAGTGATGGCTTCAACTTCTTCGCCAATCCCAGCCGTTTTTGCTAGCTCTACGATGACTTCTTGCTCAATCAAGGTCGAGTCCATATCAAAGCAGGCAAGTTTGTGCGTCCGTAGCATATGACCAACAGACAAGATATGACAGTCTACGACGTTTATGTTGCCTGTGCTATCTGCACTGCGTGTATTGTTATATTCTTCAGTTAGGTCACGACGCAGGCGAGTGGTCAGCTGATCATCAATGATGTGAGCGGCTGCGGTTTTTTTACCAGGGTGCATTAGTGTGTCAGTGACTGGTACTAGCAGATAACGGTAGACCTGAGTATGGGTAAAGGGTAGGCGCTGTGCGTCTGCTGCTGTAGGCTCTGTATCAGATACCATGATATTGACGAAGCTAGCGTCAGTATCTTCGGCAACGGTCACTAGATGCCAGCTTGGCTGTTCATCGACCCACGACTGAACGTACTGATGAATATCTAACGCGGATACCTGAGTAGGTAGTACTACGATGAGCGCAAAGACAGGTAGCGACTGTAGCGCATCAAAGTCTTGCAAATTGGTATCTTCGGGTAATAATGCCGCAATAGAATCGACGGCTTGTTGCCATGCTTTGCTGTCTTTTGGTAACGAATAAGATGTATTTTTTGGCATGGCTCAATTGTCCCTTGTATGCTCATATAAGATTAGGAATAATAACAGTTTTACTGGGCAACGCCTATAGATGACGCGCAAAGTAACAATGATGCTAAAAAACAGATTTTATGGCGTAAGAAGCCATAGAAAACGCGATAGAGTTATTATGATAAATTTATAAAGCGCTCACGCTATAAGGCTTATTATGGTGATATAGTAGATGAGATAAGCTGGCTGTTTACCGACAGTGCATTCGCAAAAGGTTGCGAAGCTAGCAACAATATTGATGGTGTTGATAGTCGTTAATAATCAGTACCGCTTTATTACTACGTGCGCATCATAGTTGGCACATATTACAATTGTTTAAAAATTAGCCAAAAAATGAGCAATAGCCTCGTTTTTTAATTTCTTCTCTCCAAAAAAGTTTAACATATCATGACGTATTTAGCGCCGCGGCAAGGGTTGTTTGCCATTATTCTTCTGGTTAGTTTTTGTTTGCAGACGCTGTTATTGGTCATTAGTACTGACCAACAGCTGAGCAATAGTCGTGCGTTAAAAGGCGAGCAGATGGTCGCCCAGCTGATTGATGAAGCAAGGTTGTCCTTAGAAAATAAAGACCGTGTGAGTTTAAGCGTTATTGCCAATCGCTATACCAGCGAGCAAGACGTCACACGGATACTGATTAAGGACAACAACGATGATATCTTGGTGCCAGTAGGCAATGCGCCAATGCAGCAAGGTGACACCATTCGTCAAATCGCCACCAATGGCGATGCAGTTATCGGTAGCGTTGCACTGACCCTAAAAGACGTCAGCAAAGGCGAGATTATCGCCATGCAATGGCCGTTCGTCATCGGCACCATGCTGCTACATTTACTGCTTTGGTTGATTTACGGTTACCTCGCTCGTCCGACCAAAGAGCAAATCAATGCATTAAGTCGAGATATCCAAGAGCTGTATCGTGACCAATATAGACCAGTCGATCAACGCGGCTATGACCGTGAACTTGAGCGCCAGTCAACGGGTCAATCAGCGTCTCATTTAGCAGACAGTCAAGTAGCGACTGATAATACGGCTAATGCCACAGATGACGAAGTGACTAATGCCCGAAAGTTTAATGTGCATAATGAAGTGAACGAGTACCTTAGAACTCAGCAAAACCAAGAGACAGGTAGCGATACTGAAAATCTAGCGAGTGCGAGTGAAGGTGGCGAAAGCGAAATAGCAGATACAGACGGTGTTGCTTCTCAAGCTGCCAGCCATACGTCTAAACTGTCTGCCACCCGAGCCGTTGATAGCGTCAAAGTTCAAATCGTATTCCATGATGAGTTCAATATGCTTGAACGCCTTGCACCTGCGCAGCGTCTTCCGTATCTAGCGCTCTGCACCCAGCTGCTGAATCAAGCCGTGACTGAGTTGTTAAGACAACCATTGCTATTGGGCGTGAGTGCGATGAATGAAGCGCACTTTGAAGACAATGGTGCAAGTGTGGTACTAAAGGCTGATAATAGCCACGCAAAAGTAGCGCTCGCAGGCGTGATGCTTGCCAAGCTATACTTAATGCTCAACAAAATTATCCACGACAAGCACATTGAGCTGTCGCGCTTTGCCTTGCCAGCAAAAGCGGGCGTGAGCGATGAGGCGCAGTCAGAGCCAATGACTCACTTGCTCCAGAGTATTGGCAAAAAAGAGCAGCTATTAATATTATTGCCAAATGCCGGTCTCAAGCAAATCAGCAATCATGTACAAGTACATAACATCATGCGCCCAACCACTGTCTACGAGCGTGAGTGTGCGATATTTGATGGGGCTAACGACTCATTGATTCAGCGTTTGGCTGATGTGCGCAACGCAGTTCTGATGATTGAAGATGAGGATGAGCTACACATTTAATGCCCACTGTATTTGGTCATTTATATTACAATTGTCTGTTATATAGCCTACTGGACTATCTTAATCGTAGGGTTGAAATGTACCATATTGCGAAAAAGGATTGACAACATTCAATAGAGACTTTATAAGGCATATATATATTGATGTATTCTTAATACCCTTGCCTAAAAATGATAGGAGTTTGTCATGAGTGACGCTGATATTGACGACGATTTTGATGATGATTTTGTCGACGATGATGATGCAAAGATGGTTGAAGAAGCTGAGACGAGCGTACGTACACGTTTAAGTAGTCTTGAAAAACGTCGGCTAATCGATAATTTGCTAGAAGAAAAGCGTTTGGCTAAAGAGTTAAAAGACGATCTAGACGACATAGACAACTTCGATGAAGACGGTGACGATTGGGATGATGACGATTTTTAATTTGTCGGCATCCGTCGTTTCAGTGGACTAAAGTGCTCTAGTGGCTACTTTAACGGCAGTGGCTATTTTAATGACTAAAATTATTCATCCCATCAAACTGGTTGCCTGTTGTTTGCTAATTTTCTAGGTTGCTCGCAACCAGTTCATCTCGATAATACTTACCTGATAGAGGTTGCTTGAGTTTGATTAATTAAGCAGCCTTTAGTCTTAAAATAAGTACTCGTCCTCTTTTATTTAACCGATCGCCCACTGCGATTGATGACATCTATCTGCTAAGGAAAACCAAATTATGAGTAACCAACTAAGTTTTGATGAATTACTAGACTATTTGGACAATCAAGAAAGCCAGTTTGTGCTAGATAGTGTCGCAGCGCATGGTTTTTTGACAGCGACAGTCATCGGTCGTCCATTGCCTAACTGGATGGATGCCCTGTTCGAAGGTCACGTAAGTGAAATTCCAGAAAACGTTATCGACGGCATCAAACGCTGGCGCGATTCGATCATGGCTGAGCTAAAAAACGAGACGCCTATTGAATTACCATTTGGTGAAGATGCTGGTAACGAAGAAGTGGCGGTTGATTTCTCTGACGAGTCAGACATCGTTGCTTGGTCAATTGGTTTTGTCGATGCTATGTATGGTGATGAAGCGAGTGATTGGTTTGAAGATCAAGAAACGGCAGAAGACGTCGCAGTATTGACCTTGCCAATGATCGTACTTAGCGGTATCGATGATGAAGATCCAGAGCTATCTGAGATGCGTAAAGACGAAGACAAAATGGTACAGATGGCCAATAGCATCGAAGGCAATTTGACTGAGCTGTTTTTATTGTTTCATACCAACGATTAATAAAGCTAAGAAACAGCGCTGTTAACGGTGCTGTTTCTGTCTTGTCTATGCTGTATCGCAGCGCTTTGATTTACTATATATTTTATAAGTCACCGATAAGGTCGTCCTATGACTGTGCAACTCTCTAACCTTGAACACTTACCTAACTATCAAATCACTGAACGCCTAGACGTGGTGTACGGTAGTACCGTGCGTTCAAAGCACGTAGGCAAGGATCTGTTTGCTGGGTTAAAAAACATCGTTGGCGGTGAGCTGACGGCTTATACCGAGCTATTAGAAGAGTCACGCCAAGAAGCAATCGATCGCATGATTGTCAAAGCAGAGGCGCTCGGTGCTGATGCGGTGGTCGGTCTACGTTTTTCGACTTCTAGTATCGCCCAAGGTGCCTCAGAGCTGTTTGTCTATGGTACGGCGGTCAAGGTCGCGCCGATATCACAGCAGCAATATCAAAACCCGCCAAGCGATGGTTACAACCATTCTAATCAAAATGTGAGTACTCAGACCCAAGTCGCACCCGATGATTTACCGCGCTTCAATCCTTTTGGTTGATTCTATAATACTAAAAGCTACAATACCAAATCCTACAATGCTAAAAGCACCGATGCTTTTTATGATGAGAAACGTGCTATGAATGATTCACTCACGCAAGTGCTCATCAATTACGGGCCGTTTGTCTTCTTATTCGCAGCTGGCTGGTTCTTCGGGTCACGCCATGAGCGTCAGCATTTGGCACAGCTAACAGTAGCAGAGCAAGCATTGGGCGATATCACTGTCTCAAGCGAACGTCTATATCGTCCCAAGTTAGCAGCGGGCAGTGAAGGCGAGCTAGTGCTTGGTAGTGTCGTCATCGCTCAAGATTACTTCAAAATGATTATCGCTCGCGTATTAAGTGTCTTTGGTAAAAATTTAACCACCTATGAGACTTTGCTAGATCGTGCGCGCCGCGAAGCCATTGTTCGTATGCGGACTGAGGCAAAAGCCAAAGGCTACACACATATCTATGGGTTACGCCTTGAGGTAACCAATGTCAACCAATTAGGCAGTATGGTCGAAGCCATCGCCTACGGTACAGCTGTTATCAGTATTAACCATATTCACTCTACATCTGCTATAAATCATAAAATCCCCGCCTAAATCATTTCTACTTTTTTATCAAGTGTAAAAACCTATAATTGACTGACGAGTAGTCAGAAAAATCAAAACCATACACTTTTACAACGATATACTGAATTTTGCCGTTCCGTTATTATTTCGGTTCGTAGTAACCAGTTTTATCAAAAATTGTCGGTTTAAAAACACGACTGTATGGAAAAGTGTCATATAAAGAGCTGACAACGTCGGTGGCTTTTACCCAAGATATCAGCAGGATTGGCTGATTGAGCATGACGAGGTTGTCATAAACCTGCCCGTGTAAGGGCTCTATCTACAAGGATGTAGTTATGGAAGGTGTTGAGTTAGTCACGTTTATAAATGCAAAAGTCATTCCCATTAGTATCTTTTTGATTATGATGGGGATGGGATTGTCCTTAGTTACCAATGATTTTAAGAGAGTCGTCAAATACCCTAAAGCAGTCGCTATAGGCTTGACCAATCAGCTAATATTCTTACCATTGGTAGGTTTTGCTTTGGCAACCTCCATGTCTCTCGAGCCAGAGTATGCCGTTGGAGTTATGTTGCTAGTACTGTGTCCTGGTGGCACGACATCGAATCTATTTACCTATTTAGCTAAAGGTGACGTCGCACTTTCGGTCACCATGACCGCTATTGCCAGTGTCATTACCGTATTTACCATTCCTATCGTCCTCAGTTTTTCGCTCGTATACTTCATGGGTGCGGGTAGTGAGTTTCAGTTGCCAGTGGTCAAGACCATGATCAGCCTAATCGCTCTGACTATCTTACCCGTCAGTATTGGTATGTTGATCAAACGCTATGCGCCTAACGCGGCAGATAAGGGACAGGTGATGGTGTCTCGTTTTGGCGTGATATTTTTGAGCTTCTTGGTACTTTTCTTAAGCTATGTGCAACGAGACATTATCGTTGAAGCGTTAATCGCTACTGGCCCTGTGGCATTGATATTGAACGTATCGACGATGGCGCTTGGTTATTACACCAGTAAATGGTTCGGTCTAAATCCTGCGCAAAGACGCTCGATTACTATGGAAGTCGGCCTACAAAACAGTACGCTTTCAATGTTTATGGCGTTGACGCTATTGGCTAACTATAAGATGTCGATGACGCCAGCCATTTATACGCTAATCATGTTCTTGACCGCTGGTATCATGGTCAGAGTATTTACTGCCCAGCATAATAAAGCCAAAAGAACTGAGATAGAAAACAGCGTATTGGCAGCACGTAGAATGTAAGAGGTTTAAAATAACCGTAGTAACGCATTGTTGCGCCAGTTGAGACAGTACTTGGCAAAAACCAACAGTGTATGGTGCAATAAATTAAGCCCATAATCCGCTTTGTATAATGAAGCAGGTTATGGGCTTTTGTGTTTAGTGCTCGTTTTAACTCAAATCAGTTTAGCTCAAACCAGTTTATCTCAAGTCTAGAATCTTCGTCTGTCCATTTTCGCTCTTGCCTCGGCGGCTTGCTCTTTGACTTTTTCAATTTCAAATAAGAACGTACGGTTTTTGAGTACCGCGACGAATACCACACCGCCGACCGTATTGCCCACCAGTACCACAACTAAAAATACCAAGTAGCGCCAAAGACTGACGGTATTGCCGTATAGCAGCGCTGAAAATACCTCAATATTACCCACGATACTATGATGCAAGCCTAAAAAACCAATACTACCAGTAATCAGCGTCACCAGTACGATACGACTAAGCGTATCTCGTGCAGAGGTCACTAGCCATGCGGCCACGCCCATCATCCAACCTGCCAGCACGGCGCTACCAAAAATAACCCACCACTCAAAACCTAAGATATGCTCGGCATAAACATCAATAGCATGGTCTGTAAACAGGTGCATACGTAGCCCCAGACCAATCATTAACGCCGCAAAGATACAACCGCCAACGATATTACCAGCGATGACAATGCCCCATAGCCGTAACAGCTTATGTAGCGGCTCAATTTTATTTAAGACAGGCAGGCTCAAGAGGGAAGTCTGCTCCGTAAATAATAACGACTGACCAATCACCACGATAATAAAGCCGATTGGATACAGCAGTGACGACAGCACCATGGCATAGCGACTTGGTATCACGTCATTGAGCAAGGCAAACGCTGATAAAATCATAAAAAAGCTGATGCCAATCTCTAGCCCAGCCGTAAAGGCACTGGTAAATAACGAACCAAGTGAACGCTCAAAGGTTTCTTTGGCATGGATAACTTGCTCAACTAAGATACTGGCGTAGCTTTTTGCTTGGCTTAGATTGTCGTCACTGGCGACCTTTTTGATGGTTTCTTTGTCTTCGTCGCTAATTTCTTCTGGCAAGTCGTCATTTTCTAAGTCTTCGGTGGCTTTAATAGGTTCGTCTGCTTCCTTGTCTACCTCAATGTCTTTAGAAGGGCTGCCGCTTTCTTTTGGTGTATCGCCACCTTCAGGCACAGGAGTAGTGGTACTCGCATTTGTACGCTCATCGTTTGGTCGATTAGCCTGAGAATCATGGTCATGCTCGGTATCTTGGGACACGGTTGGCTCGCTGGTTATAGGCTAATGATTTTGTTACATAAGTAATCTCTATTATATTTCCCATTCTTTTGATTGCTGTTGTTAATTGATTAACAATTTGAGTAATAAATCGCCTTCAGGCTTTATAAATTGCCTTACCATCTAACAAAATCTGCCTATCTGCGTTAAAATCACACTATCAACTACTTTTCCTGTTTTTATAGCGTTTCGCGCTATCTCATTTTGACCACATTCATTATCAACAATAAGATCACCCTATTATGAGCAATCCTAATACCGATACCAGCATTGATAGCAATGCGAAAACCAATCTGACCCAGTCGATCCAAGCGGCGCTAAGCCAATTAGAGAGCGCCTATAACCCTGCGGAAGTTGAAGCAGGTATGTACCAAGGCTGGGAAGAAAGCGGCTATTTTCAGCCGACTTTTGATAAAGACGAGTCATTTTCTATTGCCTTGCCACCGCCAAACGTCACTGGCTCGCTACACATGGGTCATGGTTTTAACAATGCGATCATGGATGCGCTCACCCGTTATCACCGTATGGATGGTGACAATACGCTGTGGCAGCCGGGTACGGATCATGCGGGTATCGCAACCCAGATGGTCGTTGAGCGTCGTCTGGAGGCGCAAGGTATCAAGCGCCGTGATATGACGCGTGCAGATTTCATCGATAAAGTCTGGGAATGGAAAGAAGAGTCAGGCGGCAATATCACTAGCCAGATTCGCCGTTTGGGCAGCTCGGTTGACTGGTCGCGTGAGCGCTTTACCATGGATGATGGTCTGTCCAATGCGGTAAAAGAAGTGTTCGTTCGTCTATTTGATGATGGTTTAATTTATCGTGGTAAGCGCTTAGTTAACTGGGATCCAAAGTTCCAAACCGCATTATCTGATTTAGAAGTAGAAAACCATGACGAAAAAGGCAGCTTGTGGCATTTCCGCTATCATTTCACCGATACAGACCTAACCACCCAAGATGGTAAAAACTATCTGGTCGTCGCTACCACGCGTCCTGAGACACTCCTTGGTGATACCGCTGTCGCCGTCAATCCGAGCGATGAGCGTTATGCGCATTTAGTCGGCAAAACCATTACCTTGCCAATTACGGGTCGTGTCGTGCCTATCGTTGCCGATGACTATGTCGAAAAAGACTTCGGTACGGGTTGTGTCAAAATCACTCCAGCGCATGATTTTAACGATTATGAATTGGGTCGTCGTCATAGCTTGCCATTGATTAACATCCTTGATGAGCGCGCCAACATTTTGCCAGCGATGGAAGTTTATCCTGATTTGCAAACACGTGAGCCAGAGCTAGAGACTACACCGAGCGAATATGCAGGACTTGAGCGTTTTGCCGCGCGTAAATTCCTTGTAGAGCAAGCAGGCGAGCAGGGCTGGCTAGAAGACATCGAGGACTATGCGCTAAAAGCCCCACGTGCTGAGCGTGGCGGTACGATCGTTGAGCCGTGGTTGACCGATCAGTGGTACGTCGCGGTCAAAGAGCTTGCCAAGCCTGCGATTGACGCGGTAGAAGACGGCAGCATTGAGTTCGTCCCTGCCCAGTACAAAAACATGTATATGGCATGGATGACCGACCTGCAAGACTGGTGTATCAGCCGTCAGCTGTGGTGGGGTCATCGTATCCCTGCATGGTATGACGATGCGACAGGTGAGATTTATGTCGCCCGTGATGAGGCGGAAGTGCGAACTAAATACAACCTAAGCGACGATGTCAAACTGCGCCAAGACGATGATGTACTCGATACATGGTTCAGCTCGGGTCTATGGACGTTCAGTACGCTTGACTGGGCAGACGTCAACGCCGATCCACGCGTGATGGACACCTTTCATCCAACCAGCGTGCTGGTGACAGGTTTTGATATTATCTTCTTTTGGGTGGCGCGCATGATTATGATGACCATGCACTTCGTAAAAAACGAAGACGGCACGCCGCAAGTACCGTTTAAGACCGTCTATGTGCATGGTCTGGTACGTGATGGCAATGGTCAAAAAATGTCAAAATCAAAAGGTAACGTCTTAGATCCGATCGATCTCATCGACGGTATTGAGCTAGAAGCGTTGGTAGAAAAACGCACCAGCAACATGATGAACCCGAAAGACGCGGCCAAAATCGAAAAGCAAACGCGTAAAGAGTTCCCAGAAGGCATCCCAGCGTATGGTACCGATGCACTGCGCTTTACCTTTACCTCATTGGCCAGTACTGGTCGCGATATCAACTTTGATCTAAAGCGTGTCGAGGGCTATCGTAACTTCTGTAATAAAATCTGGAACGCTAGCCGCTTTGTACTGATGAACTGTGTCGATGGCGACAGCAATGCCAAGCCTATCGACCAAACGGCGAATCCTGACGTATGGGAATTGCCAGAAAAGTGGATCATGAGTCGTCTGAACTCTAGCATCAAAGATATTCATCAGCATTTCGCTCAGTATCGTCTCGATATGGTCAGCCAAGATATCTATGAGTTTATCTGGAACGAGTACTGTGATTGGTACGTTGAGCTTGCCAAAGCCAGCCTAAATGATGACTCGGTATCGGACGAGCGCAAAGCGCAAATCCGCTATGTACTACTGCACGTACTAGAGACGGCGCTACGTTTCACCCATCCAATCATGCCGTATCTGACTGAGCAAATCTGGCAGACCATCGCGCCGCTACTGGGTCGTAAAAACACCGACAGCATCGTGGTCGCTGACTATCCACAGACCGATGCCAGCCAAATCAGTGAGCAGACTGAAGCGGATATGGCGTGGCTACAAGAACTCATCGCGAGCGTCCGTAACATCCGTGGTGAGATGAAACTGGGTAACGCGGTACGTCTGCCAGTGCTACTACAAAATATCTCTAGCGACGAAGATGCGCGTCTGTCACGCATCAAAAACCAGTTCAAAGCGCTTGCCAAAGTCGAGAGCTTAGAGATCGTCAAAGAAGGTGATGACGTGCCGCTATCGTCATCAAGTATGGTCGGTCAGCTACGGGTACTCGTACCGATGAAAGGGCTAATCGATCCTACGGCTGAGCTGGCACGTTTGGGCAAAGCGCATGAAAAACTACAGAAGCAAGCTGACGGTATCGCTCGTAAGCTAGGTAATGAAGGCTTTGTCAGTAAAGCGCCTGCGGAAGTGGTCGATGCTGAGAAAGCGAAACTGGCTGAGCTAGAAGGGCAGTTGACCGCGATGACGGCGCAGATGGAGCAATTGAAGGCGTTGTAAAAAAGGCAAAAGATTAGAAAGCATGGCCTCAGCATCGGAGTCCTTTAATAAGGGGCAAATATGCGATGCATGAGGCAGTGTCTTTTTAAAGGCTTCGCTCGGCGCTCGTCCCTCGCGCAAGAACAATAAGAGTGACCTAAGTAAGAAAGTATAGGGTAGGTTGGCATTGAGGTGCAAAACCAAAACATGCCTTAACTGTTGGATATTATAGACTCTATCCAGTCTAATAGTATTAGCTATATTAAGTTTTAGTTTTAGAGAAATATAAATTTAGTAAAGAGTTTAAACATATGCAAAGTAATTCTGTTATTTTCTCTAATAAGGCTTCGGATTTACTTGATAAATATCAACTAAGTCTTAAAGATAAAAATACAAATAATTTTCATTGTTATTTGCTGAAATTCTATGAATTACTGGAAAGTTATATATCAGAAGAGGTTTTTATTCAACTTGAAAAGTTACGATCAGAGTGTGAAAATCAGTACGAAGCTGAGGCTCTTGATAAGGATATTAATGATCTGAAAGTCTATTTGGGCATAGGGGAGTATTCAGGTGTTTCTAGTAGTTTAGGTGATAGATTGAAATCTATTAGTATAAGTATTAAGGATATTCACTTTCCGAAAGACGACAATCTAATTTATGTAACTAGTGAAACTAAGGAGGTACTATATAGACTAGGTAGAATAGATTTTATCAACTGTAAGTTCGATTCAAGTCGACTCAGTACAAATGATAATATGTACTTTGAATTATGTGATTTTATAAAAGACATTTATATTACTCCGTTCTATAAGAATGGCTTTGGTGAAAAGTACCGTTATATAAGTTGTAATTTCCATAATAATGTTTATTTATCTGCTTCAGATGATAATAAACAAGAGTTATGCAATGTATTTTTTGAGTGTGACTTTTTAAAAGATGTAGATATCCAAAATTTAAATTTTAAA
>NZ_PJAS01000039.1 GCF_002836735.1 Psychrobacter sp. 4Bb | reverse complement strand
TGCTGCTGTGGGTGTGTATTATATAGATTTACTGTTGGGTGTCAAACAGTATTTACCACTTTTTTAGATATTTTTTCAATTTTTATTAGGATATCCAGCAAGCATTTGTTTTTATTGATTTTATATTTTTAGAAATATTCAATATCTTTAGACTTCATGCTTATTTATTAGCTAGCGCTTGCTCTATGTCGTTTTTGATGGCTTCTGGCTTGGTCGTTGGTGCATAACGGTCAATTACCTGACCTTTACTATCGACTAGGAACTTGGTGAAATTCCACTTGATACCATCTGTCAGTACGCCACCCTTTTGTTCTTTGAGCCATTCATAGACAGGATGAGCATCTGCGCCATTGACATCAGTCTTTGCCATCATTGGAAAGCTGACACCATAGTTCTTTTGGCAAAACGCACCAATCTCGTCATTGCTACCTGGGTCTTGGCTACCAAATTGATTACAAGGAAAACCGATAACCACCAGTCCTTGATCTTTATACTGCTGATATAGCGACTCTAACCCTTCAAACTGCGGCGTAAATCCACATTTGCTTGCGGTATTGACGATTAATAATACTTTATCTTGGTAATCTGAAAATGCTTGCGAGCTACCATCCATGCGCTCAGCCGTAAAATCGTAAATTGTACTCATCATTTATCCTTAAATTGAGAGTTTTATTGTTTTGGGTGTTTATGCACTACTTCTTTTTCTATCATACACATAATAAAACTATTGAAAAGGAAGCACCGTGTACTTCCCTTTCACGTTTCTAATACTACTTAGCCTACTTACTTCTCAGACTTATCTAAATCGATAGATACTGAGTTGATGCAATAGCGCATGCCTGTTGTCTCGGTAGGACCATCAGGGAATACATGGCCCAAATGTGCGCCGCAGTTGCTGCAAGTGACTTCGGTGCGAGTCATGCCTAGCGAGTTATCGACGTGCTCTTCAATCGCACTGTTATCAATACCTTGATCAAAACTTGGCCAGCCACAGCTCGCATCAAATTTATTGCTTGAGTCAAATAAGCTTGCACCGCAGCCTTTACAACGGTAAACGCCATCGTCGGTCGCATCATTATATACACCTGTAAATGGACGCTCAGTGCCCTTCTCACGCATAATATGATATTCATCAGCGGTTAAACGCTCTTTCCAGTCAGCTTCAGTCAACTGGCTGATCTCTTCTTTGCTTAATTGATTGTCTTGCATAATTTATCCTTGTTCGAGTATTTATTATCTAATCTCGGTAACTATTTTATCGCCATATGATTATGAGAACGACGTGCTCTATCTGTTGGTTATCGGCACACTATTCAAGGCATATATAAGAAAAGTACTCTCTATATTGTGAGATAGATAGCATGATTGAAGAGATTGACTGAGTTAAATATAGCAAATTAATTTTGGATAATGATGGGTAAAGATGTAATTTTAATACCTATACATTTTATGCTCTATATAAGAGATATAGAGATATAGAGAAATAAACCAAATGCTAATTGCAAGATATACTTGCAATACCTAATTGAACCGATTGTAAAATCATTTGCAAATTAACTATCAATGCAATAATATCTTGCATTAGTGCTTAACTAAAATGTTTAATATATCTCTACACTGAATATTTACTGATTGATAAAGGCTCATATAACAATGTCTGACGACAATGGCAAAGGTACGCAAGCGGAACGACTGGTACAGTTGCGCCGTGACAAAGGATTTACTGCTGAGCAGCTAGCGCAAGCCATGACAGCCGCTGGTGCAAAAGTGAGCCGTGGTGCTATCTCAAACTGGGAGCGCGGTACCAATGGCATTGTCTCATCCAAGCTGCCTACACTTGCGCGTATTTTGGGCTGTAGTGAAGGATATCTGTTGCGCGGCGACCTCAACAATGAAGCTATTGATGCAGACGAGTCGACATCATCTGTAGAGCGCAGTGAACATCAAAAGATAGATACGATTTCCCACACCCAGTCAGATATTAAAATAACTGATGCTCAATCGACGACACCTTATTCCGCTAGTAAAAAATCAAAAACCAATTCGACAACCAACCCGAAAAACGGTCATGCTATGAACACCATAAAAAAATCTGATAAATTACAAAACGTTTGCTATGACATTCGTGGTCCTCTATTGCAGACTGCGAATAAGATGGAAGCAGAAGGCAAACGCATATTAAAACTAAACGTAGGCAATCCAGCACCTTTTGGTTTAGAAGCCCCGCATGAGATTTTGCGTGATGTCGCTATGAACTTATCTGAGGCAACTGGCTATTCAGACTCGCAAGGGATTTTCTCAGCGCGCAAAGCCATTTTGCAATATTATCAATCAAAGGGATTGCTGTCGGCCGTTGACGTACGTGACGTATATTTGGGCAATGGGGTTTCTGAGCTTATTGTCATGACCATGCAGGCGTTGATGAATGACGGTGATGAAGTCCTAATTCCAATGCCAGACTACCCGCTTTGGACAGCAGCAGCCAATCTCGCTGGCGGTACTGCTGTGCACTATCGCTGTAATGAAGAAGACAACTGGCACCCTGATATTGAAGACATTAAGTCTAAAATCACGAGTAAAACAAAGGGCATCGTGGTTATTAACCCAAATAACCCGACAGGCTCCCTTTATAGTGATGAGCTATTAAAGCAAATCATCGAAGTTGCTAAAGAGCATGATTTAATCATCATGGCTGATGAAATTTACGACCGTATTCTCTATGACGATAATGTACATACGCCGATGAGCACCTTAACTGACGACGTGCTAGTACTCTCTTACAATGGCTTGTCGAAGTCACATCGTATTGCAGGTTTTCGCTCAGGTTGGATGATGGTATCAGGCCGCAAACAGCACGCAGCTGACTTTATTGAAGGCTTAGATATGCTAGCATCCATGCGCCTTTGTTCTAACGTGCAGGGACAGTATGCCATTCAAACAGCGATGGGTGGGCATCAGAGCATGCAAGACCTGACTTCTGAAAAGGGTCGGCTGTATAAGCAACGTGAGATGGCAGTCTCACGTCTAAATGCTATTAAAGGTATTTCTTGTACCATGCCTCAAGGCGCGTTTTACTGTTTTCCAAAAATGGATCCAGAAGTTTACCCTATCACCGATGATATGGACTTTATGATGGACTTGCTCGTTGAAGAAAACGTATTGATGGTTCAAGGTACTGGGTTTAACTGGGATAGACCCGACCATTTCCGTCTGGTGTTCTTACCTAACTTACTTGACCTAGAAAATGCGATGGATAGATTGGACAGATTTTTTGCGAAGAAACGTAAGCAATTTGGTACCGAGTAAATCTTCATACATCATTAAAAAAACGCTTATCGGCATAATGCTGATAAGCGTTTTTTATTGCGTTGAACCTAGGGCGTGTCTTAAATTCACCCGATAGTCATCTAAATGGGCTAAAAATGGCTAAATCTTGCCAAACATCGTCAAATAGCTGGTTAATATCCCGATATTATCTGCGCTATTTTTCTTGTTTGACGGCAATTTATCTCATTTTTACCACCATTTTTGAAATGAAGACACGCCCTAGTTATTAAAACTCAATTATGACAATTCACTGATAAAAACAGCGCATTAAAATATGTTGCTCAATACGAGATAACTGATGGCTGACATAGTAGCCGCTGCAGGCAGCGTCACAATCCAAGCCAAACCAATCGGCTTCATAAGCTTCCAGTTCGTATCTCTGTTGACGATACCGATACCCAGTACCGCACCTACTAGCGTGTGAGTACTTGATACAGGCAGACCCATCGTCGATGCGCCCATCACAACAGCAGCAGCAGCTAACTCAGCTGAGAAGCCTGAGGCTGGATGCATTTTCGCTAGATTGGTACCAACGGTTTGAATTACTTCTTTACCAATGAACCAAAGACCAACGATTAATGCTACACCAAAAGTCAGCATGACAGCAGGTGGCACGGCAGCTTCAGTAGCGATACTATTAGTACGAATCACATCCATAATGGCGGCAAAAGGACCAACCGCATTGGCGATATCGTTTGAACCATGACTAAAGGCAAAAGCTGACGCGGTAAAGACCTGCATCCAGCTAAACATAATGAACGTCGCTTTGGTCAAATCTTCTTTGTGCTTACCGCGGATACTCTTGGTATAGATATAGGTCGCTAACCATACTAACGCCGCTATCATACCCATAATCAAGAAGCCCTGCAGTGTGGTCAGGCCGCTATTAACATTTTTTAGACCTTTAAAGACGACTAGAGAAGTCATCACCGCACCACCTGCGGCAGCAATGATAGGTACCCATTGCTTAAGTGCTTTTAGAGTATCAAGGCTACTGCGCTCATTCTCAATATCATAAAGCTTTTTGTAGTAATCAGTTTCTAGGTCTTCAACGACACAATCGTCATCTTTATAGATTTCCTGATCACGTAACATCGCTGACGTATAGGCCAATTGCTCAGACTCTGTCAAACCATCCAAAAACTCTTTATGGTTTTGCTTTAAGACCTTTTTATTGCCTTTTAGCGTCGCAATATAAGCTTCGGTTTTATCATTATATTCAATGATGTTTTTCTTGATTTGTCCATATAAAAGATAAGACAACACGCCACCTAGTAGCGGCGACAATACCCAAGAAATAGCGATGGTTCCAACCGTTCCCCAGTCTACCGTTGATAGCGCCATGTCCGTACCACCTAACGTGATACCTAAAACAATGGAGCTACCAATCACACCGCCAATAATGGAGTGAGTGGTCGAAACAGGCAAACCTTTTTTGGTTGCAAATAACAGCCAAAATGCTGCTGCAACCAATGCGGAGAGCATGACATAAATGAACTGATTGGGCGTCACTGATAGACCATCTAGATCGACGATGCCGCTTCGAATCGTATCAGTAACCTCTCCGCCTGCAAGGACTGCTCCCGATACTTCAAATATCGCGGCAATACCCAATGCTTGCGGGATAGTCAACGTCCCTGCACCCACCGAAGTACCAAAGGAGTTGGCGACATCGTTACCACCGATATTGAATGCCATAAAGACACCAAAAGCGGTCGCCACGATGAATAGCGTCGTTTGCTGACGCATGGTGTAATCTAAACCCCACCACAAAAAGTAGGAAGTCATCGCAATCAGTAAAATGGCAAAAAATAGATTTATTCTCATAGAGCCAACTGGCTTGACTGACTCTGTAGAACTGCTGCTAATACCCATACGTTAGTACGTCCTGCGTAAGCTGATTAAAATTATATGAGGTTGATAATATTGCGCTGCTACTCACAGTACTTGTTACGGCATCTAATGAAGTAGCATATATAAAATATACAACATGCGATTAGAAGGTCTTAAACCGACTAGAGCGAAAGGGAAAATACATCCCTCAACATGTCACAAAGCCGCAAGTGATATTGCCAAATCGTCTGATTACAGCATCTTGCGGCTTATATATTTCTTAATGATATTTGTGGTACTACTAACAGCTATTGTAACAATTTTTGTCGTAATTATTAAGTTATCTATACTAAATAACTAAAACACGTTGATTGCTAAATTAAAACTATTATTTAGCAGAAGCTGTTTTGCGCTCTATTATATTAAATATGAGCACATAATGCATGATGATATTGCGAGATTTGTAACTGCTAGTGTATACGGACAAGACCACACTCTGTAAAAGACAGGATAACTCGAATATGTTTCGAGCCATCCTACTTAGGAAATACTTGAAAAATACAGCTATATAAACCTATAAGAGCCCTTAAACTTTAGGCATTTCTAACAACTACTTGCTTTTGGTGATTGCCGACAACTGCTCAACAGCATGATCTAACACATCTAAACGCGCTTGACGTTTTTCATTGGTCGCAATAACACACCATGGCGCTGTCGTTGTATCCGTGCGTGCCAACATATCTGCTGCAGACTGCACATAGTCTGACCATTTATCACGGTTACGCCAGTCATCATCTGTCAGTTTAAATTGCTTATGCGGTGTTTCTTGACGATCTTCAAACCGTTTAAGCTGCTCTTTTTTATCAATCGCTAACCAATATTTGATAACCAACGTTCCTGCTGCTGCCAAATCTGCCTCGAAACGATTAATTTCATCATATGCTCGTTGCCATTCATTAGGAGACGCAAATCCTTCGATACGTTCAACCAACACGCGCCCATACCAAGTACGATCGAAAATAGCGATACGGCTAATACGATTGGTTTGCTCGTCAGGCAATCTCGTCCAGAATCGCCACAAGTAAGGATGCTGAGTCTCATACAGCATCGGCGCGCCAATATTATAGATTTGATACTCGCGAGGATCTAGCGGTGCGACCAATCTTTTGATCGCACCGCCCTTTCCCGCAGCGTCCATCCCTTCAAAGGCAAACACAACATGCCGACCTTGGCATGCGCGTAACAATTCAGCGAGCCTTGCTTGCTTCTCCGCCAACGCCTCACGATAGTCGGACTTACTGATTTTTTTATCTTTAATAGACGTCAGTTGCTTAGGTATCGGTGCAGGTTCAAACTGTTTTTGTTTAGTATCTGAGTTAAGTTCCAGTTTTTCGGACTGGGAATGGTTTTTTGAAGTTTCCTTGCCATTGCCATTATCATTGGTATCTGTCTGACTACTCGCCAGCGCGGTTTGCATAGCGTGTAGCACCAAGTGACAAAAGTTATCAGCGGCCTCTAACTTATCGTCACCATCAATGATGACCCAATCATCCTGTTGACGCAGCAAGGTCGCAGCCACCTCATTAAACTTCTCGATGACTTGCTTATTATTCCAGTCAATTTGATACAGAAACTGCGGATCTGCCTCATCATCCTTTAAGCGACTGTGCAACGTTTCAATATCAACATGAAACCAGCATTTTAATAATTTGGTTTGATTGGCAATGAGATCCTTTTCAAATGCTTTTAGCGTGTCCAATTGCTGCTGTAGATAGTCTTGCCACCGAGCGATAGGAAGCGGATTTTTATCTGTTTGACCTTTATCATTTGATAATGCTTCAAGGTTTTCACTCTCTGATGTCGCTAGTCGCATGACGTTGTATAATAAATCAGCATACCAGTTGCCGAAATACACCATGACGTCACCATGACGCGGCATGGCGCTAGTATGTGCTTGCCAAATAGGTTGATAGTTCAATGGCGAATGACCAATGGTTGCCTCAACTTTAAGCAGCCTTGGATCTACCCATTGCCGTAACTGTTTAACGGCTGTACCTTTACCTGCCTGCTCCATCCCATTAACTAGTACTAACAAACCTGTTGGCTTATTGAGGGTCGGCGGCGTTTGCTGGCGAGTGGCTTTTAAAGCATACTGAGCTGTCACCAGTGCTAATCTAAGCGAATCCTCATCCAGTGAAAACTGACTCAAAGGATTGGGCTTTAGACGCTGCTCCACAACTTGCTCACTAAATTGTGTACTTACCGCTTGTGGTGCTTTTGGTTCAGTAGTATCATTTTTTTTAGACATGATTACACTCGCTATTATTGTTATTGGGCTGCTTTACCGTTGAGTGACTTATGGGATAGCTATTAATAGGACAATTCTCAATATTTTGATCTCATCGCTCATTTTCATCTCATTTAATCATAGCACTGCGCCAATCGAGTAAATAATATTGCTGTGTAACAGATTGATATTTGTATTCTTAATTATTTTCTTTTAAGGTGAACACAATTTTGAGTATAGGATAGAACAGTTGATGAAAACCTTATAACCCTGAACCACCATATTTAAAACAACTATACTCAAATTTGATTACCCTATTTACTTTTACAGGATTCACTGCCATGACCGCTTTAGCTGATTTACAACAGCATTTGACACGTTTTTGGGCGATGCCTCATCACCAAAATGATATATTGAAAGCCAAGCTTAATGAAGTACAAACATGGCAACAAGTACGTATTCGTCACACTCATCGCGAGCTATTTGAACAGCCAAAAAACCAGTTAATGGCAGATTACTTTTTAACAAAACTATATGGTGGCGATGAGTTCGAGATGCTAGCCAAACAATTGGCACGTATTCTTCCAAAAGCGAAAAAGTTAGAACGTCTTGCCAAAGAATCAGCTCTAGAAGCTGGTAGTATGGGCATCCAAGCAGCAATTTTAGCTATTGAGTTAGATTTGCATTTGGCTCAGTGGCTACTTGCTCAGGATTTGCCAGTAAACGAAGAGAATATGCTAGCCGCCTACCGCGCTGTTGATGAAGAAGCCGAGCGCCGAGTTCAGATTGCTAATCTAAAAGACGTCTGTTATCGCACGGACAAGCATCTAAATTCGTTTATGCTCAAAAAAGCCTTCGCACTAGCAAAGAGCACAGCCTATCGTCATAACTTTCAACCACTTTATGACTTTATTGATGCAGGCTTTAAGGCCATGAAGCCCCTGAAAAGCGTCAGCGATTTTATCGAGCCATTCTGCAAGCGCGAACTGTCAATCGTTGATCAGGTGCATGATTCGGATAATGGCAGTAAGCCAGTAGCGTTTGGTGTATCATAAGCTCAATATGCTAAATGGCTAATTGACGCTTACTATTTAACGATTTTCTCCGATAAAGACAATCGTAAAAATAAATTCTAGGACAATATGATGACTGATAATTCAAAAGATAGCAGCGCTCCTTTTAATCAAGCCACAATGACTAATGGTCATTTGCAAGATAAACTGGTAAAAGATAGTATTGCTCAAAATCAGCAGATTAGCGCGCAGATATTACGTAACCAAACAACCAATGTCGTGCCGAGCAAGAATAATAGCATTGCTAGTGACGACAGTAGCGACTTTACTAAAGTTCAAGACCTACCAACTGGAACGCCGCAAGGCCAACAAACAACTATGCCAAACAACGACAAAACGACTCGCACAAACACTTCAGAGCAAACCATAAAACAAACACTATTCAATCAGCGTGATGACATCAATAATCCGCACACGCCTGAAACAGATGGTAATGAGCAGACGCATTTCGGCTATAAGACCGTCAATAAAGCAGAAAAACAAGCACGTGTGGCCGACGTATTTACCTCTGTTGCCAAAAAATACGACATCATGAATGACTTGATGTCATTCGGTATTCATCGTCTATGGAAGCGCTATGCGATTAGTCTATCAGGCGTACGTGCTGGTCAGCATGTCCTTGATATTGCTGGTGGTACGGGCGATTTGGCCAAAGTATTTAGCCGTGAAGTTGGTAGAAATGGCCACGTGGTACTATCTGATATCAATGCTGCGATGCTAGAAGTGGGCCGTGAGCGACTAATCAATGCTGGTTGTAATAACGTTGATTTTGTATTAGCAAACGCTGAGACATTAGCCCCTTTTGATGACGAAAGCTTTGATTTAGTGACCATTAGCTTTGGTCTACGTAATGTTACTGACAAAGATGCCGCGCTAAAGTCTATGTATCGCGTCCTAAAGCCAGGTGGTCGTCTCTTGATTTTGGAGTTCTCAAAGCCAGTATTTGAGCCACTATCTAAAGCCTATGATTTGTATTCATTTACCGCACTGCCAGTGATGGGTAAACTGATTGCTAATGACGCTGAAAGTTATCAGTATTTAGCTGAGTCAATTCGTATGCATCCTGATCAGCAGACACTCAAACAGATGATGCAACAGGCTGGTTTTGAGAACTGCGATTATCATAACCTGACTGCTGGCATCGTGGCTGTCCATCGCGGCTTTAAAGCGTAACGATAAAGTACGATAGGCAAGATCATTACGTTTAGCAGACCATATTGAACCCAACACGAACACACGATGCGCTGATGCGAAGGCGCTCACTTAACGATGCGAGAGCCTTATGCTGACTGTCCTTCTATTAGCTGGTGCCGAAAAGCTAATTAACATTGCCATTGCTAGTGATGAGATTACCAAAGCAGGTTTAGCGCCGCTTGCAGGTAAAGTGTTACGTCTGAATATGGGATTGCCTGAGATTCATTTAGACATCCTGTTCACTCATGAGCGTTTGCGCTTTGAGCCAGTCACGACAGAGAGCGTATTTGAGCCAAGTGGCCAGGTGAATGAGCGCCAAAAAGCCAGCATGGAGCGCGCACGTTTTGGTCATAGTCGTCCAGACTGTACCATCACCGTAGACAATGCTGCTCAACTGCTCAATCTGATGCGTGGCGCTGAAGGCAACCTACCAATCGCTGGTGATTACAAGGTGCTAATGCAGCTCAAACAACTGGTGGCAGGATTTGATCCTGACGTGGCTGGACAGCTTGAGCCGTTTATTGGTAAACCAATGGCTAGCCAGTTACACCTTCTTATCTCTCAGCTCAAAGGTAGCTGGCGTCATAGTGCTAAACGTGCTTTTGATGACGTTAGTGATTGGGCTAATGAAGTGGCTGGCAATAGCACACCTGACCCTATTGAGGTCGCTGAAGCAAACGATCTTAAACAGCAATTGTTAAAATTACGTGCTGACGTCGAACGTGAAGAAGCCAAACTTGCTGCTATCAAAGAAGAGCAAGCGCAGTTTCTTAATAACTCGTTTCATCAATAGCCGATTGCATCCATCATAAATGAACGCTATTACCGATGGCACTATTTATGATTATGCACAGCGCTTACCCCATTTTCGTCTTTGTTTAGAGTACTTAATCCCATGCTATTATCGCACCGCGCTCGTCTACTTGAGCTTTGGCGTATCGCCGCAATGTATCGCCTTGATACCCATTTTTCTATCGAAGAAGCACCGCAGCTGCAACCTTTGGCGCGATTAATTCGCATGCATCCAGCAGCATGGGGCAAGAAGCACCAACCAAATGCGATTAAATATGCGCTTGAGGACATGGGTACGCTGTTTTTGAAACTTGGCCAGTTACTCTCAACACGTCGCGACTTGGTACCGCCTGAGATTATCGCTCAATTGATTCAGTTGCAGGACAAAGTTAAGCCTTTTGACGCTGATATTGCTGTCGCTCAAATTCAGCACCCTAAACATGGTCTTGGCCAGTCTATTGAAACCTTGTTTGCTCGGTTCGATATCAAACCGTTAGCGGCCGCTTCTATCGCCCAAGTTCATACGGCTGCCCTACATGATGGGCGTGAAGTCGTGGTAAAAGTGGTTCGCCCCGATATTCGCACTGTGATTGTTTCTGACTTTGAACTATTGCGGGAATTGGCAAGTTGGGCATCTGCGCGTATTGAAGCAGCACGTGCCGTTCATATCATCGATATTGTCGAAGACTATCGGCAAGTCATGCTCAACGAGCTAGATTTGACGCTTGAGGCTGATAATACTACTCAAATGCGTAATAACTTCTTGGGTTCAGCATTGATGTATGTGCCTGAAGTTTATGACGCTGCCAAAAACGTGATGGTCATGGAGCGTATCCAAGGTGTCCCTATCTCACAAGTTGAGATGTTTGATCAGTTAGGTTACGACCGTGCAGCGCTTGCAGAAAAAGGCCTAACGATATTTTTCACCCAAGTCTTCCGTGATAACTTTTTTCATGCTGATATGCATCCAGGCAATGTGTTCGTAGAGACACCACCTGTGCAAACCTTACATGCAGGTATGGCAGCAGTTGATTTAGGTCATGAACCACGTTATATCGGGCTTGATTGCGCCATCATGGGCACTTTATCAAAAGATGATCAGCTCATCGTGGCGCGGATGTTACTTGCCGTAATGAACAATAACTTTACCGCCGTAGTTGATATTGTTAGCCGTGCAGGTTGGATACCACCAAACGCTGATAAGCATGCCCTGATGCGTGATATGAAACGTACCGTCGGCCCTATGCTACAAAAATCAATCGATGATATCGACTTCGCTGGCGTACTGATGCAGATTCTAGATATTGCACGCAGACATCATATGAGTATCCCGCCGCAGCTGATGCTTTTGCTAAAAACTTTGGTCCATGTGGAAGGACTCGGTCGTGATTTATATCCTGATCTGGACATTTGGTCACTTGCCAAGCCAATTCTAAGCAGTTGGATTAAAGAGCAGTTAGATCCTATGCGTAACCTACAGCAACTGCGCCAACAACTGCCTGAAATGCTCCTATCTACCACTGATATTCCCAAACTATTAGATAAAGGGCTACAAAGCCTTGCCTCACAGGGCTCTCGTCAGGACAGTCAACTGCGGGAAATACAGCAAATTCGCGCTGACATGCTAAACGACCGTCGCCGCGATTGGTTGGCACTGGCAGGGTTTGCTATATTTATCGCTATCGCTACGCAAGTTATCGGCTGGCTATCACCTATATTTTATATACTGGCGGTCTTGGTAGTTGTTTGGCGAATTTTAGCTTAGAAATCAGATTTATTTTTACTCAATCAGTTCAGAAAAATTTTCATAATTTTAGATTTAAACAAAAAGAATGCGCCTACTTCTCATCAAAAGCAGGCGCATTCTTTTTGTTAAATACTGATTACTATAACATCTGATCTATTGCCATCTGTGTCAGTACGCGGCCACGAGCAGTTCGCAGCACATAACCTTGTTGAATCAGATACGGCTCAATCACATCTTCAAGCGTACCACGGTCTTCAGCCATCGCTGCTGCCACTGCTTCAACACCCGCAGGACCACCGTCAAAGCGCTCGTGCAATATTTCGATATAACGTCTGTCTAGATGATCAAGACCGCGTCTATCCACTGCCAGCATATCTAGCGCACTACCTGCAATCGCGCCATTAATACTACCGTCGCCTCTTACCTCAGCATAGTCACGCACACGGCGTAATAGGCGGTTAGCAATCCTTGGTGTACCACGTGCACGGCGCGCAATCTCTACAGCCCCGTCTTCACTCATTGGTACACGCATTAGACGTGCTGCGCGACTGACAATCGTCGTTAGATCAGCAATATTGTAAAACTCAAGGCGCTGTACAATCCCAAAACGGTCACGTAGTGGTGAGGTTAACAGTCCTGCTCTCGTCGTTGCTGCTACCAAGGTAAACGGTGGCAAATCAAGCTTGATAGAACGCGCAGCAGGCCCTTCACCAATCATAATGTCCAATTGGAAATCTTCCATTGCTGGATAAAGTATCTCTTCAATCACCGAGCTCAGACGGTGAATTTCATCAATAAACAGCACGTCACCTGCTTCTAGATTGGTCAGCATGGCTGCCAAATCTCCTGGGCGCTCAAGCACAGGCCCTGAAGTAGAACGCAGATTACCACCCATTTCACGAGCGATAATATTGGCGAGGGTCGTCTTGCCAAGACCCGGTGGACCAAATATAAGTGTGTGATCTAGCGCTTCGTCACGGCCACGAGCAGCACCGATGAACACTTCCATCTGCTCACGTACCACCGGCTGACCAATATACTCAGCCAATAATGCTGGTCGGATATTGGCATCAGGAGCGTCACTTGCACCTTCTAGCGGATTAATTAAACGATCTTGCGTCATAGAATTTATCATTATATTAAAAAATTAGTTAACAAATAGCATAACTAAACGCTGCGCATAAGTCATGCAAAACCTTATTAAGCGAGCACTAAAACGAAAATAAGCGACATTTAATGTCGCTTATTAATTTAATATACTATGTGGTTGTCATCGATAGATGGCTAGTTAATATAAATTAAAAGCCAGATAACTGCTGTAAAGTAGCTTTTAACAAGCCTTGAGTATCAGCAAAAGTATCTCCTTTACTCTTAGCAGCTTTGATCGCTAGCTGAGCTTCTTTTTCTTTGTAGCCCAAGCTAATCAACGCGCCTTCCACTTCAGCGATGATACTGCCTTCGTGAGAAATCGTAGTTTCCTGAGGTGTCAATTCAAACGAGCCACTATCAACGTCGATATTCTTTAACTTGTCTTTTAGCTCAATCAATAAACGTTGCGCTGTCTTTTTACCGATACCTGGGATACGAGTTAATGCCATCTCCGACTCTTGCTCAACATGCATTTTTAACTCAGCTGCTGACATTGCAGACAGCATCGCCAAGGCCATTTTTGCACCAACACCGTTAATTTTAATTAACTGGCGAAAAACATCGCGTTCTTTTCGATCGATAAAGCCGTAGAGCAACTGGGCATCTTCGCGAACATGGAAATGTGTCCAAATGCTGGCTTGTTCATTAAGCTGTAACTGACAAAACGAAGGCAATGGCAGTTCGATATCATAACCCACACCAGAGGTCGTCATGATACAAGCCGTCGGTGCCATCAAGTACTGCACCTGTCCGGTAATCAATCCAATCATTATTTACGACCTCTTATGTAAAATATTATAAAATCAGCTGCTACTTCATGATTAACAACTACGTTCTACAACACAGTCTTATTGGTAAAAATTTACCATACCTTCAAGACTGGTTGGACGAATTTTATGTGCTTGACCTGCAGAGCCGAACGCTTCAAAACGATTGGTACAGATATCTGACATCGCTACCATAGACGCTTTGAAGTATTTACGCGGATCAAATTCACTTGGATTCTTTGCAAGGAATTCGCGGATAGCACCAGTTGATGCCAGACGTAAATCCGTATCGATGTTTACTTTACGTACGCCATGTTTTATTGCTTCAACGATTTGCTCAACTGGCACACCATAAGTTTCGCCGATATCACCGCCATTTTCATTAATAACTTTTAGCCATTCTTGTGGCACTGATGAAGAACCATGCATAACAAGATGAGTATTAGGAATACGGGCATGAATCTCTTTTACGCGCTCAATAGACAAGATATCGCCTGTCGGTGGACGTGTGAACTTATAGGCACCATGACTAGTACCGATAGCAATCGCTAACGCATCGACATTGGTATCTTTTACAAACTGCTCAGCTTCATCAGCACTGGTCAAAAGCTGCTCATGATCCAATACGCCTTCAGCGCCAGAACCATCTTCTTCACCAGCCATACCAGTTTCAAGACTACCTAGGCAACCGATTTCGCCTTCTACAGAGACACCGCAAGCATGAGCCATCTTAACAACTTCGCGCGTGACGCTAGCATTGTAATCGTAGTCCATTGGCGTTTTGCCATCTTCACCAAGTGAGCCGTCCATCATCACTGATGAGAAACCTAATTGAATTGAGCGTTGGCAGATAGCTGGTGACATGCCATGATCCTGATGCATCACTACTGGAATATGCGGCCATTCTTCGATCGCAGCGATAATCAAATGACGTAAAAATGCTGACCCTGCATAGTTACGTGCGCCTGCACTAGCTTGGACAATAACAGGTGAATCACAAGCATCCGCAGCCATCATGATTGCACGCATTTGCTCTAAGTTATTGACGTTAAAGGCAGGAACACCATAGCTGTGTTCAGCGGCATGATCTAGAAGTTGACGTAAGGATATTAGGGCCATAAGACGCTCTCTGATTGGATTTTGAATAGTATTTTAAAAAATAGCTTGATAGCAATCATTTCACTGTATATTCGACCACACTGACCGTATATAAGCTAGTAAAAGTCTGAATGATATTGGATATGATTACCACGCGGTGATTATAGCAAAAATTGTTCTGTCTTCGTAGCAGTTGACCGACTATTTGTCAGTCTATACTGTCTCTTGATGTCAGTTTAACTTTTATAAACTGTTACTTTATAAACTGCCACAATGACATACAACGCAAAAAGCCTTGGCAATCACCAAGGCTTTTCTAGTATTTTGAGGCTTATAAAGCAATGACCGTTTTTATAGATTATTTACCAATGATTATCTATCAATAGCATCCCAGCAAATCAGTCATTATAGTGCTTAGTTATCGCGTAGCTTAGTACTGTTGCTCTGCATCAACTGCAACATCATTTGCGCCATCAGCAACAGCGTTAGCGCCATCAGCGACAGCTTCAGCAGTATTTTCAACCGCTGTGTTAGTGCTTTCAGCAATAGCATCGCCAGTGTTTTCTAGAGCGTCTGTCGCAGCTGCACCAGCAGTGTCAGCGCCTTCGGCAACTTCAGTACCAGCGTCTTGAGCAGCAGCTTCAGCTTCAGCAGCAGCAGCTTCTGTTTCAGCGGCAGCAGCTTCAGCGTTTGCAGCAACATCATCGCCAGCAGATTCAACAGCAGCTTCAGTGTTTTCTTCTGTTTGTTGGCTACATGCAGTGATTGCAAAGGTACCAGCAAGTACGCTAACAAGTAATAAATGACGTTTTAACATAATAAACCTCTCGTAAATAATGCATGTCAAAATACATGGTCGCGCTATTTTATAGAGTGCGAATCAGACATGCAATAATAATTTTCAGTATATAAATAAATAATTACTGCTTAATAATAATCGATGGCTATTGCGCTTACTTATGTCAATAAAAACAAGCAAATCAACAGCCAAAATATTATTTTTACAGACTACCTTAGTTATTTAAAGTTAGTTGTACGTCTAATGTTACTAAGCTACAGAGTATCGTTAATTAGTTAGGCATCTATTTGCAGTGCAGCGACTGCCGGAAGTACTTTACCTTCTACAAACTCTAAAAACGCACCGCCACCCGTTGACATATAGCTCACACCGTCAGCAACCTGATATTTATCGATGGCCGCTAACGTATCACCGCCGCCCGCGATAGAGAAACCATCGCTGTCTCTTACAGCAGTAGCTAATATCTGTGTGCCTTGCCCGAAAGCATCGACCTCAAATACGCCCACTGGACCATTCCACAAAATAGTTTTTGCATTGATAATAGCATCAGCAAGTTGCTTTGCACTTTCTGGTGCGATGTCCAATATCATGTCATTGTCACCAATCGCATCAACTGATTTGATCGTTGCGGTAGCCTTTTGCAATGAGCCAGTAAAGTCAGCAAAATCGATGTCGTTTTTATCAGCGACTACGACGTATTCAGGCAGTAGAATTTCAGTCTTGGTCATAATGTCACGTGCAGTATCGAGCAAGTCTGCTTCGTACAATGAGGCGCCAACACTGTGACCTTGTGCTGCTAAGAAAGTGTTAGCAATACCGCCACCAACGATAATCTGTTTGCAAACTTCAGCCAAGCTATGTAGCACTTCTAATTTGGTTGATACTTTTGACCCACCAACGATAGCAAGCATTGGCTGTGCTGGTGTTTCAAGTGCTAGGCTCAAAGCATCAAGCTCAGCAGCTAACAATGGCCCTGCACACACAGTTTTGTCTGCTTGACGCACTGCTTGTGTAACGCCTTCTGTTGATGCCTGTGCACGGTGCGCTGTACCAAAAGCATCCATCACAAACACATCGCACAAATCAGCGTACTTTTTCGCTAGCGTGGCATCATTTTTCTTTTCACCGTCATTGAAGCGTACATTTTCTAATAGAACCACTTCGCCAGATTTTACATTGGCACCTTGGGTGAGGTAATCAGTATTAAGACGTACAGGTGTCGATAGTTGCGAGCTTAATTTTTCCGTCAGATAATCAGCAACCGGTGCCAATGAATATACAGCTTCAGGATTGCCTTCTGTTGGGCGGCCTAAATGTGAGCAAACAATTACCGCAGCGCCCTTTTCGAGCGCCATCTTGATGGTAGGAAGACTGGCTTGCAAGCGCGCATCGCTCGTGACCTTACCGTCTTTAATAGGTACATTTAAATCTTCTCGAATCAAGACCACTTTATCCGTTAAGTTCAACTCACTCATACGCAAAAAATTCATTACCTGCTCCTATGCATCAATATATCTGTTAATTTGCGATTACTGTCGTTACTGATATGACCATTATAGTCAGCTCTATATAAATCAGATTCAGTGCTAAGCTCGATCAATCTACTATTTTGTAGCACTCTCGCTCGCCTGCCATATAGCCAAGCTATTTTATACCCGTGCTATATAGTAACTATCAGCTTTATTGCTTTTTAATATTTTTTAACGCTTGGCTCTGACACTTATCAGACCACTCTGGTGAGTCGATCAAGTAAGCAGAATTCAGCGGCGGTGTATTCTACCAGTTTTCTACAGCAGTCTCACAAGCAACCTGACACAAATTTCAGTACATTTTAAATATTGAGCCCCTATCTTAAGACCATTATTCGATGGCAACAACTGAAGTTGCTAGCTTTAAGCATAGTCAATAAACCGTAACATTTCGTGGTGGTACTCAGCAGTCAAGCTCTTTATGATAGAAACATTGACAATAAAAATAATCCATTAGGAGAAAATAATGAGCATCAACTTAGACACTGCTAAACAAAACCTATTAAAATTAAAAGATGAGTACGAATCTCGAATTGATAAGATAGAAGATCATATTCAGAATCCGCAAGATGATCTCAATGAACACTGGGAAGATCAGGCTATATCCTATCGTCAAAATGACATGCGTAAAAATTTGATGAGTGAGGCACGTCAAAGCTTAATCTATGTCGAAAATGCATTAGGTCGGATTGAAAATGGTACTTATGGCGAGTGTGAAGTCTGCGGTGAACAGATCGAAGAGCAACGCTTAGAAGCGCTGCCCTATGCTACCTTATGTATGGAACACGCTGAGTAGCACTGTCATATTAATACTATATTGTAAGACTATTGCTACTCTAAAACTTCTCTAAAAAGCATGTTTCAAGTAGGTATTTTCCATCTAGAAAATGCCTGCTGCCATTGGTGACAGCGCTGAGCTATGTCTGCTACTGGTAGATCCATGATATCCCCGACTACTGCCACAAGCGCAATGGGCAAATCTACCAGCTCTGAGACATTTTCTGCGGTTAACCCCCCTATCACACATATTGGTATGCCTTGCTGACACCCTTCCACAAGCTGCTGACGCGAAATGATATTAGCATTTGGCTTAGTTGTAGAAGTAAATACAGCACCCATCGCAGCATAACTTGCGCCGTCATTTTTTGCTTCTTTAATCAGCGCTACATCACCATGGCAGGTACGACCGATGATTTGATGCGGTGATAGAGACTGTAGAGCATCACCGATACTGCCGTCTGTTTGACCAAGGTGTACCCCAACGCCAAGCTTTTCGGCCAACTTCACGTCATCATTAATAACAACTGGCACGTTATACGTTTTAGCTAACTCAACGATTCTTTGCGCCTCATCAAAAAGCTTCAAAGCTCCATCAGGTAGACTAAGAACTTGCTTACGACGAATTTGTAATAGCGCAATTAATCCTGTCGATAAGGCTGCTTCTAGCTTTTGATATAACAGCTCAAATTCATCATCGTTGGTCAACAAATATAGCTTAGGCATAACTGAGGAGAATGATGAACGACTCATAGCGTGTATCCTTAATTCTTAAATTCAACACAATAAAAAAGCCGTTATATGATATAACAGCTTTTTTATACATTTAGAACAGATAGCTTATACTGTACGGCGTGTAGCCAAACTATTTAAGATATTTTTAGCATCGCCCCAACGTGTTGCTGAGCTGTTTGCTCCTAAGATAACAATAATTGCAGGACGATTATTGACCCGAGTTTCCATTACCACACAACGTCCGGCTTCATTGATAAAGCCTGTCTTAGAGATACCGATTGGATAGCTGCCGTCACGGACCAACGTACTGGTATTACTGGCTTTATAGGTTCGGTTACCACTTGAGTAGTTTGAGACAAAAAAGTCATAGCTCTTAGTGGTAGAAAAACGACGAATCACATCATAGTTACCAGCGGCACGTACCATCTTAACCAAATCTTTTGACGAAGCTACGTTACGCTTATCAAGTCCAGTTGGATCGCCGAAAAACGCCGTATTCATACCCAAGTCTTGCGCTTTACGATTCATTGCACGCATAAAGGCATCATAGCCACCTGGGTAATTACGCGCTAGACTCTTCGCTGCTGGATTTTCAGACTTCATCAACGCCATTAATAGCATCTCAGCACGGTTTAAACGATCACCTGATTTCAAACGCGAGCTTGCACGCTTGGGACCAACGAAATCTTCTGGATCAAGCGTGATTTCTTCACGCATATCAAGGCCTGCATCCAATACGACCATAGCCGTCATAACTTTGGTAATACTGGCCATGGGACGCGCGATATCAGCATCTTTTTCGTAGATAGATTCGCCAGTTTCAGCGTCGATCACCGCAACACTACGTGAATCAGTGCTAATCGGAATCATATCGCTACTACCGAAAGCCCCACGATAAGTCGTATTGTAGCGAGCACTATTGGTGTTATTACTACTAGCAAAACTATTAGTATTCGTGATGTTGGTAGTGCCGTAGCCATTATCGACTTTCTTAATAGCAGAGCCATTAGACTTGTACATTATGTTACGAGCTTCAGACAAACTATCAGCGCCGCCCCAACTCAGGCGTGCACTAGAGGCAGTGTCAGTGCTACCATTAATTGTAAGTGCGGCTTGTGCAACACTGCCCAAACTCAATGAAATCATAGCAGCGATCAATTGCTGTTTGGTTAATGGTAGTTGCTTCATTATGCCTCCTGCTGTCGCTATTACGCCAGTTACATATTGTCTGACGCCAAAAACGTACGTAGCGTTTATAGATGTGTTTGTAAGTACTCACATAGAGCTTTTGTATTTTTAGTGTATCATGGTTTACATTTAAGTTTAATCTATCAAACTGATTTAGTAGTTTTTTTTGGCTTCATTCAAACTTTACTACAACCAATTTATATTCTAGAAACATCAATTCACACTGCAGCAATATAATTTAACTTCGAATGTTATGATTACTCGTATTTTGTTATATTAATCAGCGGTATTTTGGATATACAAAGATAAAAATAACAGTTGAAGTATGTTCGTTTTTTATACTATTTGAACCTAATAAAGCGTTCATTCTGACAATCAATAAAGAGTATGGTTATGATTAAAGTATTAGTGGTAGACGATCATGATTTGGTACGGATGGGTATTAGCCGTATGTTGTCAGACAGCCCCGATATTGAAGTGGTAGGTGAAGCAGACAGCGGTGATATGGCTATCAAACAAGCCAAACAATTACATCCTGATGTGATTTTGCTAGACGTCAACATGCCGAATATTGGCGGGCTTGAAGCAACCAAACGTCTGATACAACTTGATATGGGTATCAAGATTTTGGCGGTCAGTAGTATGTCTGCACAGCCCTATCCCTCAATGCTAATTAAAGCAGGTGTTAATGGCTACATTACCAAAGGCACGCCGCTTGATGAAATGATACGTGCGGTCAAAAAGATTTATCAGGGAGGTCGTTACTTCAGTCAAGATGTCGCTGAACAGTTAGCAGATGTTCTATTATCTGATAATGCCAACTCACCTTTTGACTTATTGAGTGACAGAGAAAAACAAGTGGCCATGATGGTTGTTAATTGTCAGAGTCCTCAGCAAATAGCCGATCAATTGTTTGTTAGCGTCAAGACCATTAATACGTATCGCTATCGTATTTATGAAAAAGTTGGGGTTGATAGTGATGTTAAATTAACTCATTTGGCCATTCGCCATGGTCTGATTCAACCATAAACCATTTTAGCGTTTATTTTATTACGGCCAGTTTATGAACCCTGCTACCAATCTTAGCTCTGCCATTACTCGTTATTTACATCATGACGATACGCTTCCTCTGCCGCAGTTGCGTAAGTTGGGGCTGATCTATAGCAGCTATCGCTTCGTTGTTAGCCTGTTCTCTATGCTCATGCTATACATTAGTGCTCGTACAGGTGATGGCACTTCTTTACCGAGTTTTTTACAACAAACGACTCTAAGCTTCTATGTACTGTTAAGTTTGATACTGCTTGGATTATTTTATGTTGTTAGAAAACATATGCGCCGCCAATTGGCATTCGGACTGGCCTTAGACGTTATTATACTAAGCCTGCTGCTCTATACGACAGGCAACCCTGACTTGCAGCTAACCATGCTATACATGGTGGTCGTCGCGGCTAGCTTTATGCTACTACATGGCTCACAAGCATTGGTTATTACTTTACTTGCCATCATTCTCGTTATTTATCAGCAATTTTTTTACGCTATTGCTAATAGCATGAGTCTAGCCAATCTAGGTGATGCGCTACTGATGTCAGCGAGTTTTTTAGCAGTGGGCGGTTTGAGTTGGTCTATCTCTCAGCGATTGGTACAGCTTGAAAAGGTCGCGGCAAACCATGCTAAGGAAGTTGAGCGACTCAACGTGATTAATCAAGAGGTTATCACGCAGATGGTGAATGGTGTTATCGTTATCGATAAGCAACATGTTGTCTTAGCAAATCTTGCCGCACATCAGTTGCTGAGTCTATCACTTGTCACGCCTGTCACAGCACAGAATACCCTTGAAGATGTGAAAGAGACTCATAGCAAAGCACTTCTCTCTAATTTTGAGCAGCAACTCAATGAACAGCATTCACAGTTGTTTAATGCCTGCTTGTCGGTAGCATCTGGGCAGTCACGCGCTTTTACCTACGATGTGCCAGCTGTGGCAAATGCCTCAATATTTGGCAAATTACGCGTACAGATTATTCCACTAAAAGACGATAGCAAACTTGTCATATTAGAAGACTTACGCCGTGAGCAAGCCAGTGCTCAACAGTTGAAACTGGCTTCTTTAGGGCAATTAACTGCCAGTATTGCCCATGAAATCAGAAACCCATTAGCAGCGATATCGCAAGCCAGTCAGCTATTAATGGAAGATGTTGCAGAACAAATGGAAGATGGCAGTGCATCAACAAGTGAATCGAATACTGCCATAACCGGCAACCATGAGCTTTATGAGATGATATTTTCACAGACAAAACGTGTAAACCGTATCATTGAGGATATTTTAAAGCTGTCTCGTCAGCAGACGGCTACCCAGCAGGTGCTCGAATTGGCTGAATGGATGCCATCGTTTTTGGAGAATTACTTTCAAGGACACGACATTTTTCTACGAATCAAAACCAAACCCATCATATCATTTGATACTCATCAGTTAGAGCAGATATTAATCAACCTAATCAACAATGGCTTGCGTTATAGCAGCTATGCTCATCCCCACGCTTATGTGGAAATCGACATTTACTGCGCAGACAACGATGTTATAATCGATATATTAGATAATGGTAATGGTGTTAGTGCTGGAAATTTAGAACTTTTGTTTGATCCGTTTTTTACAACAGATAAAGCTGGTACAGGACTGGGGCTCTATTTATCACAAGCATTTTGTGAAGCAAATCAAGCGCGTTTACTCTACATTCCTGAACATGAGAAAACATGTTTTCGGTTAATTGTACCTTCTATTAAATCTGATAATAAATTTCAAACTATCGAAGAAAATCTTACCTAAATTTGCCCTTTAAAAGCTATTACACCCATTTAGACCCAGCTATTGATTTTATAGCCATAAAATACGATGAGATGATGTATGACAACAACCGCGCTAGTCGTCGATGATGAAGTAGATTTATGTCGATTGATGCAAATTACCCTGACTAAAATGGGTATCAAAAGTGATGTGGCTTATACATTGTCGCAAGCAAGAACGTTTTGGCAAGACAATGACTACGATTTTTGTCTGACGGATTTAAAACTGCCAGATGGCTCGGGACTTGAGCTGGTAAAAGAAATTAGCAATAGCTCTAATATTCCAATAGCGGTGATTACGGCTCATGGCAGCATGGATTTAGCTATTGAGGCATTAAAACTCGGTGCCTTCGATTTTGTCAATAAGCCGCTGGAACTACCACGTTTGCGCCAACTGGTAGAGAATGCCCTAAAAGTTATTCATCAGGATAGCGAAATACAGGCCGCACCGGAATGCTCTCCTGAACAAAAAATGCTAGATAGTAGATTGATTGGTAATTCTGCTGTCATGCATCCCCTCAAAAATACTATTTTAAAGCTAGCACGCTCACAGGCACCTGTGTTTTTATCGGGCGCTTCTGGCACAGGTAAAGAAGTGGTCGCCAGATTGATCCATGATTTAAGTCCACGGCGTGATGGCAGCTTTGTACCAGTGAACTGCGGTGCGATACCATCGGAGTTAATGGAGTCGGAGTTTTTTGGTCATAAAAAAGGCAGCTTTACAGGGGCTGTCGCTGATAAACAAGGGTTATTCCAGCAAGCCAATGGCGGCACGTTATTTTTAGATGAAGTGGCAGACTTACCTTTAGCCATGCAGGTTAAATTGTTACGTGCCATTCAAGAAAAAACAGTAAGGGCAATTGGTGATACAAAAGAAGTTCCAGTAGACATCCGCATTTTGTCTGCCACTCACAAGGACCTGAGCCAATTGGTACAAGATGGTGCATTTCGACAAGATTTATATTATCGCATCAATGTCATTGAGCTAAAGCTTCCAACGCTTAACACACGCCGTGATGATATTCCTGTATTAGCAGACCACTTTTTGGCTATGATTGCTGATGACTGGCAATTAGAGTCGCCGCCGTCATTGACGATGGAAGCCTGCGAACGCTTACAACGCCACGATTTTTCGGGTAATGTCCGTGAACTACGCAACTTATTGGAGCGTGCAGTTACGTTAGCTGAAACCTCATACATTGATGTTAGTCACTTAGGTCTTCCTGACATTGAAACTGAGCTTGTAAATACACAAGAGCAAAATCATAGCTCAGCTATCGATAGCTCTGAGCTACTTGCCCGTAACTTAGAGAATCAAATAGACGTTCAATCTACAGACCAATCTACAAAAGACGGTGAGCAAGTCATTCAATCTAGTCGCAATATAGCGACGCAGGTTGAGCAAAAGGCAACCAATTTACATCCTTATCGTACTAACACCAACCACTACCCTTCAATGGTTCAGCATTCGTCAACTAGTAATGATAGTTCGTCAACCAACGTAGCAAGTACTCATGACGAAGAGTCGCTCCTTGACTCCACCGCCCAACAAGAAACTTCTAAAGACATATCAGGTTTACCAGAATTGTTCGACGGTCAATTACCGCCTCAAGGGTTAGAGCATTATTTGCAGGAACAAGAAAAGCAGCTGATTATCACGGCACTCAAACAAACTGGCTGGAACAAAACCCAAGCAGCTGAATTATTAGGAACCACCTTTCGCTCTTTACGCTACCGTATGAAAAAGCTCGAAATTTCTGAAGATGCGTTCGACTAGTTTCTTTTGAACGTCATCATCAAATATTTTTAAGCGTTGAATGGTATGTGCTGTTAATTAATTGCTACGAAATTCTATTCTTTCGTAGCATTTTTTCTAACAAAGCGAATGCCAGAACCAAGCGCGCGCGCCTTTACTATTTCTAATGCTTGCTGCTCCCACGTGTTCTCGCTGCCTGATAAAGTCACATCAGGTTCTACGCCGATCTCGTCTATTTGTTTGCCTGCTACCGTCATATAATTGGCCACAGTCAATTTGACGGCTTGCTCATCATTTAGCGGTATGACCGATTGTACTGAACCCTTACCATAGCTGACCTCACCGATAATAGTAGCGCGTTTTTGTGCTTGTAAACTACTGGCAAGCACCTCTGCCGCTGATGCTGAATAGCGGTTTTGTAATACCACTAAAGGCAAAGGTTTAAGTATCGCATCACCTTGGGTCGATAGTACGCTTGATTTATTTTGACGTGCTTGCACCTGCACCACATCGGTATCATCCATAAATAAACTGGCCACGCTCACTGCTGATGTCAGTACGCCACCTGGATTATCACGCATATCTAGTAAAATTCCTGATATCGGAGCATTTAGGTTAATTAAGCCTTCTAGTAATTTTTCACGGCTGTTGTTTTGAAACGCCGGTAATTTGACAATGGCAATACCATCGACCAGTTTGGTCTCGATAATCTGCGGATGACTATTATTACGCTGCAACGTCGTTGTGTGCTTACGGCGGCCAGCTTTGGAAGTAACAATATCTACCTGCGTACCGGCAATACCCGTTAAGAGCTGCTCAACGTCATTGACCTGTCGCCCTTCATCTAGCTTAAACTCATCAACCTGATGCAAATAATCACCAACTGCAATGCCTTTTTTGTCTGCAGGTGAATCATCGATAACCTCTGTCACGACCCAATACCCCGCCTCTGGCTGGTAATTAACTTTAATACCAATATCACCAACATCACCCTCAGTAAAAGCACGCAGGTTCTCATAAGCTTCTGCGTCCAAAAACTCAGCATGGCTGTCAAGTTTGGTCAGCATACCGCTCATCGCATTGCTAAATAACTCTTCGTCATTGACCGCATCGACGTATTGACGACGTATTAAATCTACAACAGCCACAAATGTCTTTAGCGTCTCAGGAGAGATAGCATTTAGCGATACTTGTGCAACTTCTGCTGGAATCTCCGTATCAATATCATCGGCATCATCCGTTAGCGCGCTTTCATCTGGCACACTATCTATCGAGTCATCTGGCTCATCAGCGACATCTAGCATATCAGCAATGTTAGATAAATTATCAGCGTCGTTGTTAGATAAATTATCAGCGTCGTTTTCATCCGCTATCTCATCTGCATTCAAACTGATGAGCTGTAGACCGTTCGTAGGATTATCATTATTTGTAGAAGCTCCCACTGCTGCTTGTGCATTTACGCTAATCGCACAACCAAGCACACCTATTAAAATTGCAGGCTGCAAGACCGTAGATGTGGCTGATGCCTTCCCTACTGATTTACTTAACCCTTTGGATAAAAAAGAACGTGCAAAAGAAATAGGCTGCATAAAAGAACTCATTTGAATAATAGAGAATACGAATTTATCGTTATATAGCGATTTATAAGATAGCACCAAACGCATATTTCGAACTAGCATAGTATTGCAAGTAAATTAAGTAAAATGTATCACAAAAAAAGGAAAGGATAATAGGTTATCCTTTCCTTTTTGATATCTTCTGGTACAGCTGTCAAGTCAGTATAAACCACAGTCATTCAAGTACTGTGGTTTAACTCGACTGGCTTAGACTGCTGGAACCAATAAGCTCTCACCTGTCATCTCAGCAGGGGCGTCGACATTCATTAGTGATAAAATAGTCGGCGCCACATCACTAAGTTTGCCGCCACGGCGTACTTGCAGCTTTTGCTCACCTACGTAAATTAATGGTACATGCTCTGTCGTATGCTGTGTATGTACTTGACCACTTTCATAGTCTTGCATCTGCTCGCAGTTACCATGATCGGCTGTGATAAGCATGTCACCACCAGCAGCACGCACCGCTGACTCGATACGGCCAACACATACATCCAAAGCTTCTACCGCTTTTACCGCTGCATCAAAGATACCTGTGTGTCCAACCATATCACCATTGGCATAATTGACCACCAATACATCATACTTACCAGACTCAATTGCTTCTACTAATTTATCAGTGACTTCAGGCGCGCTCATCTCAGGCTGTAGATCATAAGTTGCAACGTCTGGAGATGGCACTAATATACGGGTCTCGCCCTGGTACTCTTCTTCTCGGCCACCACTAAAGAAAAACGTCACATGCGCATATTTTTCAGTTTCAGCGATACGTAGCTGGGTTTTTCCTTGATCCTGCAAGTACTCTCCCAATGTATTGGCCAAAGATGTTGGGTAGTAAGCAATGCTGGTTTTTGGATTATCAGCTAGGACATCTGAATACTTAGTTAGCATCACAAACGCCGCCAGTTTTGGCTGTTTTTGGCGCGCAAATCCAGAAAACTCATGATCTGGCAAGACAAACGCTTGGGCAAGCTCACGAGCACGGTCAGCACGGAAATTCATAAAAATAAGTGCGTCGTTATCATTAACAGTATATGGCACTTCATCACGTCCAATTACGGTCGTTGGACTGACAAACTCATCGGTCTCACGCGCTTTATAAGCAGCTTGGACAGCGCCATCTGCCCGTGTCGATAGACGATCAGCTTTACCTTCAGTCATCAGCTCATAGGCTTTTTGCACTCTATCCCAACGATTGTCGCGATCCATTGCATAGTAGCGTCCGATGATACTTGCAATCTGTACGTGGCCACCTTCGTAATGAGCATTCAACTTATCAATATAGTCACGCAGACGATTGATGTACTTATCAGCAGATTTAGGCGGGGTATCACGGCCATCTAAGAAACAATGAATAAAGACATTCTTGGCACCATGGACCAATGCTGAGTGACACATACCTTCGATATGGTCTTGATGTGAGTGGACACCGCCATCGGAGAGCAAGCCCATAATATGGACGTTACCGCCACGCTCATTAGCCGCTTTTACCGCATCGACCAATGCTTCGTTTTTATAAAAATCACGATTGGCAAGCTCACTTGAGATACGTGTTGAGTCCTGATAAAGAACACGCCCCGCCCCTAAATTCATGTGACCGACTTCTGAATTACCAAACTGACCATCTGGCAAACCAACATCTTCCCCTGAAGCTGAAATAAGCCCATGAGGATATTGCTGATAAATCTTGTCTAAATTTGGCATATTGGCAGCAGCGATGGCGTTATCTTTATCTTCTTCACGATGACCAAAGCCGTCCAATATCATCAAGACATGCGGTATTTTTTTATTCTGTGCACCGTCTTGGTTATTGCTAAGCTGTGTTTTATTATTATCAATAGAGTCTGATGCTTGTTGGGTACTGGTCATATATTACCGCTCCTCGAGTGAATGAACGCCTATAATGCTGTGTAAGGGAATATAAAGCCCTCTATATTAACACACATCTTGAAATAGCTGAAAAACTGAGCATTTTTCGTGAGTTTATGAATAATTTTATAGGGTTATCTTATGACGTTTTTTCTAGATAAGACAATATAAGTGCGGCCAACCAACCAAGCTACGTATCAATCTGTAATTCAGACTTGCAATCACTCTTTTCATTGGTTAAGATAAAACTATTCTGAAGTGTTGGCTAGTAGATGTTTATTCCCTGAGCCGATAATGCTTTACCAGGATGTGGTACCTATTGTCTCATTGTGTATGCCTGCACCGCTTGCGGTGTATCAGGAAACCTGCAGAGATGATGACGCATCCGCCCTGAACTTCACGGTTCATGGGTCACCATCTTACAGCGGCACTTCGGTTGTTTCATTCGGTTAGTAAATATATTTCTTATAATTTATTTACTACCACTAAAAAGCCCCTTTCGTCATCGACGAGAGGGGCTTTTTTTATGCTTATGATTTAACTAAATAGTTATTCGTCATTAGCAGATTTAGTAATCTTTTTTACATCTTTAGGGATGTTTTTGGCAGTACCATCAACCGTAGTATGCTGTTTAAACACATCACCAAATGGGTTTTGCTGCTGTTGACCGAATGGATTCTGGCCATGCATGCCACCTGCGCCACCGAACGGGTTTTGACCGCCCATGCCACCAGCCCCGCCAAATGGGTTTTGACCGCCGCCCATTTGACCACCCATCTGCTTGGCCATCATTTCCATCATTTTCTGCTGATTATTCATGACATAGTTATTGGCAAAGTCTTTTAGCTTTTTCTGCACAGGTGGCAATACTACCAACAACGCCATCAAGTCACTAAGTACCCCAGGAATAAGCAATAAAATACCAGCAGCTGCCATCGCGATACTCTTAATCATCGTGGTCTCTGGCGGACGCATCGCAGGGTTCATCATGCCACCAGCTTTCATTTGCTGTGCCATTGGATTAAGAGCAGCCATACCTTTGCGCATCAAAGAGATACCGATAACTGCAGCGATAATAAACCACATAAACACCCACCAGCCGCTCATAAATTGAGCAAGCAAATACCACAGTAGCATCTCGATAATAAACCAAACGATGGCTATACCAACTATCTGACCCATAAAGTGTCGTCCTATAAAATAAAAACCAATAAATTGAGCGCCATGAAAATTAAAATGGCTAACATATGATGTATATGGGGATTGGTTGCTATACTATCAAACTTAAGGCTAATTTTTAAGCCATATAGTCGGTACAATATAATTTGGATACAAGGAAGACAAACGTCAG
>NZ_PJAS01000038.1 GCF_002836735.1 Psychrobacter sp. 4Bb | reverse complement strand
TTAATCGTCACTATATGACACTAACGAAAAAAATATCGCTAAGGATTATCATGAAAAAATTATTGGGAAATAGGCTATTAGCTCTATTGGTGAAAAGCGCTAGCATCACTGCAATTGTAGCAGTAGCCAGCACCATCAGCATCAATGCACAAGCGGCAACTATGACCGAAGATTTGGTACAGAACTATGCCGCCGCAATGAAAGCATCAGCGAATAGCCAAAGTATCAATCAGGTATCGCGCCTAGTATCGGACGACGCGCTTATTTCTTTATCTAGAAAAGGTAAATCTACTAGTTTAGACAAAGACGCGTACTTAAAGCTGCTTCAAAACAGCTGGAATGATACGTCTAATTATCGCTACGATATTTCGGTAGATAATGTGGTGATTACTGGTTCGCAAGCTAAAGCCAATGTGACGACCAATGAGAGCTGGGTAAAAAACGGTCAGCAAGTATCATTTGTCACCACATCTCGTGTGACCTTGACCTTGTCTACTGGTAATGCAGTGCTCTTGCGCGCAGTATCACAGGTGGCTATTAATTAAGTCGCTATTGACCAAGCAAGATTCAAAATACAATAGGTTATATAAGCGATAGCTAGTCTAACTGGCTGAGATTCTAACTTACAAAGGGTTTTAGTTGGTTAAATAGTTATTACTTAGTTTTATAGGCTATTTGAGCGTCTATTATTATCTTTTATATTAGGCTAGTCTTTGCTTTACATTGCATACTATACTATCCATCAACTTTATCTTATTAATTTCTGTCGTTAGGAAACCTCCAATATCATGTCTACTGTGCTATCACACTCTCGCTCATTTATTGCGTTGCCATTGACGCTTGCGGTATCCACTTTACTGATTAGTGCGTGTAGCAATACATCAGCGGTAAAAAACAAAGGTGCGACCAATAGCTCATCTGTCATTATCAAAAGTCCTGCCAGTCAAGGGGCTAATACAGGTAGTGCAGACTACTCAACTGCGTTTTTAGATGCAGAGAGTTTGGATGAGTTGGCTGACTTGTTAGAAGCTACTGACATGACCATGGTAGAAGGTAACCAGCTTGCTATTCAGCAATATGGTGATTTGTGGAATCGTCTACGCGCAGGCTACCGCATGAATGGTGGTAAGCCAATCTATAATCAGCGTATTGAAGGTCAAAAAAGCTGGTTTACCAGTAGACAGGATTATCTCAATCGCCTAACTGCACGTGCCAGTCGTTATATCTATCATACGGTACGAGAGGCAGAGCGTCGCAATATTCCAACAGAGCTTGCCTTGTTACCAGTTATCGAAAGCTCTTACGATCCAAGTGGTACGAGTAGTGCGGCAGCTGCGGGCTTATGGCAGTTTATTCCAAGTACAGGCCGTATCTATGGCTTGAACCAAAGCAGCACTTATGATGGTCGTCGCGATGTGATCGAATCGACACGTGCTGCCTATGACTTTTTGACAGCACTGCACAACCAGTTTGGTAGTTGGGAGCTAGCATTGGCTGCTTATAACGCTGGACCTGGCCGTGTACAAAAAGCAATTGATGCCAACGCAGCGCGCGGACTGCCAACAGATTACTGGTCACTTCAATTACCGACTGAAACGATGAACTATGTGCCGCGTTTCTTAGCTGTAGCCGAAATCGTCGCTAAGCCTGAGCAGTATGGTGTGTATCTACCAGCTATCGCTAACCGTCAGCATTTCCGTAGTGTACCAGTTAACTATGGTGTGAGCTTGGCAGAAGTATCGCAGTTAACTGGAGTCAGCTATGATGAGCTAGAGCGTCTAAACACTGCACTGACATCAGGCCGCGTTGATTCTTCAGGTCCACAGCGTGTCATCATTCCTAACGACGTCAGCCTCAATGCTGATGCCAAATTAAGTGGGCTCAGAGGTAACGGTACAGGCAATGTACTCGCCTCAAACAACGCAGGTAGCTCAAGCACGACAGCGACTACGCCAAGCTATAATAATAAACCATATACTGCCTCATCACTGCCATCTACTGGTAGCGCATTGGCTGATTATGCGGCTAGCGCAAGTGTACCTCAGCAGACCACCAGCTATATCTCACCATCTGCGACACCGACTAGCAGCTCGGTATACAGTGGCAATTCTTCAGCTCGTACTGAGCCACCACTGACCACAGCAGAGACTAACAAAATTAATGCTGAGCTTAAGAGCAGTAACAGTCTACCGACTACCTCAGCTCAGATTACTCAGAACAATACGATTGTCCAAGAGCCACCGCTTAGCAAAGAAGAGCGTGATTTCATCGCCAATCAAATCCGGAGAAATACCTCTGAGACCAATGTTATCAATGCTGATGGCAACATTAATCTATCAGCCGTACAAACACAGCAGTCTATCTTAGAAGCGAGTGGTGCAGATAAGAAACTTAGCTTTGCTAAAACCTCGGTAAGTAAGCCAAAACCTCAAGGCACTCGTACCACTTATACGGTCAAACGTGGCGATACGCTCTCGAACATTGCGAGTCGAGCAGGGGTTAGCTGGCGTGATATCGCAGAATGGAACCAGATAGATGCCAGTGCCAATTTGCTCTCTGGCAGTACGTTATATCTATATAATGCCAAGACTATCGAGCCATTGAGTACTGCTAATAACGCCGCCGCTAGTCAGCCTGACAGTTACGTCGTACAAGGCGGTGATACGCTTATCGGTACGGCTAATCGTTTTGGCTTATCGGTCACTCAGCTAGCCAGCTATAACAACCTGAGCAGCCGTGCTGATCTGCTCAGAGGTCAGAAACTATGGCTCATACCGGGTAAAGTGACTACACCTGCGACGACACCTGCAGCGCCTTCTACCAAGCCGAGTAAATCAAGCACTGCGACCAAAAACTATAAAGTAAAAGCAGGAGATGGCTTAATTGCATTGGCACGTCAATTCAATGTGTCGACCGATACTTTAGCCAGTCTCAACGGTATCAACAGCACAAGTTCGCTATATGTTGGTCAGACGCTTAAAGTGCCAGCTAGTGTTGATTTTGATGCTGCAAGCACGACAAATACTAGCAGTAGTAATAGCTCAAGTTCGGTCGCGACCACCAATTACAAAGTAAAATCAGGTGATACGCTGATTGGTATTGCTAACAGTATCGGAGTTAGTGCAACGGAACTGGCTGCGGTAAACAGCAATTTTGATGCAAAGGCTCGCCTGCAACGTGGTCAAACGATTAAAGTTCCTGCTTCTAAAGAATTGGTCGATCGTCAGTTAAATGACAAAGCGGTCAGCTACAAAGTAAAATCAGGTGATACCTTAACGGGTGTCGCTAAACGTTACAATATTGGCTTAAGTGATTTGGCATCAGCGAATAATTTAAATACCAATTCGAATCTGATACTGGGCCGTACTATCACTATCCCTGCTAGCGGCAGTGTGGTAAGCGCATCTAGTAGCAGCAGTCAAAGCAGCAGCTCTGCTAATAGTAACAGTAGTAGCTCAGCAAGCAGTGGTACGAAATTAGGTAATACTGAAAGCTACAAAGTAAAATCTGGCGATGGCCTAATTGCTCTAGCACGTCAGTTTGGTATATCGGTAGAGGACTTGGCGGCGACCAATGATTTAGCGACCAATGCTCAGCTACAACGCGGCCAAACGCTTAAAGTACCAAAAGCGACAGTAAGCTATACGGTTGGCTCGGGTGATAGCTTGATTGGTCTAGCACGCAAATATGGTGTCTCAACACAAGAGCTGGCTGATATGAACAATATCGCCGCTGATACGATGTTGCAGCGTGGTCAGCGTCTGACTGTACCTAATCGTTAATGAATAAGATGTTAATGGATACCGTTTACATAAGACGTCATTAATATTAACTATGAATCGTATCGCACAAAAAAGCTGCTCTCTATAAGAGCAGCTTTTTTTATTCAATAAAAATGACTTACTGTTAGAAGTTAGCTTACAAACCGCCTAGTAATATCTAAAAATTAGACAGTCTGAGTTTTAATAGTCTCAAGATAGCTTCGGATATTACTGACATAATGCATGGCTTGACCATAGCGGCTATTCGACGCTCTATTATCTGCTAAATAAGCATAGACGTTCGCCCAACTCTTATCATCGATACCTTGAGCTCGTAGTTCGCGTTGGATTCTTTTTACCGCATTAGGACCCATGTTATAACCTGCAAGGGCAAACCAGATACGGTCAGTTTTTGGCACGTCAGAGAAGTCTGCTTTCACCTGCTCTAGATAGCGTGCACCGCCGCCAATGCTTTGGTAAGGATCAACGCGGTCTGAGACGCCCATCGCTTTTGCAGTGTTGTTGGTCAGCATCATTAACCCGCGTACGCCAGTCGGCGAGACAGCGTTGGCATCAAGGTGTGACTCTTGATAACCCATCGCGACCAGTAGTTCCCAATCGTGATTGTAATTGCGTGCTTGCTCTTCAAACGAAGACTGATAGTCCGGTAATTTTTCCGTCAACGTTCTCTGGAAATGATCCTGACTATAGGCATCTTTTAGCAAATTTTGATTGTAGAACGCGGCAAGTTTCTGTGTGTTTTGTAGCTTGATGCTATCGCACAAGAAGTAACTGGCCTTTCTTGATAGTGGATCATTGGATGAGCTAAATGTCCAACTTACCTTAGGATGTAAACCATTTTTAGTCAGACTAGAATCATAACCACAGCTGACATTAATAGACGATAGATTCAGCTGACTTTTTAACTTAGTGCTAGCCGTAGTCAACGCCATGTCAGCGTTGCCGGTTCTTAGTGCTTTTAGCGCCGCTTCTTCACTGGCATAAGCTTTTAGATTGATATCGACACCGAGCTCGTCGGCGTAAGTGCGCACCAGATCAAAACCAAAACCATGTTGGAAGCCATCAGTAGCAAAGTAAGTGCTATCGCCAGGCACCGCAGCAATGGTCAAGGTGTTCTCCAGCATGACATTGTCATAGGCTGGTACCGATGTGTTCATGGTCGTCAAACTCTCAGCGGGCAAAGAGAGTAGAGCGATGCTAGAGATTTGTGCCAGCTTCTTGGTTCTGGCAAAATGATTAGACGCAATAGGGGTAACGGATGAAACGATGTTACTTTTGGTGTTCAGTAGGCGTTTAGATGGACGCAGTAAATAAGAAATACGGCGTCTGGCCCCTTGCGCAGATACTTTTACACGATAAGTAATACGCTGCATGGATGTCTCCTGATTTTAGCCATCCTTCTTACCGCAAAAACACGTATAAATATATGTGCATAATATTGACATATATCGATATCGTATCTTAAATAGAGTGGCATTTTTAATAGAACAAATGCTACTCTATCTTGTTTGACGATAGCGCCACTAGCGTACTCTCTCTAAGAGTTAGTGGGATAGTTTGTCGTCAGCCAGCTATCGATATGTCATAAAAGCGTTCTAAACAGTATTTATACATACTAGTTCAAAATACTGAACGCGCAACAACGCGAAGGATATAAATCAGATGATTCCTTCATCGATAACTAAATATGGCTAGTGGCCAAACAACTATATATCAAACATAGGCAAGGTCATGATTAAGTTATTGAGACAAAGACATAGCTTGAAACATTGAGGTAAGGATTCGCCAATGAGGCAAATACATTCAACTGTTTTAACTATGTTAACTTTGATGGCTGGCTATACTTTGAATCACTAATATTGAGTTACTAGTAATAGGATAGCTGGCTACTAAAGTTGTTTGTTCAGCGATAAGAATAAGCAAAATAACCAGAATTGATAGTTTATAGCTGTCTATCAAACTGGCTAGGTCATACCGTCATCGCGACACCAAAAATAAAAAAATACCATGCCGCTAACATATATAGTGCAAACATAGTATTTCAATGGGTAGCGGTTTAAAACCTCATCACTGATATAGCATGATAAAGTCTTAAACAACTACCAGCATTATTTTAGTGCCATAACCGGAAGCTGTAATAATGGGAAGTTTCATGACAAAACGTTCTTTCTTACGAGTAGTAATATGCGGTTACTAATTGCATTATTCAAGTGGAGTTAAGAAAAAAGCGATAAAACTTAACAATTAAGATATAAACGGTTAATTTTCCAGATATTTGGTACATAATAATCAAAAATAGAATAACAAAGTTCAAATAGTAGACAAACTAGACTTTATGCTTATGGTTTGATTATAGCTGTTAGCAAGTCTAGTTTGGCTTTTGAACTATCATTTTCTCTACAAGCTTTTCTCTGCAAATTTTTCTCTATCAATGACGACCGTCTAAAATGGCTTTCTAAATGGCTTTCTAAATGGCTTTCTAAATGGCTTTCTAAATGGCTTTCTAAATGGCTTTCTAAATGGCTTTCTAAATGGCTTTCTAAATGGCTAGTTTATGCTGGGTTTTCGATATCAATAAAAGTAACTGGCAGACCAAATTTCTGAGCGACTATCTCTCCTAACGCCTGAATACCGCCACACTCCGTCGCATGATGACCACAAGCAAAATAGTCAATCCCAAGCTCACGCGCGCTATGCGTGGTACGCTCAGATATCTCACCAGAGACAAACGCATCACAGCCCATAGTAGCTGCTTGCTCGATCATATCCTGCGCACCGCCTGTACATATACCCACACGTTCGATCAGTCTGCCATTTGTCTGAGCAGCTGAGTCTGCATGATACTCAGCTGAGATATGTAATGGCGCGCGACCTAAAGCTTGAGTAATGGTGGCAATGAGCTCGTCAGCAGTTTGCGGTGTACAAGTAGCGATATTGCCCACAGGATGTGACTCGGCAGGATAGAGCGCACCAGTGATCGTCAAGCCGAGTACGTCAGCAAGTTTTGCGTTGTTGCCAGAGATCGGGTGCGCGTCAAGCGGTAGATGATAACCAATCATAGAGATACCATTTTGCATCAGTTTTCGCACGCGTCGACCCTTCATCCCAGTAAGCGTAGCAGGTTCGCCTTTCCAGAAGTATCCATGATGCACCATAATCGCGTCGGCATTGTCAGCGATCGCAGCATCAATTAGGGCTTCACAAGCCGTGACACCAGTGACAATACGTTGAATCGGACGTCCACCATCGACTTGTAGACCATTTGGCGCATAGTCTTTAAACGCGCTAGTAGATAAGTAGTCGTCACAGAACTGTGTCAACGCCTGAGCGCTAATGCTTTGAGTATTGGATTCAGCTGTCGTATGAGTTGCAGTCATTATGTTTCCCTGTCATCAATAAAATGTATGTCGTAAGGTGCTATAGATTAACTAAGCAAAAATTATGTATTATCTGTCATGTTTGAGAGTGTTTGGTTTTGGACTTCTCGCTTTATGTTCAATTCTCGAAATGTTGAAGTGTCGAGCATCGTAAAAGCTATTTTAACATGCCGTTGTAAGCAAGCAGACAAGCTGGATAACTGAAATGGTACACGATACGTTACTATTTACTGGTATTGCGGTTATAATTTATATACGTGAGTCTGCCTAGCTGTATAGCATTTGACCATCTGATGAATGGGTCAACACTAGCTAAGCGGTCGCCATTATCTCACATCGTTTTTCACTGTCTGTTTGCAATAAATTTATAGAGGTTTTATATGTCGTCATCCCGGAACACCAATAACAAGGCGTCTTTATTAAAATGGTTACCTTGGGTCTTATTGCTGCTAGTGTTGGCAGCGTTTATCTGGTTGTTCACGAGTATGAAGTCGACGTCAGAGGCCACATGGGAGCCGCCGAGAACCCCGCCTGCGGAGCAGCAAGCAGCAGAGCCAGTGTCGGACACGCCAGCGCCTATCTCTTCTTATCATAATGCAGTGGCGCGTGCGTCGCAGTCTGTAGTCAATATCTATACGACGCAAACGATGACCGAGCATCCTTATATGGATGATCCCGTACTGCGCCGGTTTTTTGAGTATCATGGTGGCCCATCACAAGAGCAGGGCAATACCAATTTAGGCTCTGGTGTGATCGTATCAGAAGATGGCTATATCGTGACCAATGCCCATGTGATCGAAAAAGCAGATGAGATCACAGTCGCGTTCAATGATGGTCGTAAGAGTCGTGCCAGAATCATTGGTACAGATCCTGATAGTGACCTAGCCGTAATCAAGGTCGATATGACAGGGCTAACACCACTTGGCTTCCGCGAAGACCCGATTCGTGTAGGGGATTTGGCCTTAGCAATTGGTAATCCATTCGGTGTGGGTCAGACAGTGACGCAGGGGATTATCTCAGCGACTGGACGTACTGGATTGGGCGTTAATAAGTTTGAAGATTTTATCCAAACCGATGCGGCGATTAATCCGGGTAACTCAGGCGGCGCACTGGTCGATGCTCATGGCGAGCTAGTCGGTATCAATACCGTCATATTCTCGCGCTCTGGTGGCTCGATGGGCATTGGCTTTGCGATTCCAACAGCACTGGTTGAGCAGGTGATGAATGCATTAATCAAAGACGGCCGTGTCAGTCGTGGCTGGTTAGGTATTGAGATTCAGTCACAGCTACGTGACCCAACACAGTTAGAGACATCAACAGGCGTAGAAGTACTAAATGTCATTGATAACAGCCCAGCGGCAAAAAGTGGTCTACGTGTCGGTGATATCATCCTAACCATCGATGATGTCGAGATGACAGATGCCAATACCTTGATTCAGTATGTTGCTCGTAAGCCACCAAACACTGAACTGGATGCGCAAATACTACGTCAAGGTAAAAATGCTCAAGTAAAAATCACGCTAGAAGAGCGTCCAGCACAAGAACCACTTGAGCGTCCTGTCGTACTACAAAATGAGAGCATGGGCGGAATGGAGCAGCCAAACATTCAAGGTGATGAAGAAACGCCAATGATGTCAAAAGCAGAGCGTGATCGTATGCGCGAAGAGCTGATGAAACTGTTTGAACAAGATGCCGCGTCGCAGTAAGTCGTGGTGGTTCTTATCACTAGGTGCTGACTCATAATGTATATATGAGTCAGCATTTTTATTTAGCTGATAACAACAAAAAGCGCGCTCCTTATATAAAGGAGCGCGCTTTTTGTTGGAATTGATTTTTCTAAATTTTAAAGGCTAATTTTACTTACTTATAATCCTTCTTGCTTATAACCCTGCTATAACTTTTCAATAGGGTCATGATTGATATAAATGACACCTTGCACACGGCAACAGCAGGGCAGGATTTCATCTTCTTCAATCATTGCCAGTGGGTCAAACGGATAATCGACCGTATGCGAGCTGGCAATACGTTTGACTCGGCAACTACCACAGTAGCCTTCGCGGCATTGATAGTTTACCTCGTGTCCGGTGCGTAGCAGTCCATCTAGCAGACTCTCGTCATCATGCAGATAGAACTGCTTTTTACTGGTCATTACCCAAGTCATCGTGAATCCTATTGGGATATGTCTGTGCTATTGCTATCCCTACTATTAACCCATAAGACGATTACCGCGGTAGAAATTTTATAACTTCAAATATCTACCGCTCAAGGCTTTATCATTCAAAGTCTTTCTAGCTCAAAGATCTTACAACTCAGCTCTTATAATTCAGACTTTTACAGCTCAAAGCTCTTATAATTCAAAGTCATCAAAATCACTGTCTGACAAATCAGAGTCAATCTGACCGACCAAGTATGAGCTAATCTCAGTCTCTTGCGGTGCTACTTGCACATTGTCAGACGATAGCCACGTGTTAATCCACGGGATTGGGTTTGATTTTGAGTTCGGGAACGCCGCTGGCAAGCCGACAGTTTCCATACGTAAGTTAGTGATATATTCGATATATTGGCACAGAATGTCTTTATTTAGACCAATCATTGAGCCATCTTTGAACAGATAGCCTGCCCATTCTTTTTCTTGCTCAGCAGCCTTGCGGAAAATCTCAATGCTTTCCTTATAGCACTCTGCGGCAATCTCGACCATCTCAGGATCGTCACGACCATTGCGCATCAGGTTCAGCATATGCTGCGTACCAGTCAAATGCAGCGCTTCATCACGAGCGATTAGCTTAATGATTTTGGCATTACCTTCCATCAATTTGCGCTCAGCAAAGGCAAACGAGCAAGCAAACGATACATAGAAACGAATGGCTTCTAGGACGTTGACTGCCATGATGCATAGGTACATCTGCTTTTTCAGTGATCTCAAATCAACCGTCACTTGCTCGCCATTGATATTGTGCGTACCTGGACCGTATAAGCTATACAACTGTGAGTTGCGATACAGCTCATCATAGTACTGGGCGATATCAGAGGCACGGCCTAAGATGTGCTCGTTTTGCATAATGTCATCAAAGATAATATTTGGATCATTGACGATATTACGAATGATATGCGTATAGCTGCGTGAGTGAATGGTCTCAGAGAACGACCATGTCTCAATCCACGTCTCAAGCTCAGGGATAGACACCAGAGGCAGTAGCACCACGTTTGGACTACGACCTTGGATAGAGTCGAGTAGGGTCTGGTATTTGAGGTTGCTCAAAAATATGTGCTGCTCATGTGACGACAGATTGCTAAAGTCGATACGATCGCGTGATACATCGACTTCTTCTGGACGCCAAAAGAACGACAACTGCTTTTCAATCAATTGCTCAAAGATAGGGTGCTTTTGTTGGTCATAGCGCGCCACGTTGACGGGCTGACCAAAGAACATCGGCTCTTTTAGCGCATTGTTTGGCGTTTGAGAAAAAATCGAGTAAGTCATGGGACTGCCTTTATAATTGATACGGTTATTAATTTATAGGGGTTTGACTGGTTTTGATTTGAGGTTATGACACGTTTTTGGATTATAGCGTTTTAGCTTAGAGGTTCTCTAGCGATATCTGCGACGACTCTTGCCCATCGTTCATATAGGCTTTGAATATCTCGCTCAGCTCACTATCATCGAGTGCTTCTAGTTCATCAAGTGCGCTTTTGCGTAGGGTACTCACATCAGACTCTTCCGCTATTTTTAAGTCTTTTTTAGCCGCTCTCGATACTGGTTTTTTGGCTGCTTTTGCCACGCTTTTTTTGGCGACGGCTGCCTTTGGTGCTTCATTCATGCCTAACTGCTGACGCACCTCTGCAATATCAACCTCGACTTGTACGATATGCGAGCCACCATCGTTTAGGTCTGAAAATACGTTTGGGATAAACAAACCACCGTCTTTGATGATTGCGGTATATTGCACATGACCTCCGTCGTTTTAGTTCTGTCTGTATGTTTTAATTATAACAGTAGCCAATCCCGCCTACCGCTTGTATCTTCCTAGCCGCTGGCGTGCAGTCTATCGTGTCTGACCGCATTCCTGTTGTCTCGATACTACGCTCAGTCACAGACTGCATCGCCATCGTCGTCAGCAGGATACCGCTATAGTCGCGGCTAAACGACCGTGTTAGGGCGTCTTTCTTTGTCCTTAACGACTCTTCTGATTGGGCGCACCCTACAACTTTCTATGCTTTAAAGTAGGTTGGTGTCGAGGTAAGAGACCCAACAAGGACTTAAACTATTGGGTTTCCTTCGTCAACCCAACCTACGTGCTAAGCATATTTTATAAAGGCTTTGAGCTTCTAATGTGAAAATTTTTCTCACAATACTCAATATTATCCATCAAGCAATCAGCTTCTAATAACCTACTGAAACCATCAGATTGCATAATATTGTTAGCAAGTTTGTCGCTAAAATTGATCATTTGATTAGCAATTGAGTCATTTTTGGTGTCAGATGAAGCATAAATTAATTGTATATTTTCTGGAAGATAGAATTGCTCAAAATATGGATCTTTATAGCTATTAATCGAGTCATGTGCTCCAAGATCACAATCCACTATTATGCCTATTCTATAGTTTTTGGGAAAATGGTTTTGCACATAGTTCGAAATAATCGTGTGCCATCCCAGTTTCTCAGCATTAATGCTATTATTTATATTAATGAACAAATGAGAAGCAAAAGGAATGAAAGGGTATTTACCTGTTTTATTACATTCGCTTATAGGTTTGTTCACAAAATAAGATGAAGTTACACTAACTAAATTATTGCTAATCAACTTTGTATTCGTATCTATCGCTAAAAGAACATCAAAGTTTTTGAAGATTGCCTTATCACAGTCAAATGGTAGTTTGGTACTCTTGAGTGGCGTCGAATTAGTTCTTTTCAGTTTTCCAGAGGTTTTTTTATAAGACGTTTCTACTTTCGCGCTATCTATGATTTGATTTTCTATTTCTAGAGAATCCTCATCAAAGTTATACTTGAGCTCAAGTTCACCTTCAAAATCATCTACATAGAATTCAATGAACTCATTTCTAGGTTTTTTATCTGTCGTTTTCTTCGCCATATTCAAAACCTTTTTCATAGCTTAATATAGGTAAGTAGCGGATTTAACCCAAAAGCCAAACCCGCCATCTATCAGAAATTCTATTTAAAGAGCTTCTTTTTTCAACCTAAATCTTACACGCACCGCCAGCACAATCATCTTCCATATCCGCTTGGGCATCATTCGCACCATCACGAGTGTTATGGTAGTACAACGTCTTCACACCCATCTTATAAGCGTTTAGCAAGTCTTTTAGCAATATCTTCATCGGTACACGGCCACCAGCATAACGAACAGGATCGTAGTTGGTGTTGGCAGAGATACTTTGATCGACGAACTTCTGCATGATAGCGACCAGCTTTAGGTAACCGTCATTGTTTGGCATTTGCCATAGTAGCTCGTACTGATCTTTTAGCTTATCAATCTCAGGCACGACTTGCTTTAAGATGCCATCTTTTGACGCTTTGATAGAGACCAGACCACGTGGTGGCTCAATACCGTTGGTCGCGTTGGCAATCTGACTAGAGGTCTCAGACGGCATCAAGGCGGTTAGGGTAGAGTTGCGTAGACCGTGCTCGGTGATCTCGCCGCGTAGCGTTTCCCAATCTAGATGTAGCGGCTCTTGGCAGATTTTATCCAAGTCGGCTTTGTACGTATCAATTGGCAAGATACCTTGCGAGTATGTGGTCTCATTGAACGCAGGGCACGCGCCTTGCTCTTTGGCTAATTTGTTTGATGCTTTCAAGAGATAGAACTGCAATGCTTCAAACGTCTGATGGGTCAGACCAAGCGCGCTATCGTCAGAGTAGCGTGCGCCATTCTTGGCTAAGTAGTAAGCGTAGTTGATTACGCCAACACCGAGCGTACGTCGACGCATGCTGCCATTTTGAGCCGCTTTTACTGGATAGTCTTGATAGTCGAGCAAGGCATCAAGCGCACGGACGATTAGCTCGGCTGGCTCTTCGATGTCGCTGACGTTTTCGACTTTACCCAAGTTGACCGCTGATAGCGTACAAAGGGCGATTTCGCCTTCTTCGTCATTGATGTTATCAAGTGGCTTGGTTGGTAGTGCGATTTCCATACATAGGTTTGACTGGCGAATCGGGGCAACCGTCGCGTCAAATGGGCTATGCGTGTTGCAATGATCGACGTTTTGGATATAGATACGACCTGTGCTGGCGCGCTCTTGCATCATTAGACTGAACAAATCTGCTGCTGGGATCTGACGGCTACGTACGTTAGGATCATTTTCGTATTTGGTATATAACTCTTCGAATTTGTCTTGATCTTCAAAGAACGCATCATACAAGCCTGGCGTGTCACCTGGTGAGAATAGCGAGATGTCTTGGCCTTTGATTAAGCGCGTGTACATCGTTTTGTTTAACTGTACGCCGTAGTCCATATGACGGACACGGTTGTCTTCGACGCCGCGGTTGTTTTTCAGTACCAGCAATGACTCAACTTCTAAATGCCATAGTGGGTAAAATAGAGTCGCTGCACCGCCACGGACGCCACCTTGCGAGCAGCATTTAACAGCCGTCTGAAACAATTTGTAGAACGGGATACAGCCAGTATGCTGTGCTTCACCGCCACGGATAGGGCTACCAAGGGCGCGGATACGACCTGCGTTAATGCCGATACCAGCACGCTGTGACACATAGCGTACGATGGCGCTGGTGGTCGCGTTGATAGAGTCTAGGCTATCACCACATTCGATCAATACGCACGAGCTAAACTGGCGCGATGGCGTACGCACACCTGACATGATCGGCGTCGGTAGTGAGATTTTGAATTCTGAAGTTGCATCATAGAAGCGTTTGACGAAATCAAGACGATCTGACTTGTCGTATTGGCTAAACAAACACATACCAACCAGCATGTACAAGAACTGCGGGCTCTCATAGACCGTCTTGCTCACGCGATCCTGTACTAGATATTTACCGGCCATTTGCTCAACAGCAGCATAAGCAAGGTTCATATCGCGCCAGTGATCCAGATACTCTTCTAATTCATCAAATTCAGCACGGCTATAGTCCGCTAGGATGTGCTGATCGTATTTGCCAGCGTCTGTTAGCGTTTTGACATGATCATATAGGTGCGGCGGGGTGAATTTGTTATAAGCAATCTTACGTAAGTGGAAGATGGCCAAGCGCGCAGCCAGATATTGGTAATCAGGCGTAGTTTCAGAGATTAGGTCGGCGGCAGATTTGATGATGGTTTCGTGAATGTCACGAGTCTTGATACCTTCATAAAACTGGATGTGCGACTTTAGCTCAACTTGAGACACAGACACGTTGTCCAAGCCGTGCGCTGCCCACGCTATTACCTTGTGAATTTTGTCTAAATCAATAGGCTCTAAACGTCCATCACGTTTGGTTACTTGGATTTTGTCAATATGTGTCATGCTGGCCTCTATTTTGATTGCTTATTGTGATGCTGCGCGCCGAGTGGGCGGCAGACATTCTTTATAACGCTATTATGCGGGGTTGTGCTAGCTGGTTTTTTTGGACAAAAAGCTACCACTACTCATAGTGACGGTTAAAATCACTGAGTACTACATATAGCGTGTTTGTTAATTGGTAGGCACAATATAGCGGGAAAATTTTGAAAATACTATATTGATTTTAGAATAAAACTATGTTGCTACAAGGTTGTAGGCAGTCCAAATTTTGGCAAAGGACGATGGGATAAGGGTTAGACGCAAATGCGGTCAATAATAAATTTTTTGTAAAAATATCGTGAGATTTACTTTTCATTCTCTCGGTTATTGTCGACTGATAATGGGAGTCATAGCGGCAATAATGCGGGCGCAGATTGTACATCAAACCACAAAAAATCGCCACCCATAACTTATTACTAGCGAGTGACGATTTGGACTAAAAAGGCGTGAAAGTTTTTTATGCGACTTATAAAACAATACGAACCGTTTTTGCATTATCAAGTGAGGCATAAAGCGCATTCACTTGCTCAGCAGCGGTGAGGTACAAATTGACCCGTGCTGAGTGAAAACGACCCGTTTTAGACGGCTTAACTTCGATAGACGCCAAATCAAAATCAGGGAATTGGCTACCCAAAATTAGCTTCACTTCATTAAGCAAACTCTCACGCTCGCCTTCATGACCGATGATGCTCAGTGGGTAGTTCATCGGGAACTCCCAAAGCTCTGGGTTTTGAATATCAGTCTTTTTGCCTACCAATGCGCCTTTATTTGGCGTCAGGTCAGTGACTTTAACTGATGGCTGATTGCTGGTTGGGTTATTTGGGCTGTTGTCGTTGTTGTCTTTTGAATCATCACTCATGATATGAGCCTCGCTTATATAGATAAATAAAAAAATAGGTAAATAATTAAGTAATCGCTGCTATAGACATTCAGTTAGTTAAACATCTGCTCAAATCATGCCAAAAGCATAACGCAAAAATCTGAGACAGGATCAGTGTAGACATTAGTGGCACTTAAATCAGTCAAGCTATAGTCGATTCAATTTAAAAGTAGTACAAGGCAACCGAGTGTAGATGTAACTGTGATACTTCAAGCGAGGTTAACGCTGTCATACTTTTATAGTGGACTGGTTATATTAGGCAGAGAATATATGCACTGTTTATAGTGGTCTATGGACGATTATTCAAGTGAAGTCTGTATTTAGTCCGTTCCATCTTGAAGTAGTAAGCTAAGTGGCTTTTATTAAAACTATTAATGGAAGCTATTGCAAATAACCATTGATAGGAGTGATATCAGGCGGAATATCCGTCTCTCCCAATGCTTCTCGTAAATTAATCTCTATAGTGCGTGACAAGGCAGTCAAAGGTAGTTGGTTAGCCGCCAAGCCAAAAGGCTCTTCTAACTCTTCACTAAGCGCATCCAAACCAAAAAAGGTATAAGCAATCACCGCACAAATCAACGGGGTCGCCCAACCAAGTGAAGCTACTAGACCAAAGGGCAACATAATACAGTATAGATAGGTGGTGCGATGTACCAGTAGCATATAAGCAAAGGGCAGTGGAGTGTTATGAATACGTTCGCACGCTGCCAGTACAATTGTCATAGAGGTCAGGCGCTCGTCCATATTTTGTATGACTTGCTCCGATACCAGTCCTTGACGCCGAATATCGCCAAGCTGCTTACCCATTAGGCGCATTATATAATCAGGTACGTTTTTCGCTTGGCGCATACGGTCATGGTATATCGCTGCAACAAGAGGCTCGATATCCGCCCAAGGTGGCGTACCGCGCAATCGGTGGCGCACAGCATGGGCAAAAGCAATGGTCAGATATACCATCGTTCGCTGAGTATCGTGTGCAGTCGCATTGTCATCCTCGCCATATTCTATACCAGTCGCATCGTCATCATCTATAAAAGACAGCACTTGGCGCGTTAAGCTACGAGAATCATATACCAGCTGACCCCACAGTCCGCGCGCTTCCCACCAACGCTGATAACTGGCATTGTTTCGAAACCCAAGAAACAATGATAAGGCGATTCCGAGCAAGGTAAACGTTGCCATACCATAATAAGGAAACGAGTCAGGCATCCAGTGCTGAATAATCGTGATGAGCGTACTAAGAATAGTAATCAGCAAAATTTGCGGATAGATTTTTGGAATGATTGATCCACGCAGAGTGAAAAATATCTTAAGGGCATTGGGTGTTTGCCGGACAATCATGTCAGTTTCCTAGCGATGGGGTACATGTAGACACTATTAAATGTCTCGTGTGATTCTAATATAGAAACGAAATTTGTAAAGCCCAAAAGGCTATAAATTTATTCAAACAAAAGAGTAAGGTGATTACTTAAGCTCGGTAATTGGGATAGCTAAAGGAGTTGAATCCTCGCCAAAAGGGAGATGTTTTTATTAATCTACTTTATGTATGTTAAAATGACGCCAAATATCACTTCTTAACTCTATAAAAGCTGTCACCACAGAGATGAATACGCCACCCTAGCTGTACCCCTCCTCAGTAATGATTGCTTCCTATAGCAATTACTCTCATAAAGCGTCTGACGCTTTTTCTTGTGCGCATGCACTGCTTTAACGTTTGTATCACTATTCGATATATCTAATGGATCGTAAAGATTACCCCACTAAAAGTACGTTATGACGATCACTCGCTAACTATGAACGTTCACATTTTTATATTTGTCATTTGATAAGCAATGGGCAAAGTATCTAGATAAAGATGTACCTAGATCGAGATGCGTCAAACTTTTCATGTGAGCTGATTTTTAACTACTTTTTAGATACTTTCCAAATAGATGCTTTCTAAATAGTGATTAGATACTTCGTTTATTGACAGACTAAAGCAGTTCTCCAAAACTGAGTTAAATATGTTAAATACAATTAAAGAGCATTGGCTATCCAATGTGAGAGGCGATGTCTTGGCTGGCATGGTCGTCGCTTTGGCGCTTATCCCTGAAGCGATTGCGTTTTCTATCATTGCCGGTGTCGATCCCCAAGTAGGGCTTTATGCCTCGTTTTGTATCGCGGTAGTGATTTCGTTTGTTGGCGGTCGTCCAGCGATGATTTCGGCGGCGACTGGTGCGATGGCGTTACTAATGGTGACACTGGTCAAAGATTATGGCTTGCAGTATTTGTTAGCAGCCAGTGTGCTGACAGGTGTTATACAGATTATCTTTGGCTTCTTAAAGCTAGGAAATCTGATGAAGTATGTGTCTCAATCCGTAGTGCTCGGCTTTATCAATGCCTTGGCTATTTTGATTTTTATGTCGCAGATTCCTGAGCTGATGCCGCAGGCAGGTTCAAACCTAGTACACGTATACGGTCTTGTGGCCCTAGGTCTAGTCATTATCTATGGCTATCCATATATTCCAAAGATTGGTAAAGTGATTCCATCGCCATTGGTCAGTATTGTACTGGTCACGGCTATAGCCATCTTATTAGGTGCAGAGGCTCGAACCATCAATGATATGGGCCAACTGCCTGATACCTTGCCGATGTTTTTGATACCTGATATCCCGTTGAACTTAGATACATTGATTATTATTTTCCCGTACTCTATCAGTCTGGCGATAGTGGGCTTACTTGAGTCTATGATGACCATGACTATCGTAGATGATTTAACTGATACCAAAGGCGACCGTACGCAAGAGTGCAAAGGTCAAGGTATTGCCAATGTTATTAGCAGTTTTTTTGGCGGTATGGCAGGCTGTGCGATGATTGGGCAGTCTATCATCAACGTCAAATCAGGCGGTTATACACGTCTTTCTACTTTAGTGGCAGGAGTATTTTTATTATTGATGGTGGTGTTTTTAAGCGATTGGCTAAAGATTATTCCAATGGCCGCATTGGTCGCTGTAATGATTATGGTGTCTATCGGTACTTTTAACTGGGGTTCATTTAAAGAGCTAAAAACCAAGCCGCTGCAAAGTAATGTGGTCATGATTACGACCGTTGCTGTGGTGGTCGCAACGCATAACTTGGCTTATGGCGTATTGATTGGCGTGCTGCTGTCAGCATTGTTCTTTGCCAATAAGATTGAGCGCTATATGAGTGTGCATAGTCACATGAATGAAGCAGCGCAAACGCGTTATTATCGAGTGGACGGACAAGTGTTTTTTTCATCAGCAGAGCGTATGATTGATTCCTTTGATATTAAAGAGTCTGTCTCTAAAGTAGTCATTGACGTGTCGCGCGCGCATTTTTGGGACGTGACAGCAGTCGCCGCCATAGATAAAGTCATCATTAAATTTCGCCGTGAAGGCACTGAAGTAGAGCTCATCGGTTTGAACGAGGCGAGCCAAGCGATGATAGACAATTTCGGTGTGCATGATAAGCCAGATGCTGAGCAAAGTTTAGGCGCGCATTAATTTAGCTACGTATTAATAGTATTATACTGATAAGGATAAAAAAGCTGAGTGTACCTTGGCTTTTTTTATGCAAATTAAAAACTGATTAGAAGACTATATTCTATTATGGATAAATATTTTAGGAGGCAATAGATAATCAGAAGGGACAAGATAGCTAGAAGAGAAGAGGATGATAATTTAGAAAATGGTGTGATATTGAGATAGTTAATCGTTATATTGAAATATCTAGATGTTCTAGATTAGATCAAAGTGACTCTAAAGATTATGAGAAATTTTTAAAGCTTTAACAGCTCTTTTTCAACTTCATTGAGAAATGCTTCGATGTTAGCTTCATGACGCTGATAAAACGTCCATTGTCCATGGCGTTCGGACGTAACCAATCCTGCTTTTTTTAACACACCCATATAGTTTGAAATGGTTGATTGCGACAATCCAGCTTTTTCTTGGATGTAACTGACGCATACACCATCCAGATTAGCATGCTCTGGTAATGACGCTGGGAAGTTTGATCTGTCTTTCAACCACTTTATGATTTGGCGACGCATGGGGTTGTTAAGTGCAGATATTATGTTTTCTGTATTCATAAAATGTGTGATATCGATACCTAGTTAATAATCAACAACTGTCAGAGTGGAACATTAGGTTTTTAGTTTACTCATTATAAGTATAAACACTAAAGCGGTGTAGATTCTATTTACCGCCAATGTGCCAACCATATACAAATAAACGGCTACTAGTAGGATACTGCTTATAACTAGCGTTTATATTATGACTATACGTTTCTATAACAGTAGAGTATACAGCCAAAACTAGATTAATTATGACAGTTGTACTGTCTAGTCATCGGAATATTGTCGAATAGTAACAATATATGACGGGTAAAAAAAGATTGTTTTAAATCGAATCTAACAGTAAACGTTGTTACGACTGACTTATTAAATACACGTTAGTTCTTTGCCAAACCAGCAGTAAAATAGTATTAGAAAGCTTCTGACATGACAAGGGCGTGTTGAATATTCAACACGTCCTTGATGCTTTATGTTCTTAAATTTTATTAAACTTTTTTATTAATCTGGTTAGCGTCGCGGCAGAGTGCCAAAAAATCTAATAAACATAGTCTTGATATTTTAGCTTTTTAGAAATGCCTCAATTTTTGGTTTAATAGTCATAGAAACGATGACCATTAATGTCAATCCTACTGGTAATGCAACTAGAAATCCTTCTAACCAGCCATTCAAAAATGCTGTCTGATTAGCAAAACCAATCGTCTTTGAGGCAGTACTAAAGGCCAGCATAGACTCCATTATGCAAGCCATCACTACACCTGTGATGAGATTGCGTTTGTACGCTTTGGTATTAGGTAGCTTGTGATTAATAAATTTTGTGACCAGACCCATCAGTAAGAAGCCAATCGGCATAATCGCATACGCTGCAAGTAGCGCTCTAGACCAGTCTATAAAAAATGTATCGGAATATCCGACATTCATATAGGTCATCACACCTGTTAAGAGACCACCTATGACAGTCATTAAGGCAAGTATTAATAACACTTTGTAGAGCAACGGTGTTTTTTTAGTGCCATCATTCTTAGCGCTACCACTTTTAGAACCATCAATGAACAGGGTCTCGGTATTTACTGGCATAGTATTTGGAGACATCGTTATTTTCCTATCATAAAGAGCGTTTAATTAGTCGGTGTTTTTTTCTGCCTGTCGATCGCTTACAGATTGGTCTTCTGCAACACCTGCTTTCCAGTAAGAAAAGGCATATAGCTCATCCTTAGACCACTGTTGCTCGACCTTTAGGTAATGACGAAGGGCTTTGACAGATGAGAATTCGCTAGCGATATAAGCAAAACGGCTCTGCTCTGCAGTTGGCAAATCGAGAGATTTTACTGTGTCGATTAATTGACTGCCTTGCGTTGGATCTGGGTTATGTAACCATGTCATGGTGATATTGGCTGCTGTCGGCAATTCTTGCTCATCTTCTGCACCGTGCACTTCGATGATGCATTGACCAGTCGCACTGGCAGGCAAGCTTTCTAATATCGAGCCGAGCACTGGTATCGCTGTGGCATCGCCAATCAGTAGAAAATTATCTGCATCAGGACAAAGCGCTTTGGTTTTAGGCTTCATTAAGATACCAATCTCGTCGCCAACCTCAGCATGAGTGGCCCAGCCTGAAGCGGGTGCCTCGTCACCATGAGCGACAAAATCAATCCAAATCTGTTGTTTTGCTACATCGGCGCCGCGATGAGTATAAGTGCGAACAACGAATGTAGTATTGTCATTTAGGTCAATTGGCTGAGCTTTATCGACAGGAATAAGTACTTTATTGTTTGCGCCCACTGTCATGGTCGCGATATTGGCAATAGTATCTGCTTGGCCTGTGAGGTATATACGGATGTAGTGCGGAGTAATCATTTGCTTGTGAGCAACGGTCATGATTTCGCGTACTGGTTTCTGATTTATGGTGTTATTCATACGGATCTGTCCTTACTTATTTATCGGTAGGCTTGCTGGTGCTAACGTTGTCTATCATGGTGCGACTGACACGGAAAAATAAGGCAAGCTCTACGAGACTTAAATCTTTCGTTAATTGCTGTCTTGTCCATTCTTCTGCTGCATCAAGCTTTGTCATAACTTCTTCGCCTTTAGAGGTCAGCTGTAGTAATTGGCTGCGACCATCAAGCGGGTTATCTGTCTTCAAGATTAGCTCAGCTGCTAAAAGGTCATTTAAGGCACGAGTGATTTGCGCTTTGTCTCGCTGTATATGTTTAGAGATTGATAGCGCAGTGCTATTCGGGTTATAGCAGACACCTTTTAAGGTTCTGATATTAGTCACGGACAACTCGACACCTTGCTGACGAATGCCTTCTAGCAGTAGATTGGTATAGGTATGCATCAATTGATGTAGTGTTTCGCTCAATGAATTGTTAGACATAAAAACTCTTTGATATAGTTGATAGAAGCAACTATGTAGAATAAGGTTGATAGTGTCAACTATAAAGTGATTTTTGAAGGAGCGTCTGTATCTATAGTTAGATAATTTTCAATGAAATAAGTTATTAGGAAGTAAGAAAAATAAGGGTATATCTTGAAGGAGGAGCTCTTGGATTAAAGGGATTTATAACTAGGACGCTATGCAATTAAGGAGCTTTGTAATTAATAAGCTTTGTAATTGACAAATGCTGTGATTAATAAGTTCTAGAATTAAAAAGCAGGCATAAAAAAAGCTGAGATATACTCAGCTTTTTTATTTTTAACGATTATCAAAAGCTTATTAGCTAGGCTCAATATTTTTCTGAAAATTTAGTCATTTTCAAGGAAAGAGCGCAAGTGTTCAGAACGTGATGGATGACGCAATTTACGCAATGCTTTCGCCTCAATCTGACGAATACGCTCACGCGTTACATCGAACTGTTTACCGACTTCTTCTAGAGTATGATCGGTTGGCATATCGATACCGAAACGCATTTTTAGGACACGCGCTTCACGCTCAGTCAGGTTGCCGAGTACATCACGAGTCGCTTCTTGCAGACCAGCAGCAGTCGCATCATCGACAGGGCTTGAGATCGTACCATCTTCGATGAAATCACCTAGGTGCGAATCTTCATCATCACCGATAGGGGTTTCCATAGAGATAGGCTCTTTGGCAATCTTCAGCACTTTACGGACTTTAACTTCGTCCATCTCTAAGCGTTCGCCTAATTCCTCAGGTGTTGGCTCGCGGCCCATTTCTTGTAGCAATTGACGTGAGACACGGTTTATCTTGTTGATGGTCTCAATCATATGCACAGGAATACGAATGGTGCGCGCTTGGTCAGCGATCGAGCGAGTAATCGCCTGACGAATCCACCAAGTAGCATAGGTCGAGAACTTATAACCACGGCGGTATTCAAATTTATCAACGGCTTTCATCAGACCGATGTTACCTTCTTGAATAAGATCCAAGAACTGTAGGCCACGGTTGGTATATTTTTTGGCGATAGAGATAACCAGACGTAGGTTAGCTTCAACCATTTCTTTTTTCGCGCGGCGAGCTTTTGCTTCACCAACTGCCATACGACGTGCTACATCTTTCATATCGTGAATTTTCATGTCGAGCTGCTGCTCGTAATCACGGATACGACGTTGTAATAAAATGACGTCATCAGTGACTTTTTCTAGCGTACCAGCAAATGCAGGCTTACCTTTGATACGTTCAATCAACCAATCAACGTTGGTTTCATTGCTAGGGAAGGTCTTACGGAACTCTTCACGCGGCATACGACCACGGCGAATCACCAAACGCATGATCTGACGCTCTTGCTTACGCACGTCATCATAGACGTCATGCATGATAGCCATGACTTGATCTGACAAGCGGTTGTTTAGCTTCAACATCATAAAGCGTTCAGCAAGTAGGGCATACGCGGTATCAGCCTGTACGCTACCACGGCCATAATCAAGCAATGCTTGCTTGGCTTTAATAAATAGATGCTCGATCTCTTCTAGGCGTAAACGAACTTCTTCTGGATCAAGACCGCTGGTTTCTTCTTCAGCTTCGTCTTCAACGTCATCTTCATCTTCGTCGTCATTATCAAGCGCGGCTGCTTTCGCATTGACCTTAGCTTTGATAACCGGTGGGTTTTCTTTTTCTTCTTTGATGCGTTCACGCTCTTCTTTCGCCGCTTCCTTTGCTTCTTGAGCTGCGATTTTGTCTTCTTCGGTCTCAGGGTCTAAGAAACCAGTGATGACGTCAGATAGCTTTTTTTCGCCGTCTTGGACTTTTTGATATTCATCAAGGACAAACTGTACGGTACCAGGCCAGTAAGACATGGCATGCTGCACATCACGAATACCTTCTTCGATACGCTTAGCAATGGCAATCTCGCCTTCGCGAGTTAGTAGGTCAACCGTACCCATTTCACGCATATACATACGTACAGGGTCAGTAGTACGACCAGGCTCAGTTTCAACAGAGGCGAGTACTGCCGCTGCCTCATCTGCTGCCATATCATCATCACTTGAATCATCGTTCATCAAGATGTCATCGGCATCAGGAGCTGATTCAAAGATTTTGATACCGACATCGGTCAGCATTTGCACAATGTCTTCGATCTGATCGCTTTCGGTAATAGAGTCGGGCAGCTGGTCATTCACCTCAGCGTAGGTAAGATACCCTTGCTCTTTGCCCATTTGGATTAAGGTGGCCAGTTGAGATGTGGACTTAGAAACTGACTTATCGTTCATAAATACTCGCTTACTTGCATCGGACATTTTTATATTGTGACTCGCTATCGCTCGCTCTTTGCGTTGATCTTATCAATCGATTGATCAAAATATGGCGTAGAGGTTGTCAATAATATCAAAAATGAGTTGATATGAATAAAGGCTCAAAACACTACAATAACAATGCTGATAAACAGCTAAAAATTAGAAAAGCTAAAAAGACTTCAATACAGTACCTAAAAAAATATAGTACTTAAAATTTAATACTCAAAAATAGTATCTAAAAGCTGATACGTAAAAATAATACCTAAAATTTGTGCTTAACGATGCATGCTAACAATCATTCACCAAGCAGTGCTGTCAATATACAGCGACACAGTTTAACACAGACCACAGTCGTCAAGCACGAGCTAGTGATAGCTACCGACCATTTTTTACTGATTATTTGCCATCAGCTAAATGATTTTGGAGCGACTCATGCTACTGGGCATAATCATTAGTAGTGGGGGCAGCTGCTAGACTTTTAAAGGGTCAACATTTGAAATTAAACATTAAGACTGCACAGTGACCATCTGTGATGAGCGTTCGGCATGCTGCGCGCGCAGCCAATTGCTCAAATGCTGGGCCTGCATACGTACAATCGCTTGCTTGATATGATCAGGGTTTTTTATCAGCTCTTGCATCTTCTTTTTTATATTACGCTCAAGCAGTGAGCTGACAAGCTCCTCGATCAAGTCGTCGAGACTCAATACATTTCTTGCTGTTAGTGCCCGATAAAATCCGCCCCAGCTATTGCTTAGGGTCACTTGATGGGATTGATCCAAATTTGATAATACAAAATGTGCCGCTGCATTGGCATCGGTGGGCAAATACTTTATGCACCGCTTAATCGTTGTGACAACATTTAATAAAGCCGCATCTTGCAAGTCTTCCCATGCGATTGCGCGCAATGCATCGCTTGCCGCTTTTTTTTGTATGTGAGCAGGCAGCTGTAATCTTGTCAGCCCAGACTGTTGCCAAATCGACTCAATAGGGTCATCGATTAACGCGCGCGGCTGAAACAAAAAGCACAGCTGCAATTGCTGACTGATGGTCATATCACCATCAAAATCTAGCAGCGCATCTTTGGCCTCGACATTCTGACTGCGTCTGCCGCCAAGCTTTTGATAAACGTCATTGTTGAGCAAATAGCGAAAGCTACTGCCTTTGGGTAACGCAGTCGTCAGCGAGCGTACTTGAGACATAAGCTTGGCTTTGCCTTCAGCCAGACTCATGTCATAACGCTCACTCAAGTATGCAAAAATATACTGTGATAGCGGCATGGCATTAGCGATTTGCTCACGCATGGCATCGCTGCCCTGACTCTTAATAAAAGTATCAGGATCATGATTGTTAGGCAGGGTTAAAAACCGCAACTCTTTATCATCGGCCAATACAGGCAGCGCAACTTCAAGTGTACGCCAAGCGGCTTTTTGTCCGGCGCTATCACCATCGAAACTCAATGTGAGCGTCGGATTGAGGGTGAGTAGTCGCGAGATTTGGCTCTCATTGATGGCGGTGCCCATCGAGGCAATGGCCCCATAGATGCCCGCTTGATAAAGCGCGATGACATCCATATAGCCTTCGACCACTAGCCAGTCGTTGGCACGCTGCTGGCGTGATTCATAATAGCCATAGAGCACATGCTGCTTGTGAAAAACGGGCGAATCTGAGGAGTTGATATATTTGGGCTTTACCTCGTCATCAAGCGCGCGACCACCAAAACCAATCGTACGGCCTTGATTATCTCGAATCGGAAAAATAACCCGATCCCGTAATAGGTCGTAATCGCGTCCAGACTCTGACTGCCGCACCAGACCTAATGCCTTTAGGCCTTCGATATCTTGAGGAAACTGGTGCTCAAGATGTTGCCACCCAAATGGCGCATAGCCAAGGCCAAAGGTATCAAAGATGTCTTCTGTGATACCACGCGATAAAAAGTACTGCATGGCATGGGGATGCGTGGTTAGGTTGTGCTGATAGAATTGTTGGATTTGCTCTAGTAGCTCATATAGATTGCCATCTTTATCATCGTTTTGGCCAATGTCATGAGCGCCCTGCATACCAGCGCTAGTATCGGTATCTGTCAGCCATGCTGGCGGATAGCCACTGTCAGCTGAATGGTTTGGTGAATACGGCTCTGAGGAATAGGAGTCCATCGAATATGACGCTGAATCATACGCCTCTAACGGCGGGAAATTCTCATAGCCCTGATTGTCATCATAAATGGGCTGGTCGATGTAGTTTTGGTCATTTTGGACGACATTGTTTTGATGACTGTCTTGATAAATGTCTTGACGATTATTTTGATGGTTGTCTTGATTTGTACCGTCTTGGCTTACTTTGCTATGTTCTACAGTTGGGCTAGGCACATTGTGCACAGGCGGCGGTGCAATAGGTTTGGGTGCGCGACGTTGATAACTAACGTTTTGCTGTTCTTCTTTTGGTACTTCAATGCCTGTTTGCTTTGATAGTTCATTGACCGCTTCAATAAATGTCAAATTTTCATAATCACGCAAAAAACTGATGGCATTGCCACCGACGCTACAGCCAAAGCAGTGATAGATGTTTTTTTGTGGATTGACATAAAAGGAAGGCGATTTTTCACCGTGAAAAGGGCAACAGCCTTTATATTCACTACCAGCGCGTTTGAGCGTGGTGTGTTTGCCAATGATGCTGATCAGGTCAGCTTGGCTATTTAATTGTTCAAGAATATGGTTAGGAATGCTCATACAAAAAACAGTTTACCATAGGTCGATTATATTGGGGCAGAGGTAATAAGATACTGCTAGAAAAATAAGGCCAACATAATGTTGACCTTATTATCAATGAATACAGACTGTGTTAGCTAGGCTAAAAGACTTAAGGTAATCAATTATTATCCATATCACTCACACTGTCGTCATTTAACGTAGTGCGACGTGTCGGATTGGTATTTAGTGGATCGACGTTGGCTTCTCTTGCAGTTGAGCCAGTACTTGATTGACTGGTTACACGCTCAGCTGACGCTTCAGGCAGACCTAAGCCTACGCTAATACCATTACGCGCAGCAGCATTATTGGCGACTGGAGTATTAGCGGGCGTCGTGTTAGTCCCTGCTAGTCTCAACTGGGCTGCATTACGAATCATTTGTGTCTTGGTGGCGCCGTTATACTCGCCAGATGCGACTGATTTGTCAGTCGTGTTCGAACGACCAAGCTTGCCAAAGGTAATCTTATTGAGCCAAGTACGGTCACGTTTGGTGCTTAATTTCACACTACCGTTGCTGGTTAGCATTTCTGGGTAGTTGATCTGCAACAGCGTTTTGTACTCATTGGCCAAATCGGTTAGACCAAGTTTTTCATGGCTATAAGCTAATACCGCAAGAGCATCTGGGGTTGACTCGCTTAGCGGGTAGTACTGGAATACCCATTTGGCACGGTTAACCGCTGCTACATAAGCTTCACGCTCGATATACCAATTGGCGGCGCTCATTTCGCTCTCAGCAAACTGATTATAGATAAACGTCATACGTTGAGCGGCATCTGGTGCATATGGGCTGTTTGGATATTTATTGATAAGCTCTTGGAAGTTGGCAAAGGCAATACGCAAATACGCGGTATCACGCTCAGCTTGGTTCAGTTTAAAGAGCTTTAGGCTCTCAGATGAACCTTCCATATTGGCCACACCGCGCACATAATAGGCGTAGCTGACTTGTGGGTTAGATGGATACAGACGGATAAACTGCTCAGCACTTGCCGCCGCCATCTCATACTTATCGCCTTCGTATTGTGCATACATCATGTCAAGCAAGGCTTGCTCGGCGTACTGTCCGGTTGGATAGAATGTGCGCAGATTGGTCAGCTCTTCGATACCTTGGATATAGTGACCTTTGTCAATCTGATTGACGGCCTCGTTATAATACCCTTGCTCTGATTTTTCAGCTGTTTCTACTGCCTCACCATCTTTGGCGCCAGTTAGATTTTTGAAAGTCTGGCAACCCACTAGATTGACGCTAAGCGCCAGTAGGGTTATTGAGGACAGTTTGATAAACGTATTGCCAACAGCTTGCATACTTCTTCTCCGACACAAGACGCATAATAGCAGCGGCGCTATCATGCTATATAAAAGGTTAGTGATAAAAAACGACGCTAAATAGTCAGCGATCCACCAGCAAAAATTTTTTATCGAATGCAGTTTTTGTTATGACGTATTGTACTGATAGATTGGGTTTGATACATAGCGCTTGTATAGTAAGCCAGTCATAGACCACATGCATTCAACCATAATCAAACGGTTTAAATGGCAAACACGGTCAACAAAACCCAATGCTATTTTCAAACTGTATCTAAGTACGGCATTCGCATACAGTGCCATAGCATACAGCAAAACATGGCTATACTTTATAGAATAACATTTGCTACGTCTATTTTTTCGCCATCTATATTGTATAGGCAGTTTAACATGAGCGGCTGTCACGAGCGATATCGAATGTCGCTAGCATGAGTAAATATACAGTAAATTACAGCAATGTCATGTTCTAGAGAGTTAAGCGAGACGTCTTACAGCCTAAAAGCATGCTCAAAAATTAACAGATAGCATGCAGCTTCTATAGGGCTTATGCGTGCGACATGATACACTAGAGCGGTATAGTCTTCGCTTTTTTGTACCTTAAAGGTGGTTATCTGCCATTTATAGGCAAAGACCATAATAAAAAAACGACAATTTTTTATACTGCTATTTATAATACTATCTTCGAAGTCACCTCACAAAACACTGTCAGGGACTTTGCCATGTATCAATGTATCAATCCGCTATGAATAATGATGCCATGACTACCAATTTATCACCGAATCAATCGCTAGATACTGATTCATCAGCACAAGAGTCACCAATGCCAAATGATGTTTTGAACAATAATGAGCTACCTGATAATCAACCAATGATGAGTGATCAAGTGCATGATGATGCGCTTGATAATGAAGGGTTGCTCATCGATGATGGTAATGATCTGAACGATAGCGACATTGATGATAATGATATTGATATTGATATTGATGACAGCGACATGGACGGTGACGGCGATGAAACCCCAGTAGCGGGTCAAGCTGTACCAGTGATTGTAGATATGACGCATGTGGTCACAGAAGATCAAGCTGGTCTGCGTATTGATAAGGTCGCATCACAAGCGTTTTCAGACTTTTCGCGTGTACAACTTCAGAACTGGATTACTGACGGCAGTCTGCTTTATAACGGCAGTGTTCAAAAACCGAAAGTCCGTGTCAAAGCAGATGACGTATTGCATCTATCAACGACGTTACAGCAGCATGGCGAAGACCAACCAGAAAACATAGATATCGATGTTGTCTATGAAGATGATGACGTATTGGTAATCAATAAACCTGTCGGTATGGTGGTTCATCCAGGCGCGGGTAATCAAAACGGCACCTTGGTCAATGCATTGCTATATCATTATCCTCAGCAGCATCATTTACCGCGTGCAGGTCTCGTACACCGTATTGATAAAGACACCTCTGGATTGCTATTGATTGGCAAAACCAAACCTGCTCAGATGGCACTGATGGAACAACTAAAAGACAAGTCTGTTTATCGTCACTATAAATGTGTCGTAGCAGGGGACCAAGCAAGCTTATCTCGTCATCGTCGTATCGATGCGCCGATTGGTCGACATCGCAATCAGCGTACTAAAATGACGGTGATGACCGCTGGTCGCGAAGCAGTAACGCATCTATTAAATGTCACGCCATTGAACGAAAACTACTGTCTACTAGATGTTGGACTTGAGACGGGACGTACGCATCAAATTCGTGTGCATCTAAGTCACATTACTTATCCATTAGTCGGTGACCGTGTCTATGGTGGTCGTCGTCAGTTGCGTTCTGGATTGACAGAAGCTCAGCGCCAAGCTATCAATAATTTTCCGCGCCAAGCATTGCACGCCTATACGCTAGGGTTTGTGCATCCGACGACAGGTGAGGACATTGAAGTAACGACGCCACTACCTGAAGACATGCAAAAACTGATGGCAGTACTAAGCGACGGTTATTATGAAGAGTAAACGCTAACGTTTACTAGATGAGAGGTGAGAGCGAGCAGCCATGACGAACACGTTCCCGATGACAATGATTGCGCAAATTGATAATGTGGCCGTTTTTCAGACGGCTGCTTTTTTGCATGATGATATTGATGATTCTGCTGCTAAAAATCAGCGTACAGGGTTTGAGGGTCAGTCAAATTACGGCGAGCTGAATTTAGGTCTTCATGTCAATGATAATGCACTGCAAGTATTAGATAACCGCATGAATCTATTGGCTGCTATCAATAATCTACTAGCTGCTATCAATGAGCAACTGACAGATAAGTCTGCACAAAATGAGCAGCATGAGGCTATTAATCGCTTACATTGGGTCAGTCAGGTTCATGGTAAACATATTCATGATGTCGATGCTACTACACTGAATATGGCGCCACTGTCTGCTGATGCGATGGTCAGTCAACAAAATGGTCGCGGTCTGGCAATCATGACGGCAGATTGTGTGCCTATCGTGTTATATCAACCTACCAGTGGCAAAATCGCAGCGATTCATGCAGGCTGGCAAGGATTGGCCTGCGGTGTGATACAAGAAACTGTTAATCGCTTTACCGATTCAGGCCCTATACAAGCTTGGATAGGCGTTTGTATCAGTCAGGAAAACTATGAAGTAAATACAGACGTTCGCGATAAACTATTATCTGGGTGTATAGCTAACCAGACGTTATCACAGGCACATATCGATAACTTTGTGTCGCTATTTTCTATATCGTCTTATGATGACAAGATAAAGTTGGATTTACCGAAGCTTGCTGCCATGCAGTTAGAAGCTGCTGGTGCTACAGTCATGAATGACTTACCTGTTGACTGTAGTTACGCTGATACTCACTATTACTCGTATCGCCGTCAGACTCATATGCAGCAACCTGCAACGGGTCGGATGGCACTAGTCATCGTCCGTCGTTAGCAGCTTTATAGTCAGCGAACTACTAAACCGCTACGGTGTTACCCTCCCTAGATGTACTATATGTACAATCTACGGTCGGCTGCCTTGTAGCTGTTTTAGATTTCTTTGGCTATATAATAATGAGTAGTGGTAAGGAAGTGATAGACAATAAAAAAACAGCAGATTATTCTGCTGTTTTTTTTATTTAAGTGCTACATTTGTATTAACATAAGGCCTGTATTAACAAACAGAGTCGCTAGATTTTGGTACTGATAAGCCAAATAAAGGACGTAAATACAGTGCCAAGAACGTACCTGCCATTGCTAGTATGCCCCAGATATAACCATGTAAGCTAAAAGAGGCGATACCACCGAAGTAAGCGCCGATATTACAACCGAACGCGAGACGGGCGCCATATCCGATCATCAATCCGCCGATGACTGACGCTGCAAAGTTACCTGCAGTAATCTTAGTAAACTTAAACAAGCCACCCGCAGCAGAGGCGATAAACGCGCCAATGATAATGCCGATATTCAATACAGTGGTCGAATCTGCAAAGATAGAAGCTTCAAGAGCCGCTGCATTAGCCCCTTGCCAATAGCCCCAGCTAGCCACATCCATGCCAAAGCCGCTTGCAATTTTAGAGCCCCACAATGTAAATGCTGACGTAATGCCCCACGGTTGACCACGTGTAAGTAATGTCAGACCGTTAAGTAAAGCCAGAACGATTGCGGCAGCAAAAAGCGGCCAAGAACCACGAAAGATTCGTTTCCAACCAGACTCAGAAGGTACGGGCGCCATCTTTGGTGCGTTTCTTTTTTTCTCAACGAC
>NZ_PJAS01000037.1 GCF_002836735.1 Psychrobacter sp. 4Bb | reverse complement strand
AGATCTTTATATGAAATGGTTAACTTCTTTAGAAAACACCATAGGAACGACATAGCAAGTTACAGAGCTAATGCAAAACTATCCCTCAAGATTAGCAGTATTTGAGAGTATAGTGCATAGAGATACTACTCTATTATTTTAACAGTAGGTTTTTGTCGAAATATTATTGTGAAATTCTAGCAGTAGTTAAAGTACTAGAATTTTGTTCTATTATTAAGAAATACTTTCGAAGCTATAATAGCAATATATAAAGCATGGTGACTTGTGTGTTTAGATTTATCTAAAACTAATTTTATTTAAAATGGATACAATGAGCATCTATCGCTATATATTTTCTATTTATAATGGATTGTTCGGGCTGTTATTAGAAATTAAATACTCTTTAGAATTAATTATATTTTATACATAGATTTAATTGCTAATGAACGATTTGTTCACTGCATTATTTCACGAAAAATAATACCTCAATAGAGGCCACACTCTTATTTTATAGTTGGATTTATTATGAGCAAAAATAACGCAATTGATTTAGAAAGTTTGAACGTGGATGAGTTACGTGCTATCACTGAAAACGCTCAACAACTTATCGCCAAAAAACAACATCAACGTTTGTATGATGCCTATATGCAGTTCGAGCAGATTGCAGAAGATAGCAATGCAACGATCGAAGAGATACTGAAAGCTGGTGAAAAGTTAGAGAAAAAACGCAGTATTAAATATCGTAATACTGATAACCATAGTGAAACTTGGACTGGCCGTGGTCGTAAGCCAACGTGGTTGGTTGAAGCGCTAGCAGCAGGTCGTGATATCGAAGATTTTGCTATTTAATTAACTGTTTTCTTATAAAGTTAATTTCTGTGAGCCAGCTTGAAGCTGCTATTGATAATGGTGTATTTACAACCATTTAGCGATAGATATAGCTGTTTTTCAGAAAATAAAAGCCAGTATCTTTACTGCCAGTATTTTGGCAAAAAGATACTGGCTTTTTTTCTGTCATCTATATGCCATTGTTTGTTATGATAATGACGTTTTTGTCTTATATAAGAGTTGTACGACTGTGGCCCAAGTATCTGAGTTTTCTCATAAACGTCCCCGTAAGCTCTGGTGGCTAGTTGGGTTTGTGTTGTTTGCGCTATTTGCTGTTTTGCAAATGCCAGCAGCATGGTTACTTGAGAAATACGCGCCGGATACGCCTTATGTCCAGCATGTATCTGGCAATGTATGGCAAGGTGCTGCTATTTGGCAGTTGCCTATGTCATCGACGTCGCTCACAGGTATGGCGGAATGGTCATGGCAGCCTTGGCAGCTACTCATAGGTAAGCTAGGTGCGGACGTCAATATTCACTCATCACAGACACGTTTGAATGGGCAAGTTAAACTTGGGCTAAACTCATGGCAAGTTGACAGCATGAGTGGGAAAATTGCACCTGAGACGCTAGCGAGTGTAGTCAACTGGCAGCTGCCAAATACCCCTATTCAAGTAAACAATGTATCGCTAACGCGCCAGTCTGATAAAAATGACGCATCTAGTAGCGATCCTGCTAAAGACGCTGGCGGATTTAGTGCCGCGGATGGTCAATTGACTTGGGTTGGTGGTGAGGTAGGCTATCCTAGTGGTGGCAAAGTTTTTTATATTACGATACCTGCTCTAAGAGCCGAGCTTAGTACAGAGCAGAAAAACGATAGAGATTTGCTCCATATCAATTTATTGAACAATCAAGATAAGCGTTTGGGAGATCTGTATCTCGACAGCGATAATATGCTCGATGTCAGTTTGACGCAGCGCTTGCTAGAGAACATGCCTGAGTATAAAGGACAAGCCCCTCAAGATACGCCAGTTGTCAGTGTGCGCCAGCCAATGTTAGCTGGTCTGGGGGCGAACTAAATGCTTAATATCGCCGCAAGCTTAAAACCTGTTATCAATACTCTCAATCGCCTTTCAGCTTGGCTACTATTGTTAGCCATTGCTTGGCTATGCTGGATAGCCGCCCGTCTTTTATGGTTATTACTAGCAGCACCTCTAGCGCCTGCATTGCCTTTAGCGCCTCTACAGAATAGTGCCAAATCCACCAAAGATTATAGCAGCTTATTTGCAATCTTCGCTGACCCCGATCCTATTACCGCAGCCGTGCAATTACCTCCCAACATTGAGCTAAAAGGCGTACTACTAGCCATACCTGAGATCATGTCTTCCGCCTTATTAAATGTCAATGGCGAAGTCAAAAATTACCGCATCGGTGATGGGCTAAAAGACAGCGATTATACGCTCGTGGCTGTTGATTGGAATTCAGTCATTATCGCTGATGCTAACGATAAAGAAACCGTTATTAAAATGCCAGAGGCGATGCCATTAGACCAGAGTGATATGCTAGCAAGCGGAATAAGCAATCAGCGTTTGCCAAACAATAGCATGTTGCCTACAGCGCCCCAACCAGTACAAAACACTGTTCCTGAGACAGAAGGGACAACTGGCGCAGACACTTCAAAAAGTCCACAGTCGGCTATCGAAGAAGCGGTTACGGCCTTGCAAGAAAACCCCGCCAGTTATCTAAGTAGGATGGGGGTGATGGCATCAGGTGAGAGTTATCAAGTCACAGCGGCGATGCCTGCTGGCCTACGTAATCGTTTAGGGCTTGAGCCAGGCGATAAGGTACTGACCGTCAACGGACAGAGCGTAGGTAATAACCCAGCGCAAGATGCTGGTGTACTTCAGCAAGTACAGCAAGCAGGTGAAGCGCAGATAGAGGTTCAACGTGGTGAGCAAGTTATTACGATTCGCCAGCAGTTCTAGCAAGGTAGGTTTTTAGCAAAATTGCTCCTTAAAAATTCAGCACATAGTAAGCAATATCACTGTAGGTAATGATCAATATGGTAAGTTTTCAGAATTTTTCAGCCACGCCTTTGTACCGTAGCCTGCAGCGTTTGATGCGCCTGTGTCGTCCACTTTGTCTGGCAGTGCCATTATGGGCTGCTGGTGTTGGTCTTGCCAATGCTGAGAGCTGGAAAGTCAATTTACAAGATGCTGATATCAAAGCCTTTATTAATGAGGTCGCGACCATCACGGATCAAAACTTTGTGCTTGATCCACGTATCAATGGTAATGTCACGGTCATCTCCAATAAAGCCCTGTCCCGTGATGAGATTTATCAGTTATTTCTGAGCGTGATGCAAGTGAATGGTATCGCTGCGATTGAGTCAGGAACGACGACAAAACTGGTACCGGATAATATTGCTAAGCAATCTGGTGTGGCGGTTGATTTACGCGGTGATAGTGTTGGCGAGTCGCTCGCTACTCGAGTTATTTATTTGACTAACACCCAAGCTGCAGAAGTATTAGGTGTTATTCGCCCATTGATGCCGCAGTCGGCTCACGCGGCCGCTGTACCTGGTGTCAATGCGTTGGTGTTGTCCGATAGAGCAGACAGCCTTAACCAACTGACAGCTCTTATCCGTGACTTAGACAGTAATGTAAATGACAGTTTGCAAGTGATACCACTACGCCACGTCGATGCCGAACGTATGATGGAGTTGATTAGCGCCTTAGTCTCAAGTGCGGGTAGCGGGCAAGCTCAAGGTGGCAACAATCAGCTAAAGGTGATTGCTGATACGTCAAGCGATAGACTGCTAGTCAAGGGCAGTCCTGAAATGATTGCTAAAGTCCAAGAAATGGTCAATCAATTGGATACTACGCCGACCAGACGTTTAAGTGGTCTCCGTGTTTTTCGATTAAAGTATGCTAGTGCTGGTCATATCGCCGATATGTTACGCGGCTTACTCGCTAATCAATCTATCAATAGTGCTGGCGCGACCTCGACACTAGAATCCGCTTCGCTAAATGATGTAAGTAGCACAGGCGCCGCAATTAATAATGCAGCTAGCGATAGCCTAGGTAGCAGTGCGGCCGCTGTGTCGACTAGCAGCACAAATGGAACAAGCACAGGAGTGGGCGGTCGTCCGTTTAGTATTATCGCTGATGAAACTCAAAATGCCGTTATCGTCAACGCCGCACCTGAGCTCATGTTCGAGATTGAAGATGCGGTCAACCAATTAGACAGTCGCCGCGCACAAGTATTAATTCAAGCCGCTATTGTTGAAGTGTCAGGCGATGATGCCACTCAGCTAGGCGTTCAGTGGGCACTAGGTAACGCCAACAGTGGCTATGGAGTGGTCAACTTTAATAATGTGGGAGCCAGCGCGACGACACTTGCGGCGGCGGCTTTAGCAGGGACGAGTACGGCAGGTATTAGCGCTGCAGCCAGCTCTATCGCAGGTGCACTGATAGGAATTGGAGACAGTCGCAAAGACAGTCAGGGCAATACAGAATTTTATGGTGCTATTTTACAGGCGCTTGACTCATCTACCAGTGCTAATCTATTGTCCATGCCATCGATTTTGACATTGGATAATGAAAAAGCCAGTATCTTGGTTGGTCAAAACGTACCTTTTGTCACAGGTTCTTTTACCACCAGTGGCAACAATTCAAACAACCCATTTCAGACAATTGATCGTCAAGACATTGGTATTAATCTGAATGTTATTCCTCATATTGGTGACAATGGCACAGTACGTTTAGAGGTATCGCAAGAAGTCTCGTCAGTCGTGCCAGGCAGTACGGGTAATGCCAGTGGACTAATTACCAATAAAAGCCTTATTAATACGACCATTCTAGCGGATGATCAGCAGACGATTGCCTTGGGCGGCCTGATGCGTGACAACACCACCACACGTCAACAGAAAGTTCCTGGTTTGGGCAATGTTCCTGTTATCGGTAGACTCTTTCGTTCTGACAATGACAGCACCCAAAAGAGCAATTTGATCATCTTTTTACAGCCGACTATCTTACGTGATGGCGGCGCGGTAGCGAGTGTGACTGAACGCAAATTTAATCAAATGCGAGTGTTGCAGCTGGTCATTGATAAAAACGGTACGATTAAGCAATTACCATTGAGCGGCACTGAAGGTTGGAATGGTAATGTCAGTGCAGATTACGAGCTTATGCCGCTTAATCCTCTTATCCCTAAACGTGATCAAGCGCCAAAATCTACTTCGCAAGGCTTTACGAGAGTAGATAGTCCTAATAGCGGTATCACGACCTATCCTCTTAATCGTTAAAATATTGGCCGTATATATAACGGTTAATATGATTCAACTGACATAAATTAATGTACGATGTGATAGATACTAGTTACATCGTACATTAGCTTGCGTATTCATAACACAGATAAACATAGACGCTTTTATATTTAGGTATATTGGTTACTAATAGAATAATGAGTTACGTATTATGTTTTCCACTATAGTAAATCAGAAGCTAAAATGACAGATTATAAGAATACAAAAAAGTGGTTTTTACTGAGTGTGGCTGCAACTGCGCTATTGCTCATCCCTAGGCGCAGTAGTCGAAAGGACAATACGAAGATAGTAAGTAACCATGATACCGTATCTGAGAGCAGTATTAATGATGCTCGTGAGAATGCAGCTAGTAAGTAGAAGCTAGTAATTAAAAAGTAGAAGATTAAAAATGCGTCTATAGCAATCTATCATTTAATTCTATGTGTTTAAAAGTCAGTTGTGGAGTTTATTAATGTGTGGCAACGAATCAGTGACCATTGCTAAGAGAACAGATGCTAGAGAAGTTTTAAAAAATGTTTATCCTCTTATAGATACGCATACACATTTTGACGCTCCAGTGTTCGACAATGATCGCAAACAACAGGTAGAGCAGGCTTATAGTCAAGGTATTCGTCACTTAGTGCTAGTAGGTTATTTATATCAGTATTTTAATCGAATGTATGATACTCAAGATTTCATTAATAAAATGTCGCAGTCGTCTGTGACAAAGGTGAATAGTAAAGATAAGTGCGATGTTGCAGCCCATATCGCGCTAGGTTTACATCCTTTTTATATTAAGCAGCATACTGACGATCATTTGATACAACTTGAGCAAATGGTGATAGAGCGTCGTCCATTAGCTATTGGTGAGATTGGATTAGACACCTTTACCGATGCAATGAAGCAGCCTGATGTATTTGTTAAACAAAAAAGGTTCTTTGCGGCGCAGTTGGATATAGCAGTGGCCCACAATCTGCCAGTGATGCTGCATATTCGTAAAGCGCATGCTGAAGCGCTCGCAATATTAAAAGCGCATAAATACGATGCGCATAAATTAGGTGGTATTGCCCATAGCTTTAGTGGTGGCGAACAAGAGGCGAAGGCTTTTGTAAAATTAGGGTTTAAGCTTGGTGTCACGGGTCAGATAACCAATCCGAATGCCAAAAAACTGCGCCGTGCTATTCAAGTAGCAGTTGAGAGTCATGGCATCGAATGCTTGGTCATTGAAACGGATTGTCCAGATATGACACCTATTATGTGTCAGACAACGGATAATACTGATTCACATAATAAGAATGTACCAGCCAATCTCCCATGGGTATTGGCAAGCTTGAGTGAGCTATTAGAAATACCACATGATAAACTTGCTAAGCAGTTATGGCAAAATAGCTGTGATGCTCTGAAAGTAGACTGGGCTTATTCAACGTAACTATACTATTTATAAGAAAAGCATCGTTGTAATTAGACGCTAAAAAGTACTAGCCAAATAAATGACAACCAAAATATTTGAAAAGAGAATTTGATCTGTTATGAGTGACACGCGACAATTTGAACAACCAGAATCCGTCGAAGACAGTCTTGCACAAGACGAATCGAGCCAACAAGATGAGCAGTACGATCGTCGTTTTCAAGGTACACGGACACTATATGGTACCTCTGCGGTTGATACTTTTTCGGCAGCTCATGTCTACATTATTGGTGTAGGAGGGGTTGGCTCTTGGGCAGCAGAGGCGTTGGCTCGGACAGCAGTTGGAACGATTACGCTGATTGATTTAGATGTATTGGTTGCGTCTAATGTCAATCGCCAACTGCCTGCATTGGACAGCACATTTGGTCAAAGTAAAATTGAAGCAATGGCAACTCGTATTAGAGAAATTAATCCCACAGTAACCTTAAATTTAGTCGATGACTTTTTGACAGTAGATAACGTCGCCACACTCCTACCAAGTCGTGAAGCAGTCAGATCTGCCACTGCTCAGGGGAGACCGATTGTTATTTTAGATTGTGTAGACGATATGAATGCTAAATTAGCAATCGCTTTACACTGTCGTTTTAATAAACTAAAGTTGGTCTGTGCGGGCGGTGCAGGTGGTAAGATAGATCCAAGTCAGATTAGAGTAAGTGATTTGCGTGATTGTTATCAAGACCCACTACTAGCAAAGCTACGTAACAAGTTACGCCACGAAAAAGGCATTAATAGTGCTTTAAAAGAAAAATTTGGTATCAAATGTGTCTATTCGACAGAGCCACCGATTGTAGATAAAAGCTGTCAAACAGGCGGTTTACAGTGCGGTGGTTATGGCTCAGCAGTGGTCGTTACGTCAGTGGTGGCGATGATTATGGTGAGTGAAGCATTACAATTATTAATAAGACAGACGAGTCGTAACTAATGTGTCTGATATTATTTAATGGAGTTTACCTTGTCTATATCTAACTCGTCCAAGCAGAGCTACCCTGTCGCGGTAGATGAATTAGAACGTGTCAACAAGCTAAAGAAGTACCAGGTACTCAACGAAGATGAGGAGCCTGCGTTTGATCGGCTTGTTGAACTCGTGAAGCTGTTTTTTGATGTGCCTGTAGTCGCCATTACTTTTATGGATGAGGAAACACAGTATTTAAAACCAGCTTGTAAATTTGATAGTGAACCTGAAAGTGTATGCACGACATCACGTGACATTGCTTTTTGTAACTATACGATATTGTCCGATGACGTTTTTATAGTGCCAGATACTTGGAACGACGATCGCTTTAGCCAGAATCCCATGGTCTCAGGTTCTCCATATTTACGATTTTATGTTGGTGCTCCTATTATCTTATATGAAGACAATAAAAGGTATCGTCTAGGTACTTTATGCCTTATGGATACGAAACCTAATCATAGTTTTAGTGAGCAACAATCAGAGATCTTGGCAGAGTTTGCAAAAATGGCAGCTGATGCTTTGCAGTTGCAAGATAAGCAGCGTGATGCTAAGCGTGCTAATGAGATGAAATCGAGCTTTTTGGCCAATATGAGTCATGAGATTCGCACACCGATGAACGGTATTATCGGTATGGTAGAGATGTTAGGCGATACCCAACTCAGTAATGAACAGCGAGAATACGTTGATAACATTAAAGTCTCCAATGAGCATTTGATGGTCATCATTAATGGTATTTTGGACTTATCAAAAGTTGAGTCTGGAAAAATGACGATTGATTCTATTCCATTGAATTTATCTAGTTTATGCAATGAGGTCGTCAGTTTATTTGCAATAAAGGCACGTCAAAGAGGCCTGACCTTAGATTATCATTATACTGAAACACTATCACCTTATGTAAACGGTGATCCTGTACGTCTAAAACAGATTATTGCAAACTTGGTCAATAACGCGATTAAATTCACGCGTGAAGGTGGTCAAGTAAGTATCGATGTTAAACATATGGACAATTGCTACTGTCCAAATAACATTAACGAAAAATTCGTGAGTACGAGTCAAGAAAAAGAAGCAAGCAAAATAGAATGCGATGAAACTGGTCAGAATATAACTTTGTGTATAGAAGTGAAAGATACGGGTGTTGGTATCAAAGAAGAGTCGTTAGAGGCGATATTTGACGCTTATGACCAAGCAAATAAGTTTACTCATCGTATTTACGGTGGTACCGGACTTGGACTATCTGTTTGTAAGTCTCTGGTCGATTTGATGGGTGGTCGTATTCATGTAAATAGTGAAGTAGGAGTCGGTACGACATTTAGTGTTTTATTACCGTTAACTACTATTGACGAAGACAAGTATGAGGTATGGCAAGACTCTAACGATATGACGATGATTGAACCTACGCATGAGCGGTCTGGCCATATCTTGTTGGTTGAAGATGATACTGTTAATGCGATTATTGCCAAAAAAGCACTAACCAACAGTGGTCATACCGTCACTCATGTTACTGATGGTCAGCAAGCAATTGAGGCTTTTGCTTTATTCCCTGATCGTTATGATGTGATATTGATGGATCATCATATGCCGATTATGGATGGAGTACAGGCGACTATCAAATTGCATGAATTATATGACCCCCAAGTACTACCGCCCATTATCGCTTTGACTGCCAATGCAATGGACGGCGAGCGTGAGAAATATCTGAAAGTTGGTATGCAGGACTACTGCACCAAACCTTTTAAGCAAGAGCAGTTGAATGCCTTGGTACAGTATTGGCTGATACAAAAGCAATCATTGGAAGAAGAGTGATTTGCTAGATATTAGTATTAGTATTAGTGGTAGTGGTAGTGGTAGTGGTAGTGATTAGCATTTTAATGTAACCATGATTGATAAATATAAAAAAAGCTTAACCGCCTATATAGTGGTTAAGCTTTTTTATTGGTGATAGAGGTATAAATAAATATCAACTACCAGTCATATTCGGAGCGATATTAGTTCACGCGAGTTTGGTAGTCGCCAGTACGCGTATCAACACGTACCACTTCACCTTGTTGCACAAATAATGGTACACGTACAACGGCACCTGTCTCTAATTTAGCAGGTTTGCCACCACCGCCTGAAGTATCGCCGCGTACGCCAGGATCTGTTTCTGTGATTTCTAACTCAACGAAGTTAGGCGGCGTGACTGACAGAGGAGCACCATTAAATAACGTAATGGTACATAGAGCATTGCTGTTTTCTTTTAACCACTTGATTGAGTCACTCATTGCGTTTTTGTCCGCTTGGATCTGCTCAAAGCTCTCAGGATGCATAAAATGCCAAAACTCGCCATCGTTGTATAGATAGTTCATTTCAGTATCCATCACATCAGCAGCTTCTAGGCTGTCACCTGATTTGAAAGTTTGTTCCAGTACTTTGCCACTACGAAGATTGCGCAACTTAACACGGTTAAAGGCTTGACCTTTACCAGGCTTAACAAACTCGTTTTCAAGAATGGCACAAGGGTTGCCATCAAGCATCACTTTTAGACCAGCTTTAAATTCATTAGTAGAAAAACTTGCCACAAGAAACTCCTAGGGGTTGTAAATATAATAGTAAGACATAGGGCTGACTGTACCAAAATTTTCTGTTATGCCAAGTATTTACGGATTAACGAGGATACTTTGATAGGCTAGACACTAAGGGCGTATAATATCGGATTTTGGGCACAGGTAATAGGCTGTCATGATAAACCATTTAATCACACAAAAAAACTGGCAAACGCAATTATCGGAAGCTATTACATCTGTTGATGAGCTATTGAGTATTCTGCAGCTTGAATCAATGCGTGCAGAAGTTTACGTACCTAAGCATTTTGAACTGCGTGTGCCGCGTGGCTTTGTGGCAAAAATGGCTATTGGCGACCGTAATGATCCCCTGCTTAAACAAGTGTTGCCAGATCAGCAAGAGCAAATCAACGTCACAGGCTACGTGGCAGATCCGCTAAGCGAAAACACTCAAAATCCTGTAAAAGGTTTGCTGCATAAATATCAGTCGAGAGTGTTGTTAACGATTACGGGTGCGTGCGCTATTCACTGCCGTTACTGCTTTCGCCAGCATTTTGACTATAGTGCCAATATGCCGACTGCTGATGCTAAAGAAAATATCATTAATTATATTAATGCAAATCCTGAGGTCAATGAGGTAATTTTGAGTGGTGGTGACCCACTAAATGTGACTAATAGACGATTGTTTTCATGGTTAGATACTTTGGAGTCTCTTCCGCAGATTACTACGATTCGGTTGCATACGCGTTTGCCATTGGTGATACCCGCACGCTTGGATTCTGCATTGTTAGAGAGGTTATCTCAAAGCCGCTGCCATATTGTCATGGTGATTCACTGTAATCATGCCAATGAGCTAGATGCACCAACCGCTGAATACTTGCAACGTGCGAGAGCAGCTGGAATTACACTATTAAACCAAGCCGTGTTGTTAAAAGGTGTCAACGATACTCTTAACGCGCAAGTACAGCTTAGTCAGCGTTTGTTTGCTTCTGGCGTACTACCATATTATTTACATGTGTTGGACAAGGTGGCTGGTGCGGCGCATTTCGATAGTCGTGAGCAAGCAGCGATTGAGCTTTATTGGTCATTGCTAGCATCATTGCCAGGTTATCTTGTCCCTAAGTTGGTCAGAGAGTTACCTAATAAACCTTTTAAAGTACCGATTGATATTTACAGCAATGGCTAATGTAGGGCACTATACCAACTTATTTAGTAAACAAAGAGTGGCTCTTAAAAAAGATGCGGATAGTATCTTTAGAAACTAAAATCTAGGATTTATGCTTTTTTATAAGTATAAATAGATATATGATTGGAACAGAATATAAACTGTCAGTATGTAATCTACCTAAAAAGCATATAACGTTAAATACAAAACTTTGCCAGTATATAGGTATTGTCAGAGCGTACTGCTAGATTTAGGCTCACAATAAATAGATATCATCACTTTTCTATAGTCGAGCTTCACAAACATTTTTTATGCCATACATGTATTTGTACTGCTGCATATTACTGATTGCCTCAGAGTGACTAATAGAGAGTAAAGATACTGATGATAACATTATCAATGTTTCAAGAGCATTTAGATTCTACAGAGCCACTACCTCCGCTATCTAATCGCTCAGTAAATGGTCAAGAGCGTTACTTGTTAAAGATGTTGGCAACGCTACCTACGCTTACCCAGGAGCAGCAAACAGAGCATTTAGAGAGTCTACTGACAGTATTACGTGAATCCAATATGGATGAACAACAGCGTCTCAAATTAATGGCAACAGTCATTGATGCCTCAGACCGACTGATTGCAGCTTTTAGGCAGCACTATATCTATGAGACAGGCGCGTTTAGTCAGGATCAGATGTCTTATATCGCTCAAATGCAATCGCTACATTATTTAATTATTATGGTTTACGACAAAGTCATACGTCGTGAGACGCAGTTGTCAGAAGCCTCCTTAAACCAATCTTCTGGTAAAGGTTGGCAGCGTTTTTTTGGTGCTGAGACTAAACCTGATAGCACGCTTGCTATTGCGATTTATCAATCACTATTAAGATACCAAAAACTATTAGCAGAAGAGGCACTGTGCTATCGAAAGCCATCAGATTACCTGTGGTCTAAAGTCAACCAGTTATATTATCTGGCTCATCAGAGAAAAATAGCTGATATGGATTTAAGTCTACATACTGTCACGAACCAAACAAACAGTATTCATCAGCTATATTGCCAAATTTGTTTGCATCACTTGTTAAATTTGCGTGCTATGAGGCGCCCGAATATTTTACTCGTACAGCGTCTATTGCCTGACTGGGCTAAACACATGGTCGCAACCATAGAGCCCGCCACCGAGACAAAAGTTTTCGTTGATCTTCATAGTAGTAATCCGCCAAGCTATCTGACCGTCAACTCTCATATCAACCCATATGAAGATCGTCATGACTGTCTATTTATAGAACTGACACCGATAATTGAATATTTTGAGTCACGTAAAAAAGCCTTTATCGAAGAAGGTAGCACAGCAGAATATAGTTTGCTTAACGCTATTTCGATGACCATCAGCTACCGCTATTTGCAGCCGCCACTTACCTTGGCAACCAAATATACTAGCAAACATCAGGCAAAGTTAATCACCAATTTTAATGATATACACTACCATGTAGGCCATTCAAAAACTTTTGCCAATTTAATCGCTATAAAACATCTACTAGAAGAAGACAGACCTTTATACGATACATTTGACAGCGAGCGTGGCCGCAGTAGCGTTATAAACATTGAGACATTTGATGACCATGACAGTTCTTCAGCATATCGCAGACTGCATTTATTGCCAAAAGCTGGTAAGCCTAATGAGAATGTTGTCGACGAAAGTATTCTCAATAAAGAAGAGCTTATTGTAGAAAAAAATGACTCTGATCTTTCTAGGACAACACCGCAGCCTTTGCATATCATGAGTCTGATTTTGGTCTATGGCTCTGAAAATAAAGAACAACCTAATTGGTCAATAGGGGTGGTACGCTGGTTAAATGTCGATACTAAAAATCCAGAAGTGGAATGGCAGATACTCGGGCACAAAATTGTGGCATGTGGATTACGTTTGGAAGGCAGTAAAACGCGAAGTCATCATTTTGTACCAGCATTTATTCTCGGTAAGGATGAACAGCTACAGACGACTGGCACACTAATCGTACCACCTTCGTACTTTCAAGCTGATGATAGAATCGTCATGCGTATTGGTAATAAACAAACCTCCCTACGATTAGGACGCAGGCTGATGATGACTGATAAGTTTAGTCAATATGAGGTTGCTCAATTATAGCGCTTAGGGACATCCGTACATAATAGGTGTTTTAGGCCATAACGAAGAGTTTATACAGATTTCTGTCAGTAATATAGTAGTCGACAAAGGTCATAAGTTAATCTGCAGTTGGTCTAATTATTGTCTATAATGATAAATATTGTTACTCTGATTTTTATGATATCTCTAACAATAAAGTAATTATCATGGTGAAAGCTCAGTCTATACTGATAGGATTCATAGAATATTAACGCTAGCGTGTTTTATGTGCTAGGTTAGTTTTAGACAAAGATGTAAAGTAACAAAATAATAGATAACAATACGTACGACTAAAAGGCTCCTTATGCGCTCTCAATCTCTTTTAAATTTATTGGTGATCAATGATGATCAGCTTTATGCTGAACGTCTTGTGCAGTTATTGAGTCCTTATTACGATAATGTAAATTTAGGGTTTTTGGACGATAAAGAAGAGCTATTGAAACTCTTACGCCAACCGTGGGATATCTTGGTATTTGGTAAGGCTTATGATATGAACTTTACGGATGTAGTGAGCCTCGTACAAGAGCAAAGTATTGATCTGCCGATGATTTGTCTAGTGAACGAAGAGATAGCGTCGACGGCCTACAATGAGTATGAGCTACCGACTGTGATTAGTGGCACGATGATCAAAGCGCTTGAAATGGATCAAGAGATGCCAGTCGTAATGGCCATTTGTCTACAGCATAGTAGTTTGCGCAGTCGTCGTGAGCTAAAAACTTTACGTCAAGTACTGTCTGAAGCAGAACAACGTGCTAATGTGCTGATTAAGAACTCCAAGAGCGCGGTTGCTTATATTGATGAAGGGATTCATATCTTTGCTAATGATCCCTATCTCCAATTATTCGGTTTCAAATCAATGAATGAAGCGGTAGGCGTGCCTATTATTGATCTGATTTCGGGTGGTGATAGTGTCAAAGGATTTAAACAGTTTTTACGTCAGTTTGACAAAGGCAGTCGCCAAGACGTTGAGTTTAATTTTGAAAGTGTGCGGACAGATGGCAGCACTTTTGAAGCGAAACTACAATTAGCATCAGCCACGTTAGAGGGCGAGCCAGTCATTCAGATTATTATTCAGCAGAATAGTAATAATAGTGCGGAGGTTGCTAAGCGTTTAGCTGAAGCTGAACGTAAAGATAATTTAACTGGCTTAGATAATCGTCGTGGTTTTGAAGAGCAGATGATAGCAATACATCAGCAGGCGTCCCAAGGACTAATGACCGCAGCCCTGCTATATGTGCAGGTTGATAATGTAGGAAAAATAAGAAGTAGTTTAGGTCTACAAGGAATAGATGCAACGGTCAAACAAGTTGCCCACACATTAACTGAGCTAGTACCTGATGGGCATGTGAGCCGTTTTAGCGATACAGCATTTACGATTTTAGTAAAAAACAAGATGACGAGTGATCTTGAAGAACTTGCTACGCATATCGGTTCGTCAATCAAGGGTATGTTTATTGAAGTTGATAAACGTACAACGAATACAACAGTCAGCATTGCTGTTGTCAAGATTGAAAAAAATCCTGTAGAGCCTGTCATCATATTAGAACGCGCCATGGATGCTATCAGCCAAATCATGGTAGAGACTTCTAACAGTGGTGGATCTTACCGTATATATGACCCAAGCGAACATGCCAATAGCGATGATCATGCACTTGCTGAGTCATTAGTGGATGCCATTACTAATAACCGTTTTGATCTATCATTTCAGCCAATATACGACATCAACAACGATCGTAGCGACTTCTTTGAAGTGTATCTACGGTTACCGCTGTCAGATGCTGACAATACGGTATTAACCCCTGATCAATTTATGGCGGTGGCTAAAAAACATCAACTGTTAGAGAAGATTGACCGATGGGTGCTTATCAATGCCTGTAAGAAAATCAATGACGTCCGTAAAGTTCATCCTGAAGCCAAACTGTTAGTACAATTAACCAATGCTTCACTGGTCGATAAAAAATTGCCGATAGTGGCGAGTCAATTGATAAAAGCAGTAGGCGGCGCAGCTGGTGTATTAACACTACAGTTCAATGAAATAGATATCTCTGAACATTTAACCGTCGCCAAATCCCAATTTTCCGCGCTCAACGATGTCAATTGTCAAATCGGTGTTAATAACTTTGGCTCGTCTGCCAAATCTATCGAAATTGCCAATTTTGTCCAGCCTGATATGGTACGCTTGGCACGCAGTTATATTCAAGACATTGGTTCAGCAGAAAATTTAGAAACGGTCAAGTCTATCATCATGCGCACTAATGATATCAAAGTTGATGTGCTCATGCCTTATATCGAAGATGCAGCAACGATGTCGGTCGCTTGGAGTGTGGGCGCACGCTATTTGCAGGGGTATTATTTAGAAGAGCCTAGTAGCACAATAAAGGTAGCGAGTTAAAAGGCCAATATGTCATATCGTTTATGTCATAGCGATAATATTCTTCAACTAAAGATTGCTAAAAATGACACTTATTAATAAATATCAAATGAGTAGCCTTTTGGCTGCTGTTCTGTTGCTCGCAGCTTGTGAGAAAACACCACCTGACCACCGTGCTCCTGTGACTCTGCCCTTATATACTGACGGCGATGCAGACAACGGTTCGATAATTTATAAAGATGCCTGTGGTCAATGTCACCAACGTAATGCGGGTCTGAATAAAAAAGGCCCACAATTAATGAATATATATGGTGCGCCAGCTGCCGAGTTAAAAGACTATACCTACAGCAAAGGGCTAGAAGATTCAGGTTGGGTATGGGATGCAGAGACACTCGATCCATATATTGCAGATGCCCAAAAAGCCATGCCGGACTCCAAAATGCTGTCTGACCCGATGCCAGATGCGAAAGAACGTGCTGATATTATTGCTTATTTATCTACGCTCCGTGCCGCTGCACCAACCGTTACAGATGATGTGAACTGACTTATCATCGTTATGACCTAAAAAATGAGCCAATAACCTACCATGAACCATGCAGCTAACGATATATCATTATCTACCTCTCATATAACAGAGAATCCGCTCAGCCAACCCATACCTAGTACAGCTGATTTTCAACGCAATCAGCAGCAAATTGCACAGCTGTTAGCGCAATTAAATCAGATTGTATTGGATAAGCCGCAAGCAGTCAGGCTAGCGCTCAGTTGTATATTAGCAGGCGGTCATTTGCTGTTACAGGACTTGCCTGGTATGGGTAAGACGACTTTGGCACAGGGCTTGGCACAGTTATTAGGTTTAAGCTTTAGCCGAGTACAATTTACCAATGATATGTTGCCTGCTGATATTTTAGGTATGAGCATCTACGACCAAAGTAAACAGCAATTTGAGTTTCGTCCGGGCGCTATCTTTACACAGTTATTACTTGCTGATGAAATAAACCGTTCCAGTCCCAAAACGCAGAGTGCGCTACTTGAAGCGATGGAGGAGAGACAAGTCACGCAAGATGGTCAGACTTATCCTTTGCCGCAGCCATTCTTTGTCATTGCCACTCAAAATCCATTGCAACAAGCAGGTGTCTATCCGCTCCCAGAGTCGCAGTTAGACAGATTTTTATTATGCTTATCATTGGGTTATCCATCGCCTGCCGCAGAGCGTGAGCTGCTAAAAGGTAAAGATCGTCGCGAGCTACTCAAGGATTTGGATACGGTACTTGATACTGAGGCTGTGATATTGGCTCAGCAGGGTGTCAGACAAGTTTATGTAGCAGATACTGTATTGGATTATTTGCAGAGACTGGTTGCAAAAACTCGTGCAAGCCAAGAGTATCATGGCTTATCGCCTCGCGGCGTGTTGTCACTACAACGTGCTGCCCAAGCGCATGCCTATGTATCGGGATATATGGAAGTGACCCCTGAAGATATCCAAGCGGTGTTTGCTGCGGTCACTGATCATCGTCTCGGTCAGCGTTTCGTACCCGCGCATGTGACTGGTGGGCAAGCAACAAAAACCATCGCCCAACGCATCCTAGCAGAAGTGCCAGTCGTCGCTTAGCGGCTGATATGCTGTTTGACCGTATTGATTAACTGCATCGGTGAACCATAGTACTACACATAGTCAAATCTATATAACTTAGAAAAAATATCAAAGTCACTCAGTTCATTATTTACGGTATTTTCACCCGCTTTTCTGGTATTCGAATTGTCCTGAATCAACTATATCGTTCTATTCGTGAGTTTGTTTGTCAGTCAGATATAAATACAAATACTGACAGCATTGTTATTTAGATGGTAATAATAGGGTAGTCATGAGCTTGTTACCAAAGGCCTTAACCGCACCAATAAAATCAGCTCTGAGCCGCTGGTTTGCCGCGCGCGCACCTAAGAGTGACAGTGCTACGCTTAATTTGCGCAATGTCTATATTTTCTTTAGTCGTGAAGGAATGCTATTCGCCGTATTATTAGTAATTACCTTTATCGCAGGTATCAACTATGGCAACAATTTGGTGCTTGGTTTGTGCTTTTATCTGGTCAGTATTTGGCTAATTAGTTTTCATGTTACTTTTGCTCATATATCTGGTCTGCAAGTGCGTTTACTAGAAGTCACTATGACAGAAGCTAGCTTGCCTGTTTGGGTTACACTACAGTTGAATAGTGATAGTCGCCAACCAAGGCGCCAGTTGCTATTTGAATTTGAGCAGATAGCCAATAAGAAAACCAAAAATGTCACAAACGCGCAAAGTTCAGTGCTCATCACGCGATTACAAGGCGAGCAAGTCATTCGACTGCCTGTCCAGACCTACAACCGTGGTCAACTTGAACTACCGCGGTTAAAAATAAAAACAGTTTATCCATTAGGTATTATGCGTGCATGGTCTTATGTCTACTTTGCGCGTACAGCTTGGGTATATCCAAAACCTGAAGTTTTTGACTGGCAAGCAAAATATGCAATTGCAAGCTTAGAGGATTTACCAACAGGTGGGCAGTATAGACAGGGTCAGGACGACTTTGAGCGATTAGATAACTATGTCGAGGGTGAGTCATTGGCCCGAGTCTCTTGGGGGCATGTAGCGCGGGGGCAAGGTATGCTGACCAAGCACTTCGCTGATCCAGTCGGTCATGAGCAAACGCTTGATTATGCAGATATGCCAGCTGCACATCACGAGCAAAAACTTGCACAATTGGCTTATGGGGCATTGACGCTGGGTCAGCTAGGCGTGCCGTTTCAAATGCGTTTACCTAGTGATACTCCTGCTACTACGGAGATGGGTAACGGAGAATCCTTTGCGCAAGCATGCTTGCTAAGGCTTGCGAAAGCACCATGACCAATTCTAAACGCTTATCTTCTGCTGATGTTGATACACTGTCCACAGAATATTCTGCGGTCGATGCTACAAAAACGGCCAGCTTTGAGCAGTTGGCTTTGGGTCAAAAAGTCTCAATTCGACCTGAGCGAAATGGCACTAAATGGTATCGTAAGTTATTTGCACTGCCAGCTTATTATTGGGTATTAATTGCTCAAGTCGTCGTTGTGTTACCGCATGCCGCACATTTACCATTATGGCTGATAGGATTTGCCGCCGTCAGTATCGCCGCTCAATTGCCTCATATCAAAGCTAAATTCAAAAAACTATCGCACCTAAAGCGTATTTATCAAAGCATGCAAATGCTAGGCTTTCTGCTGGGACTATTAGGTCTATGGCTAACCTACAATACAGCATTTGGGCTCGATATGGGTGTGGCATTTTTGGTGCTATGCCTAGTTAGTAAGCTATGGGAGCTATATAAGCGCCGCGATGCCTATGTGGTGTTGAATTTATCATTGTTCGTGCTTGCGGCATTATTTTTGATGGACCAAGGTTTACTGACTACTTTAGAAGTGATCGTTGGCGCAGTCATTGTCTTGCTAGCATTTATTGCGCTTAATGATGATAGTAGTGCTAACGGTGATGGACGCTTGCGTACATTGGGCGTGTTAGGAGTTGGTGCATTGCCATTATTGGTGGTGCTATTTTTGTTTTTTCCGAGACTGCCCCCACTGTGGTCTGTACAGCTCTCAGGTCAGCAAGCAACTACAGGTGTCTCTGATAGCATGTCTCCTGGTGATTTTGCCAACTTGGGTCAGTCCACTGAGCTTGCTTTTCGGGTGGAGTTTGCAGAGGGTCAGCCGCCGCAGCAAGACCTATATTGGCGCGGCTTGGTATTTAGTGATTTTGATGGCGTCACATGGCGTCCAAGTCCCAAAAAAAGCCAATGGGTAGCCGGGTCACCACTACCTGCTTGGGTTCAAAACGCCTTTGCTACCGTTCCTGAAGAGGTTCAATCTGCACCCAATAACTATCGAATGATCCTAGAGCCAACGCAGCAAAACTGGCTGTTTGGACTCGATTATCCTTTTTCGCAGCAGCACGATATCACGACCACGTCAGATTTTACGTTATTAAACAATCAGCCTGTCACCCAGCAGCTAAGCTATGAGGTGGCGCAGTTTTCGCCAATGAATATCGATCCTGTTTTGACAGAGGCCTCTCGGCGCGAGAATTTGGCCTTGCCAAATGAGGGTAATCCCCGATCACGCGCGCTGGCCAAGCAGCTGTTTGCACAGTCAGGTTCAGACCCTGTGCGCTACATAGCGGCTATCGAGCAATGGATTAATCGAACAGAGTTTCGCTATACGTTGTCGCCACCACGGCTCAATACCAATCGTATTGACGAGTTTTTATTTGAAACCAAAGCAGGGTTCTGTGAGCATTATTCGTCAAGCTTTACCTTTATGCTACGCGCCGCTGGTATTCCTGCACGAGTAGTAGCGGGCTATCAAGGTGGTGAGCCGAGTCGCAATGGTAACGTATGGGAAGTGCGGCAAATGGATGCGCACGCATGGACTGAGGTTTGGCTTGAGGGCCAAGGCTGGGTACGTGTGGATCCGACAGCCTTTGTGGCACCTGAGCGAGTAGAGCAAGGTATGAATACGATGACCGAGCAGCAAGGGGCAGCCATGTTTGGCAATGGTGCCAGTGCACAAATCAGCTATCAGCAGTATCAGATGCTACAAACGCTACGCCGCCTATCAGACCAAGCGAGCTACTACTGGCAAAAAGACGTAGTCGGCTATGACCAAGACAAACAGGCAGACTCATTACTCAAATGGTTCAATATTAGCTCAATCATGCAGCAAGTCGTTTGGTTAGCCACCAGTGCGGTTTCCGTTATGGCTATCTTAGTATTTGTCATTTGGTATCGCCGCCGCAAGCGTTGGCATCCAGCAGACCTACCTCTTGCTCAGCTCTCAAAACGTGTTGCCAAACATGATAAGTTATTAGCTCGCAATGATAATGAAGGGCAGCTAGCTTGGTTGGAACGTTTGGCATCGGCTATTGATAGCCGTCAGGGTGACAATGCCCAATCTGCTACGAGTCAGCTAACAGATAGTAGCGACCCAATCGTTATTCAGACAAAGCTTATTGAAATTAGACAAAACTACCGTCAGTTACGCTACGGACGACTGAGTACATTTGATAGCAGTCATAGCGAGTATCAAGAACGACTCAAACAACTTAAAAAAGATGTACGCGCATTGTTATAGAGGTTTTTGATGACAGTGCTATTAAGTTGCTAAAGCATTTTGAGCTAATTAAAAAACAGATAAGCAAATTAGTGAATAAGTAGAGAGGCGGTTATATGGCGATATATGTAGATTTTGTGCAGATAAAATTCAAAGGCCATAAGTGGTGCCATATGTTGGCGGATAGCTTGCAAGAGCTACATGATTTTGCGGCGTTTATTGATGTGGATGCGCGTCTATTTCATCGTAACGCTAGCTATCCTCACTATGATATCACGGTTCAAATGCGTGAAATCGCTATAGCGCAAGGTGCTATTCCTGCCGATAGAAAAAAGATTATTGAGTGTGCAAAGAAATTAAAAGTAGAGTTGAATGACCAGATAGAACAATCTAGTCATTCTTGATATGAGAGATTTTCAAGTAAATAAGTAATGTTTCAATTGTCTGTTCACTTATCTACTCGAATGTATATTTATTCAAATATACTGAGCACATTATTTTGCTGTGGCTGCAGTACTGATAGCGTTAAGTGCTTTTGAGATATTAGCAATCTCGGTATCGCAACCTTTGATATTGTGGCGTGTCTTGAGGTAGTCAGGGTTGTTGTATGACAGCCATACTTTTTTATCGGCATCTTCGCTAATTAAGATTTTTTGCGGCAAATCAATGGCAACAGTTTGCTCACAGTTCATTAATGGCGTACCTGCTTTAGGGTTACCAAACATAACGACTTGCGTTGGTCTCAATGATAAGTCGGCACTCTGTGCATTTTTTTGATGATCGACTCGTGCAAATACTTTCATACCCTTGCTTTCGATCACTGAGACCAGTTTGTCTGTAGTATGGTCAGTCCTAACTATAATGAGCAACATCGAATATTCATTGTGCGTAATCAGGTTTGTGATTGCAATACGTCTTAACAGAACGTTAAACCAAATGTTCTGCCAAATAATCTACGAGCAGCCTAATTTTTGGTGATAAATGACGGTTATGTGGATAAATGGCCCAAATGCTTTCTTCGGGCTCTCTATAGTCATCAAGTAAACTGACCAACTCGCCGGACGCTAAATACTTTTGTACATAATAATCAGGCAGCTGTACGATACCCAGCCCTTTTAGTGCAGCATCGACCAGACTATAGCCGCTGTTATATTGCACCGTACCAGAGACACGCAGGTTCCTTTCTACACTTGCTCGTTGGTTGTCCGTCTTACCATGAGTATGACTGTTCTCTTTTACTTTAGCAGTATCTATAAAGTGCCAGTAATCACGAGTACCCAATAGGCAATTATGTTGACTTAAATCACTTAGATGGTGTGGTATGCCATGTTTTCTCAGATAAGAGGGCGCAGCGCAGACAAAATTAGTACGCAGGCTAAGTTTCTTTGCCATCATCGTCGAGTCATGCAATTTGCCAATACGAATGGCCAAATCATAACCCCCTTCAATCAAATCAATTTTCTGATTACTCAAAAAGGCAGTCACTTCGATATCGTGATACTGCATCATAAAATCATTGATGAGTGGTAATAACTGCTGCTCACCATAAGTAACGGGCGCTGTTAGTTTTATCCTGCCTTGGGGCTTTGATTGTAAGTTGCTTACGGCTTGCTCAGCGGCATCCAAACCGTCGAGCACACTGCGGCAGTGCTGATAAAATACACGTCCTTCTTCGGTCAGTGAGACCTTGCGTGTGGTTCGATATAGTAGCTTTATATTTAAACGTTTCTCTAACGCGCTGATCTGACGGCTGACTTGTGCCGTCGAGATACCTAGCTCTTTTGCACCACGTGTAAAGCTCTCATATTCTGCGACATAGACAAACTCACTAATTCCTTCCCAGCGCATGATTATTACCAATATGTAAAAGATATTTGCAAATATAGCATATTGTTATCCGCTCAGAAATAAATATAATGGTTAGTATCAATGTAAACAGATGGTGTTTTACTGTCATCGATGCTTGCCTATGTGGGGCAGGCAAGATAAGCTCAGTCTATCTTTATTTGTTTTAACTGTGGATATAGTGACCGCTAAAATCCATAAAATGTGTTAGCAAGTTATTAAAACTGCCTGTACTTATAACGCAACTGTCATGTCATCACCCATAAATAACAATCAATTAAAAAGAGAGATTTTTATGTCAGATAAATTTATTAAATCAAAAGCCGCCATCGCTTGGGGTCCAAAGCAGCCATTATCTATCGAAGAAGTGGACGTCATGCTGCCACGCAAAGGTGAAGTATTGGTCAAAATCGTTGCCAGTGGTGTGTGTCACACAGACGCTTTTACCTTATCTGGTGAAGACCCAGAAGGTGTGTTCCCTGCGATCTTGGGTCATGAAGGTGGCGGTATCGTTGAGCAAGTTGGCGAAGGCGTGACCAGCGTTCAGGTCGGTGACCATGTCATTCCGTTATACACGGCAGAATGCGGCGTCTGTAAAATGTGCCGCTCAGGCAAAACCAATCTATGCTCGGCAGTACGCGAGACTCAAGGCAAAGGCTTAATGCCAGATGGTACCACACGTTTTTATAAAGACGGCGAGCCTATCTATCATTATATGGGTTGCTCGACTTTTTCTGAGTACACGGTTTTACCAGAGATTTCTTTGGCTAAAGTCAATAAAGAGGCGCCATTAGAAGAAGTTTGCTTGCTTGGTTGCGGCGTAACTACCGGCATGGGCGCGGTCATGAATACTGCAAAAGTTGAAGAGGGCGCTACCGTTGCTATCTTTGGTCTAGGCGGCATTGGACTATCCGCAGTCATCGGTGCTGCTATGGCAAAAGCCAGCCGTATCATTGTGATTGATATTAACGAGAGCAAGTTTGAGTTAGCTAAAAAACTAGGCGCAACCGATTGCATCAATCCAAAAGACTACGACAAACCGATTCAAGAAGTCATCGTTGATCTAACCGATGGCGGTGTTGATTATTCGTTTGAATGTATCGGTAACGTCGATGTTATGCGTTCAGCGCTAGAGTGCTGCCACAAAGGTTGGGGCGAGTCGGTGATTATCGGTGTGGCTGGTGCTGGACAAGAAATCTCAACCCGTCCATTCCAGTTAGTGACTGGTCGAGTCTGGAAGGGCTCAGCATTTGGCGGTGTGAAAGGTCGTACAGAACTACCAGGTTATGTCGAGCGTTATCTGGCAGGCGAGATTCCTTTGCAAGACTTCATCACTCATACGATGCCGATAGAAGACGTCAACGAAGCGTTTGACTTGATGCACAAAGGCGAAAGTATCCGTACGGTTGTACACTTCTCAGAGTAATCAACAAACCCAGTAACGACATTATTGTCTTAGAAATGCTTTGTCAAAAATAAAAAGGCTGCTTCAATATTGAGGCAGCCTTTTTTAATGTTATTTGTACACATAGCTTAAAGGTTAAATGTATCAAGCACTCTTTTTGCTAATAATTTGATCCGCTAGTGTCGATAAATCTGATGCGGTCAAATCTGGAACTGGTACATTTGGCGCGTTTAGCATCGCATTATAGGGACGGGTCAAAAACGCACTGCGACAACCTGCCGCTTGTGCACCTATAGTATCCCAGAGGTGACAGGCAACAAGACATAAGTCTGACGTATCAACAGCTAGTGTAACAGCCACCAATTGATAAGTATCAGGTGCTGGCTTGAACTTGCCAACAGTCTCAATACTAAAGTGCTGCTCAAAGTACTGACTGAGACCTGCTTTTTCTAATGGCGTTGGGGACGCACTGCTTGCTGAATTGGTCAGTGTGACCAGTCGAAACCCTGCATCGCGCAAACGAGTCAGTGCTGGCGCTGCATCAGGATGGGCAGGCAACGCGCTCATTCTTTCTTTGAACTCATTGATATCGTCGTCTGTCAAAGTCACTTGTCTGATGTTAGCAACCATTTGCAATGCACCAACCCCAAGCTCGCCAAAAGGCGTATAGAGGCCGGACAACGTCATGGTCTGCGAGTACAGTACTAGCTGAGCGAACCATTCTCTTAGCACTCTTTGCTTACCAAAGACGCGCGTGAATAAAGGCGTTAGCGTATCGATATCGAGCAGTGTTTCGTTGACGTCGAATACAATAATCGAGGGAAAGCGTTCAGAAGACATAAAGTATCCTTTTATAGAATGACATTTTTATAACGTCAGGTGGTTTACTCAGTCATGTTCATGTTGGCCAATTGCTCTAAGATACTGACATAGTTCTCGACCCCTTGAGCGCCGCTGACCAGATGACGCTCATTAAAGATAATCGCTGGTACACTTTGGATGCCTTGCTGTTGCCAATGCTGCTCTTCTGCTCGTACTTTTTTCGCAAAGAATTGACCTTCTAACACTGCCAATGATTCACTACGATCAAGCCCAGTCTCTGCTGCAATATCGGCAAGCACGTTGATATCGGAGATATCTCTGTTATTGGTGAAATGCGCGGCAAACAAGGCTTGCTTTAATTCATGCATGCGGCCTTGTTGATCAGCGAAATGTATCAGCTGATGCAAGTTAAAGGTGTTGTGCATGCGTGTATCATCATTGAAATTAAATTCAAAGCCAACTTCCTGTCCAGCTTCAGTCATTCTGACTCGGCTAGCATCTGATTCTTGTTTAGTAGAGCCGTACTTCTCGATGATGTGTTCACGTAGGTTTTGACCTTCACTTGGCATATTTGGGTTTAACTCAAACGGATGCCAGTGGATAGTGTGAGCGGTATTGGTTTGCTCAAGTGCTGCTGCCAATTGACGATAGCCGATAACGCACCAAGGGCAGACGACGTCTGAGACGATATCTATTCGGAGTGGTTTTTCTGATGTGCTCATATTTCCTCACGGGTATTATTATGTATGTTTTGTTTGGGATATATAGATAGTGGCATATCAGTTGGAATCAAGCAGATATACCTAGTTATCAGACAACTATAACTAGTTACCATGTATCAAGTCAGTTCATACTAAGAGAATGACTAAGTGATTACAATGTAGTCTGCGCAGTCGGCGTCGCCAATTCGGTAGCGTAATTGTAACCATTACTAATAAGAAAGTAGGCGTTTTTGCAATACTCTGACTCAGTCATAACAAAACCTACGAATACTTAACCAAGCAGGCATGGTCACAAAATAGCTTTTTAATTAAAGTGGCTTCGTTGAAATGATAATTGAAGAAGAAAGATTCTAATAAAGAATAAAAATTCTAATAAAGAATAAAAAATTAATATCAATAATGGAGTCACAGATGAAAAATATCACTGAAGCAATGAACTGGCGCTATAGCACAAAAGAGTTTGATACCGATAAGAAAATCTCAACAGAAGATTTCCAAAGTCTAAAGGATATTTTGCGCCTCAGTCCTTCGAGTACCAATATTCAGCCTTGGCATTTTGTCATTGCTGATGATGAAGCTGGTAAAGCCCGAATCGCAAAAGGCACGGAGGGCATGTACGAGTTCAACGATGCCAAAGTAAAAGGTGCCTCGCACGTCATTGTATTCTGTAGCCGTGTCTATGCTGATGATGATTTTTTGAATGGCATCTTAGAAAAAGAAGATGCAGATGGTCGTTTCGCAGAGCCAAAATTTAAAGAGCAAATGCACCAGACGCGTAAAATGTTTTTGGACATTCGTCGTTATGAGCAAAAGGACGAACCACATTGGTTGATAGAGCAATTGTATCTCAATATGGGCGCTCTACTACTAGGGGCTGCAACCTTGGGTATTGATGCAGTGCCGATGGAAGGCGCGGATTTGAAAGCACTTGATAAATAGTTTGATTTACGTAGTAAAGGCTACACCGCTGTGGCAGTCGTATCACTTGGTTATCGTAGTAAAGATGACTTTAACGCTGAATTACCAAAATCACGTTTTGATGAAGAAACGATTATCACGAAGGCATAGCCAGTTATTATCTAAGCAAAGAACATTTTTAATAGACAGATCTACTAAATACTACACGTAAAAATTCTATTTAAGAGCCTCGTAAACTGACTGTTTATGGGGCTTTTTTTTTAGGGATATCTTTTGAAATAACGTCAAACACTGATGATAGACCACATACCATCTATTAGCAGCGCTAACATTTCGATACTTTCGCAGATTAGAAACTACACTGGAATCCCTACAAAGTAAAAACAAAACAACTGTTTTCATACGTCATAATAAATTTATTGACGCTGTCATTTTGAAGCGTATTTCACCATTCCATTATATTCATCTGCCAGCGAGAAGCCAGCATGTCTACTTTGACCTTAACAATCAATAAGCAAGATTATCAGCTCGAGAATCTTGACGCCCGTACGACACTGCTCGACGTATGTCGTCAGCATCTACAAATTACTGGACCCAAAAAAGGCTGCGACCATGGTCAATGTGGGGCATGTACCATGCTCATCAATGGACGACGGGTTAACTCTTGTCTGACACTCGCCGTTATGCATGATGGTGATGACATCACAACGATCGAAGGCATTGGAATGCCAGAGTCACTATCGGCATTGCAGCAAGCGTTTAAAGACAATGACGCGTTTCAATGCGGGTACTGCACGCCAGGTCAGATTTGCTCAGCCACCGCATTGATAGAAGAGGTAAAGCAAAATTGGCCAAGCCATGTGAGCACCGACTTAAAAAATCCTGATGGTCGCCTTGTACAAGAAATTGCTGAGCGCATGAGCGGTAATATCTGCCGCTGCTCAGCTTATCCAAACATTATCAAAGCCATTTCACAAGTGCTTGAAAGTCAGGTATCAGAGAGTCAAATACAAGAGTCTAGTACTCAAACAACAGACAATACAGTGCAAAACTCAAGCGTGACAGGTATCTGGTCACCGCCACCGAGCGAGGCGCAACTTGGCAAAACCTCAGCGAATAACAAGACAGCAACTGCTACAACAGGAGGCCGCTCATGAAACGCTTTGAATACAGTCGTGCTGATGCACCAGAGCAAGCGGCAATATCTGCCAGTACTGAGGATGCGTCTTTTATCGCAGGTGGTACTAACTTATTAGATCTCATGAAACTAGAGATCGAAACCCCAATCAAACTGGTCGATATCACTCGTTTAGAATTAGAGCAAGTAGAAACGACTGCCGATGGTGGTTTACGTATTGGTACGCTTGTGACCAATAGCGATTTGGCCGCGCATCCTGAGGTGATTGCAAACTATCCAGTATTGTCCCGAGCTATCTTGGCAGGAGCGACTGGTCAGCTACGTAACAGAGCGACAACGGGCGGCAATTTTTTGCAGCGTACTCGTTGCTATTATTTTTATCAAACAGACAGCGCTTGTAATAAACGTGAACCGGGCACAGGATGTCCTGCTATCAACGGGGAGAACCGTACCCTAGCTGTCTTAGGTACCAGTGATTCATGTATTGCTCAGCACCCATCCGATATGGCAGTGGCAATGCGCTTACTGGATGCCACGATAGAGACAGTTAAAGCAGATGGCTCGACTCGCGCTATCGATGTCAAAGATTTTTATTGTTTGCCAAAAGACACGCCGCATATCGAAAATGTGCTAGAAGCAGGCGAGCTGATTACTCATGTTGTACTACCTGCCCCTATTAAGGGCATGCATACCTATGACAAAGTGCGTGATCGCGCTTCTTACGCTTTTGCACTGGTATCTTGTGCCGCAGTCATCGATGCTGACGACAATGGCAACCTAAAGACAGTACGTTTGGCGTTCGGCGGCATCGGTACCAAGCCATGGCGTAATGAAGAGGTTGAGGCACTATTAATGGATACCGATGGCAATAGCGATGTTATCACGCAGGCCGCTGATCTATTATTGCATGATGCCAAAGGTAATGGTCAGAACGACTTTAAAATACCGTTGACGCGTCGCCTACTAAAACAAGTTATTCAGCGCGCATTAGCGGGCGAGGGAGCATAATCATGGCACTATTAGAATCAATCACACAGTCAGAACCAACCAAAAAACTGACCATGGATGAGCCTGTTGAAACGCTATTTAGTACAACGGTAAGCAAGCTAGTTGGTAAGCCAATCAACCGTGTTGATGGTTCCCTAAAGGTTAGCGGTCAAGCGAAATACAGTGCCGAAATACACTTGGACAATCAAGCCTATGGTGTATTGGTAGGCGCGACCATTGCTAAAGGTCAAGTTGAGAGTATCGATAGTGACTCTCTAAAAGGCATTCCTAATATTATTAAAGTCGTGACCGATCCTGAGCACTTCTTACGTAATTCGCAACAGGGCGGGGCAACAAAAGCACCAACTCAAGGTGTGAGTGAAGTGTTTTATCATGGTCAGCCCATAGCTGTTGTAATCGCCGAAACTTTTGAGGCCGCAACAGAAGGCGCTAAAGCGCTGAAAGTGACTTATAAGGATGAGACTGACCAAGCGGCATTAAACTTTACTCAAGAGCTCTCTAACGCACATGCGGTAGATGAAGAAAAAGGCTCTGATAAAAATAATGTCCAAGGCGATCCAGACCAAGGCTTAGCTGATGCGGCAGTGACCGTTGATCGCTTTTATCATACCCCAAGTCAAAGCAACTCTCCGATGGAGCCCCATACAACGTTGGCTCATTGGGAAGGCGATAAGCTCGTTTTGTATACTTCCAATCAGATGCTCGCTTCTTGCAAACAGCAAGTCATGGATGCTCTGGACCTAAATAAAGATCAAGTACAACTGATCGCACACTATGTCGGTGGTGGGTTCGGTAGTAAGCTCGGTATTGCTCCTGAATCTATTGCAGCGGCGATTGCTGCAAAAGATCTGGGTCGTCCTGTGCTAATCACTATGACGCGTTCACAAGTGATGGAAGCAACGGTCAGACGCTCAAACACGCGTCAGCGTATCGCAATCGGCGCGAACAATGACGGCGTGATCGATACATTGATTCACGATACGATCTCTAGTAATTTGCCAGGTGAGGCTTTCTTTGAGCCAACTGCTCTATCTACGCACCATCTATATAGCGGCAAAAACCGCCGTGTGAATTATGAGATGGTAGACATGAACCAAGTGTTGTCAGGTTCTATGCGTGCGCCTGGCGAAGCGGTAGGTATGATCGCGCTTGAATGTGCCATGGATGAGCTTGCCACACAGTTGGAGATTGATCCGGTTGAACTACGCCGTCGTAATGAGCCAGAGCAAGATCCGAGTCAAGATATTCCTTTCTCAACGCGCCAATTGATTGCCTGTATGGAACAAGGTGCTGAGCATTTTGGTTGGAGTGAGCGAAACGCCAAGCCTGCCAGCCAATTAGAAGGTGACTGGTGGATAGGTACAGGCATGGCGGCGGCTGCCCGTGGTAACCAACTACAGCCATCTGAAGCACGTGCAACCCTACAGGTAGATGAGTCAAAAGCACTTGGTATCAAAGCAGTTATCGAGACAGACATGACAGACATCGGTACAGGGTCTTATACGGTGTTTTCTCAGGTAGCGGCAGACCTGTTAGGACTGCCTATCGACCATGTTGAGATGAAACTAGGTGACAGTGCATTGCCACCAGCATCAGGCTCAGGTGGCAGTTGGGGTGCTGCGAGTGCGGGTAGTGGTGTCTATCTTGCTTGTGAGCAGCTGCGTGAAATGCTAGCAGAAAAAGTTGGTCTGTATCCTGACAACATTCAGTTAGACAATGGTCAAATCAAGAAAACAGGCGAGCATGCTTTAACGGCAATGGAAGCTGCCAAAAAGAGCGGCCAATCATTTGCTGACAGCACTATTGATAAGCTATCGCAAACCACAGGGCTTTCGCTATCAGGACAGTCAGCATCACAAGAGTATGATTTTGATAATACAGAGTCTTATGCGCTTGCGGATGTGGTCGCTGACTATGATGAGCAAAAAATCACTGCCAAAGGCCAGATAAAACCGGGTAAGAACGGTAAGAGCCATCGCCAAGCCTCTTTTGGTGCGAACTTCGCTGAAGTGGCGGTTCATAAAGTCACTGGTGAGATCCGCGTCAAACGTATGACAGGTGCATTTGCCGCTGGTCGTATTCTGAACCACAAAACTGCAACGTCGCAATGCTATGGCGGTATGGTGTTCGGTATTGGCTCAGCGTTGATGGAAGAAGTGATTCATGACAAACGTGACGGTCGTCTCTGTAACCATGACCTTGCCGAGTATCATGTGCCAGTTAATGCGGACGTACCGCAGTTAGATGTCATATTGGTAGAAGAAGATGATCCTTATACCAATCCAATGCACATCAAAGGTATCGGTGAGACGGCTATTGCAGGTGCTGCCGCCGCGATTGCTAACGCTGTCTATAATGCCGTCGGCGTACGCGTTTATGATTTTCCGATTACGCTTGATAAATTGCTTTATGAGATGCCAGAGTAATTTTTTGAGCCATATGTACGACAGGAACCCGCTTAATGAGCGGGTTTTTATAACTCAATCAGCAGTATATTTCGTCATTTTCAAGAAAATAACTACCAAATAAGAGGCGTTATGAATCAGGTCGCTGACATTCTTAAGCTAGTAATCAAAGCTAAGCAACAAGGTATTGATGCTGTATTGGCAACGGTCGTACGTACTGAAGGCTCAGCATATCGCCGTGCTGGCGCGATGATGCTCATCTGTGAGGATGGTCGCTCAGTTGGGATGATTAGTGGTGGTTGCTTGGAGCCGCATATTATCAAACGTGCCTTTTGGCTTACTCGTAACGGTGCCAATGTGCAAGTTTATCAGACGGGTGATGACATTCAATATGCTGACGATGGCCAAGCGCAAGCAGGTGTGAAGCGAACTAAGTCTGATATATATGATAGATCGGATAACGGTTTAGATGACGATTCAAATAGCGGTTTAGATGAAGCAGACTTTGATGAGCTAAATTTCGGACTGGGCTGTAATGGGCGAGTGCATGTATTATTTGAGCGACTAACGACAGCAACGCCATTGCTAGAGACAATCCGTAATGTTCGACGTACTCAGCAGCCGATTACTGTAGCGACTCTAATTCGTGTTAATGACTATCAGCATCAAGATTCTATAACGCAAAACAGTGATAAATTGCAAATCGGGATGCGGATTAATTTAGATGAACATCGCAACTTGGGAAGTATTTCTGCACAAGGGAAAACAACGTTTTCAAGCATACTTGCCAATACCGTAGAAGAGTTAGCAGAATATAAGCTGTCTGATAAAAATGCCGAATATGTGACGGTGGAAAACGGCAAGGTAACAACAGAGTGGCTTGTGCAGCGCCTGCAACCACAATTACGTCTATTGATTTGCGGCGCAGGGAATGACGTGATGCCACTGGTGACCATGGCTAAACTACAAGATTGGCATGTGACAGTTATAGACAGTCGCGCGCAATATGCAACGCGTATGAGGTTTCCTCAAGCGGATGTTGTGATGTCGCTATCTTTAGGTGACAGTGAGACTTTGCTTGAGCTTAGTAACAACGCAGCAGTTGCTTTGATGTCACACAGCTTGAGTCAAGATCGCGCTCGCTTAGCGACATTACTAAAGCATTCAAATAATTATAAATACTTAGGACAATTAGGGCCGCGCTATCGTACCGAACGCTTGATTAATGAGATTAGAGTGAACCTTAGCAATCCTGCTATGTTAGAAGCGGGCATTCATAAATTACATTATCCGATTGGTTATAAGCTGGGCGGAGATGGCCCTGAGGCACTTGCGCTTGGCATCATGGCAGAGATTAATGCGGTCATGCACAATCAAGACGCTCCAGTAAGTGGTTCACACAACAATATTTCAAGTATCCCAGCGGTGAGTAGTGATATGGATGCCAATACTATCCAGAGTGGCATATGAGTAAGCGTGCATTTACAGAAGGTGCTGAACATACAGAAAGTACTGAACAGCAGAGCCAAAATCATGTGGTTATTATCTTGGCAAGTGGCCTCAGTCAGCGTCTCGGTCAACCTAAGCAGCTACTCGTTAAGAATGGCGAGCCATTAGTTACTTATATGACTCGATTGGCAATAACGACCAATCCGCAAGCCATTGTCATTGTCATTCCTGATAATCATCGTTTGATTGCTAGTGCGATGACAGAGTTGGCTAATCAATATCCAACGGTTCAGATAGTGGTGAACTCACAAGCTGATACTGGTATGGCGCATAGTTTACGTTTGGGTATTGGAAAAATTGCTGCTTTTGAATCGACTTCAATCGATCGAGTGCTCATCATGGGAGTCGATCAAGTATTGTTAGATAAGCCACATCTAACAGCTTTGCTAGCGGGCAAGCAGACGGTAGTGGCCAGTCGCTATCACAGTTGGCAAGATTTAGCGAAACATCAAAATCGAGATAAAACGGTGTCTGATATTATAGGTCCACCTTTAGCAATTAACTATAAATTGCTTAGACAGTGGCAGTCAGAGTTGATAGGAGATAAAGGGCTTCGTCATCTCATTAGAGGATTGCCCGCTGATCAAATAGGTGAGGTCGATAATGACCAACTTAGCTACGATATTGACACAGCGGAGCAGCTAGCATTTGCTAGAAGAATGGGTTGGCTTGATAGCTAACCTGATTAATTTAATTTATTTGAACAGTATTCATTTTGAACAACGAAATGCGAGAGAGTAAAATTATAAATACGATAGAAACCGAACGACTGTACCTACGACAGTGGCAAGCGAGCGACTTTGCGCCATTCGCTGAGATGAATGCTAACCCTAAAGTAATGGAATACTTTCCTAAGTTATTAACTACTTCCATGAGTAATACTATCGCCAAAAAATGCCAGTCGCTGATTGATGATAATGGGTGGGGTTTTTGGGCGGTTAGTCTAAAAGAGACAGATACTTTTATCGGTATGGTTGGGTTAAATCACGCGTATGCCGATATGCCGTTTTCTCCTGCTGTTGAGATTGCTTGGCGCCTGCATAATGATTATTGGGGATTAGGGTATGCGACAGAGGCGGCAAGGGCTTCATTGAATTTTGCATTCGATACATTAGGACTAGATGAAGTCGTTGCCTTTACTGCCGTTATCAATAAGCGCTCACAATTGGTTATGGAGCGCCTTGGTATGACCAATACACAGGAGGATTTTTTTCACCCTATGCTTGAGTCTAATCATCGACTTGCTGAGCATGTGCTGTACAAAATCACTCGGCAGCAATGGCAGGATACTGTGCTCACTTAATTGCATTGACGGCTGGCTTTTACTCTGTTTGGCTACTATTATCTCGCGAAAACGTCAAAATATGTCCCTTAAACGGTAAGTCTAGATAAGTCGTATTTTCAGGTTTAACGTGCTTACTACTAAAGCCAAATTCAGTCATCTTGTTGGTGAGTTTGTTTTTGCGTCCGCGACCAGGATCGACCACGATGACCTCGCAAGTCGGCATAGCATGGCGGTCAATGAACTCGGCTAATATGTCAATGTGTTGGTCTTCATAGAGTAAGTCACTGCCGATAATCATATCAAACTTACCCAAATGGCTATTGTCCTCTGCCCAGTCTAAACGCTCAAAATTAATCTCTTTATTATTATTCAGCGTGGTATTCCTATCAAGGAAATACTCAACCGTTGGATGATAGTCAGTCGCTGTAATGTCCGCATGTCTATGATTCAGTAGCAGACTAGAGAGCGCCATACCACAGCCCACTTCTAAGATACGTTTGCCTGTAATGTCATAATCGAGCATATGATTGGCCAGCACCAAGCTTGACGGCCATATCACCCCAAACATCGGCCAAGAAGCAGAGCAAATGCCCAGATTTAACGCTTCATCGTCAGGGTCGCTAAATTGTTGATTGTCACGCAGGGTGCAAATATGAATGTCGGTATTGCCAATTTCAATCGTTTGATAACGCACGCGCACAGTGGTCAGCGAAGTCATAAACTGTCCTAAAAAATAAGCAAGAATGCAAGGTTTGGCAGGGGTTGCCGATTTCGGTAGGGTACAACGTTGAAAAAGATAATTAAAATATTGGAAGCTGTATAGATGTTTGAATGATTAGAGATTTGTGGCAACTTAAGTTGTGGCAAGAAAATACCTAAGTGTATGAGAAGAGTATGACCTAAATTCTGACAAGTTATTGTTAATTCTGAGAGTATTGTTATTGCTGCATAGAGTTAGCCGATATCAAAGAGTGATACAGATAAAAATGGTACGAAAAATTTCATATAAGCATAAGTAGTGTGCTTAGCTAGAATTAAGCACACTGCTTATGCTCGCGTAAAAGATTGAGATTAGGCATCAAATCATTCGATACAGCGGAATCAACTAAGTGAGTTAAATCAGTTAAGCAACCTCCTTAATTAAGAAATCTCAATCCAGAGGTTTTGAGTGCCCATACTAGCTCGACAAAAGCACGACTGTTGGTCAAAGGTTCGCCATCGATGATGAGGACGTAGCCTGCATTGTCTATCCATAAAAACACAAAGCTGGTCTCAGGAATGAGTAGGTCGACCTGTTGAAAAAACGAGATTGCCTGACTCTCTACTGCCCACCCACGTTGCTTTTGGCGGAGCATAAAGCCTGAAAAATCAGCGGCGGCGACACTGAGCATGTCCGCTTCTTCTTGACTATAGCCAACTCGTGCCAAACAAAACCCTTCATCAGATCCAATCGCGGCTCGGCGTTTACCAGATAAGCTCGCCACGACATAAGGCAAAAACTGGTCCAATGGTAAGTTAGGCGCTGGTAAAAATAGCGACAGCTTTTCAATCCAACCTTGTTCGATAAAGCCTTGTAGCCATTGTTCAGAATAACGCTGAAGCCAGTCAGCAGCGAGCAGTGTCTGATCATAAGACAGCAAATCCTGTAATGCCAACTGCTCATCAGTTGGTTCGTTCTGTGAAAACGCCTCAAAAATACCAGCTGGCGTCAGGGTAAGATAGGTTTTATCAGCATTTAAGTAAGAAGACATAGTAACTACCATTATGATAAAAGTGATTAATGAGTGACGAATTAGGCTTTCATATCTTTGAATTCAAATAATTTCGATACAAGGAAACCGAGCGTAAGTTATACATTAATATGCTTAGCGAGGATGACGATGTAGCGGATTTATATGGATTTGACTATAGTTTGATCGAGATGTTGTTGGCAGTTGTCCCAACGTGCATCGAACTGCCAATCACTTCTACCCAAGCGGAACCATACCAGCGAAAACGCAAGGCGATCATTGCGCGCAGTACAATGGGCAAAAAACTCATTTTCGATTTGCTCGATCGTACCCCAGTCTTCGTCCTCACGCGCTTGCATCAGCTCAGTAGTGATGTCTTTAGCGATTTCTCGGGCATCGTCGCTGCTGATACGCAGCCGTTGCTTTTGCTCATTGAGAGAAGGTGATATCAGCACACTCCAACGAGTGGCCAACATACTATTGCGCTGGATGTATCTTTTTTTATCAATGCAATCGCGAAAGCCTTGCTGGACATGAGGATATAAACGATCTTTGATACGAGTAAATAGGTTGTTTACATCATATGGGATATCAAACCAGCACCCATAAAAAAAGTCCGCTACAGCACCTTGTAACGGCTCTTTCTCCGTCAACAGTAACGCTGCATTGATACGCTGCTCATGAAAATGACGGTTATTGGGTGCCAGAAATACTTTACGAGAGTAAAACCGAAATACTCGGTGCGCGACTCTTTCATTTTCTTTGATCAGGTCTGAATCAGACATAATAATACCCTCCTGTCATCGCTATTATTACGACGGTGCTTGCTTCAGTGGTGATGACTCCATATAACAAGCGATGATGTAATCCAGAGAAATAGCGCTTGATATCAATACAATGATTGAGCGACTAATCCAATAATGTTTGCATCAAATCAATCATAAATTCGGCATCTTCTTCGCTCATTGGCTCAAATCCTTGAGGCATGCCAAGCTCAGCCAAGGCTTCTTTACCATCTGCATCGTTGTGCAAATTGAGGATGGCCTCTAGGAAGATTTTCGAATCGGGAAAGTCTTCTTTAACAAGGAGTACATGACTAATATCAGCCAAGTCACTTTCGATAAGTACTGACAGCTGAGTCTTGGTCAAGCGTGAAAAGCTATGAAAAATCTCTGCCAAAAAGAACGCGACTTGGGCTTCACCTTTGATGACTTTGCGGGCAGCCGCTTGATAGGTCTCGGTCACATCCCAGTTGAGATCAGACGCTTCTATATCGACGGCTTCTAGCAAGCGCAAGCCAATCAGTTTGACATCTCGGTTGTCAGCCATCGCGACAGTAGCCCCTGCTCGAATGTCTTCCAAACGGCTGATAGTGCTATTGGCAGCGGCTGCAATGATCATCTCGTCAGATTTACCGATAGGTCGGGCAATGGCTCGATAGCCTTGCTCGCGGATGAGAGTGGCTGCATCAAAAGGGTTGGCATAAATGATTTGAATGTCACCGGCACTAATGACCTGCTCTTGCTCAGCGTGAGAGGCAGGGATATTGAGATGCATGTTTAAGTTGGCACGTTTTTGAATCAAGGTGTTGAACATGTGCCAGCCTGCAAAGCGATCAGGCGAAAAATCAGGGGCGATTAACATATTGTGTGTCGTCATGAGTTAGCCTTCCTCATCTTGTTTCATTTGGGCATATTGAGTCATCGCCGCTTCAATTTTGCTGCGTGATGGTTTGCGTCGTACCGAGGTGTAGCCGACGGTTTCACCGCGACGCACGTTAGGCACCACAGTGGCATAGACCCAATAATGACTGCCGTCTTTGCATAAGTTTTTGACATAGCCATGCCATTTTTGTCCAGACTCGGCAGTACTCCATAAGTCTTTATAGGCAGCTTTTGGCATATCAGGATGACGCAAAATATAGTGCTGTTGGCCAATCAATTCATCTACATGATAGCCACTGATTTCGACGAAGGCATCGTTGACGTGAGTGATGATACCGGCGAGATTGGTACGCGAGACAATCAGCTTACCGTCTGGGTAGGGGCGCTCTATACCAGTATCATAGACAGTCCGTGACGTGCCATCATGATAAGTCATCGTGATTTGCTCAGCAGGCATATCGGGTTTGTGTGCATCAGGGATTGGAGAACCCATGGTCATCTCCTTCGTTGGTCGTTATGTAGTCAATCCTCTATAAATTGGATACGGTGTCAGCCTTGCTTAGTCTACTACTTGTAGTACTTTCACTCGGTTTTCTTATATTCAAATTGTATCCAAATTATATTGAACCGACTATGTTTATAGTGATTAAAAAGCTAATAAGTTCGATAAGCAGTCGCTAATCAAATGAGCTTTGCCAATGCTTCTGAAGCACGCTTAATATCTAGGAATATCAAGCCAAGCTTGGCATTGGGCTTTGCCATGATGGTGAGTACGGCTTCATCGCCTGATGAGGTCATGATGACGTAGCCTTTCTCGCCTTGAATCATAATACGATCGATACTACCGCGTGCCAACTCGCGGCCTGCACGATCACCTAATGATAATAATGCTGCTGACATAGCACCCACACGATCTTCATCCACGCCGGTTGGTAGAGCTGAAGCAATCATAAGACCATCGTTAGAGATTAGGGCAGATGCTTCAACATCTGCTGATGAACTGTTTAAGTCTTCCAATATCTGCTGAAATGAATCTGTACGCATATCGCTTTCTCTGTACTGGTGATTGGTTTTTTATTTATGAACTAATGAAGTTAGTCAAAAATATCCTTGTTTAAAGAAAGGTATTATAATTCCTTACTGATAATATTGATATATATTTGCCCAATTAAAAGTAAATTTTTTGGACTTTTATGCCTTTTGTCATCAAATCATTACCCTTTATCTTTATTTTTTCGAGGAAAATGGTGGTTTTTTATTATGTCTAGTCGATGAGCGGTTGAAGACCTAGCAAGATCCTTGGTATTTTTTTGAATAGAGATATTCTTTGTAACTATAGATTAATGTCCATCATTGCTATCAAACGGAGCCGCTGAAATTTAGCTAATAAAAATCGCTTATAGATTCTTATGATGAAGATATTTACTAGACTTATAAGTCTCAAAAATGA
>NZ_PJAS01000071.1 GCF_002836735.1 Psychrobacter sp. 4Bb | reverse complement strand
AGCCAATTTGATTAGCTAACGAATTTTTCGAGTTCTAATAACTCTAAATCATCACGCTTTGGCTCGCCATTATTGCCATCGTTTGGAAACGGCATTTTATTACCATTGAACTGATAACCGCGGCGCTGATAGTAAGCCAAAAGCTCAGGACGATGACTTAAGATAGACATAGTCAGACGGCTAGGCTGATTAAGTGACTGTAAATGACGATCTGCAAAGGTCTCAGCTGCTTGTAGTATTACATTACCAACACCCTTCCCTTGTAGCACAGGATGTACCGCAAACATGCCGATATAGGCTTTTTTATTTGAGTCAGCATCGGTTTTGATATCGACAGCGATACAGCCAAGTATTTCACCCATCTCATCTCCCTCACGATTGCCTGTTGTGGTTTTCGGATAGACAAAATAATAGTGATTAGGATCATTGATTACGGCGGCGAGCTCCGCTGATGTAGTCCTGATACCACCGATCAAATCGGCCTCATTGGTCCAACCTGCTGTCTCGCGATAGCAGCAGTTCAATAACTGTTCAAGTGCGCCAATATCATCTAATGTCGCTTCACGTAGAAATACCGACTCTTTATCAAAGTGATCTGTGTTTACCTTACTGTCATTTATATTATTTTCGCTCATATTATAATTTTTCCTTTTCCGTCTATGTATAGTTGCATTCAAATAATTTCGATACAAGAAAACCGAGTGCAAGTGATACATTAGTATACTTAACAAGGATGACGATGTAGCGGATCTATATAGATTTAACTATAAAAAAACTGACTTAGATCACTAAGCCAGTCTAGGGGTATGTCATTAATTAGATTGTGAGGCTTAAAATGAGAAAAATTGTAGATAAACGAGGAAAAAATTGCCGTTAATATGAACATATTTGCAAGATTTCTGACGATGTTTAGCAAAATTTAGTCATTTTAAGACCACTAAATGTATTGATGTGCTAATTGATAACATACCCCAAATACTAATACTTATTGCTTGATAGTACTATCGCGATAGTGCATGCGCTTGCTCAATAATATCGAGCCCTGCATTAAGCTGCGCGCGCGTCGGTGCATGACCACGGCGTAATAGCTCAGAGAAGGCGACCAGCTCTTTATCACGTCCAAGCGTACTTGCTGCACTAGCTCGTGTGTCTTCGCCGTCATCATCAAAATAGTATTCGATATAATCATGCGTATCTGGCGTACCAAGTAGGATATTGTGATCTGGTGTCTCAGCATGACCGCTATAGCGTAGGCTCTTGCCATATTGCATGGTCCAAAAGAAAGGAATACGCGCCTCTAATGAGTCAACACTGTCGTCATTTAGGATTGCAGCAGCTGTGACCATGCCATGCTGCAGCGCCACGCGCCAATGCTCGATACGCATGCGACCCATTTGGTTGCTAGCTTTAGCGATATCACCCAACGCATAGACGCCATCGCGCAGCTGTAGATGCGCATCGACTTGTACACCATCTGGATCGTTAACTGCGCTCAATATCTCTGTACGTGGAGACACGCCAGTACCCAATATCACGATATCGGCATCAATATGCTCATCATTCGCCAGCGTGACACCGCCTACATTTGAGAAAGCTTGGTTATTGTTATCTCCATCCTTGTCCACTTGACGGTCAACCTTAGTGATTTCATTGACGGTTGCGTCAAACACAAAATTGATGCCCTTCTCTTCATGTAACTTAATTAAGGCGTTACTCACCGTTTCAGAGACAATATTGCCCATCACACGGCTACCTTGCCCAATCACTGTAATAGAAGCTGTCGTGCCAGCTTGTGCTAATGCCGAAGCGGTCTCCATACCGATAAAACCTGTACCAATGATTACCACCCGCTGATCATGACTGGCCGCTTTAATTAATTTGGCATCACTCATGCTGCGTAGCGTATATACACCATCCATTTCAGCACCTGTAATAGGTGGTAAGTTCGGTTTAGCGCCAGTGGCGACGACCAAGAAGTCTGCAGTCTGTCGCTCGCTGTTGCCATCATTATCCTCTATGACGACGGTCGCTTCATTGGGTAGCACTTCGCTAACCGTTTGGTTGAGGCGTAACTCAATATTGTTATTATCCGCCCAATTGACACCGCCCAATAGCAGCTTATCCTCGTCCATCTTGCCTGCCAAAAACGCTTTGGATAATAAAGGTCGGTTGTAAGGAGCTTTGTCATCTTTACTAATCAACGTAATCTTGCCGCCATAACCACCCTGACACAACTGGTCGGCTGTCATAAATCCTGCACCGCCACCACCAACGATAATGGTATGAGTGTCAGTTAGTTTATCATTTTCGACCTGCCCCGTTACCTGAGTTGAGGTATCGACTGTCAGATTATCACCATCATGAGTCAGCTCATACTGAGTCAAACCCTTTGTCGCTATCGGCTCTAATAGTGAGCCATCGCGACTATCAAAAGTCGCATGATGCCAAGGACAAACTACCCGATTACCACATCGTAATCCATTACCCAAATCTGCGCCCGCATGTGGGCACTTACCATCGAATGCACGGAACTCATCATCATCACGAGTGATTAAAATGATACTATCGTCTTCTTGCTTATACGACTTCATACCACCGCTTGGGATATCCGCTTTACTGATGGTGGCTATGTTGATCGTTGCGTCGGTCATAATGCTTCCTTAACAGTTATAATGATTTCTAATGACAGCAGGTTGAAAATGACCGTAACCAACCAGACAAATTCAACTTATCCTATTATTTTTAATATGCTATGCATTGATAGTAGCAAGAGCGCCGCGCACACGATGTTTTTTTGTATGTTTGCTGCGTTGCAAAACGTAATTATGCGACTTTATTTTCCGCACTCTTTTTACTTCTAATCATTATTAATAAACAAAATAAAAGACGACCTTATGACTTCTCAAGACAACCAAAACGAAATAACTACTTCTCAAGATAGTTTAGATAGCCAAGCTGCTACTATTGATCGAACAACTGTTGCTCAAAACGCTAATGAACGAACAGCCAGTGAGCAAATTGACCTAGCTCATATGGATATTGCCACTATTACAGATACTGAAAATTTGCCTCAGCCAAGTTTGCAGCCAATACAGCAAGCGACTTATAAAGCTAATACGACTGATTTTATCGTTAATGAGCTATTGCCATTAGACTTCACTGGTGAAGGTGAGCATTTATGGTTACACATCGAAAAATCAGGCATGAATACTGCTTATCTGGCAAAACTATTGTCAGAGTGGGCAGACATTCCATTGCGTGATGTCGGCTACTCAGGGTTGAAAGATCGTCATGCGTTGACGACCCAATGGTTTAGTCTACGCATACCAAAGAAACAATTACCGCCTACTGAGTTTGCACCGGTAGATATCGGTGAAAATGAGACTGTCACTATCCTTGCGCAGCACTGGCACAATAAAAAACTCAATCGCGGTACGCACCGTGCCAATCAGTTTGTCATTACTTTACGCGATATTCAGTTTGCGAGCGCTAGTGACGAAAATGTTGATGACGGAAGTAACGCATCACCCGAGCAACTACTATCTGCAAAAGAGGCCGTCGAGCAGCACCTAACGCGCATTGGTAGAAACGGCGTACCCAATTATTTTGGTCCACAGCGTTTTGGTCGTCAGGGTAATAACGTCAGAGAAGCTTTATCACTGTTTGCTCGTCCGCCGCGAGAGCCTCGCCCGCAACCAAAAAAGAGCAAACGCAAACGTGCCCCGCGCGAGCAAAATACGATGGAATTGTCTGCTGCGCGTAGCTTGATATTTAATGAGATATTGGCAGCACGGGTACGTAATGGCAGCTGGAACACTGGCCTAGCAGGTGAAGTGTTTAATTTGGATGGTTCAGGATCGATATTCACTAGTGAAACACTAGATGATACGTTGCATGCTCGTATTGACAGTGGCGATATTCATCCAACTGCCGTGCTATGGGGTACGGGTAACGATAAAGTCATCGGTAGCGCTGCAGATTTGGAGACCGAGGTAGTACAACACAGCCCCCTACTCATGCAACTGGCAACTGGATTAGAGCAGCGCGATATTAAGGCGCAAAGACGAGCGCTACGTCTACCGATTGAGGCGTTAAGCTGGGAATGGTCGGATGATCAGACGCTGGTATTAAACTTTACTTTGACTACGGGTAGCTTTGCCACAAGTGTGCTCGCAAGCTTGGTACAGCAATTAGCTTCTTGATTGGATGGATTAATGAAACTGGCATCTAAATTGGACTAAGCAATAGAATATCAGCCATACCGATAATACTTATATAGTGTTAGCAGTATGGCTGTTTATTAATGGCTGATCGTTAATGACTAACAGCTTTTATAGAGCCATTGCTTACCACCTTCTTTTTCGGCCCACATCTCATTTGCACTGACAACTTGATTGCGACCACGGTGCTTGGCTTCATACAGGGCTTTATCTGCTGTGCTAATTAAACGTTGGCAGATATCACTAGGCAGCTTTTGCATTGAAGCTATTTGGCTTTCCGCACGCTGAGTAGCAATTGGCTTGATAAGAGGTGACGTTCGAGCGACAGTCTTTTGCTGTGTGATCGTTTTGTAGCCTTGCGCGATACAATCTCGCTCTTCATGAGTTAAGGTATATAGCCCAAAGCTTGCTGTCACATTAAAATCAGCCAGACCTTCAATCTTCATGACATGTTCAGCAATATTAAGGCGTAATTGCTCGGCAATCATCATAGCGCTATCATGCTTCGTGTCTGGTAGGACAATTAAAAACTCTTCGCCGCCATAGCGACTGATAATAGTCTTATCTGTTAACGACTGCGATAGCGTCTGCGAGATTTCAATCAGAACCTGATCACCTACATCGTGTCCATAATTATCGTTAATCTGTTTGAACCAGTCCAAATCTAACAGCATGACGCTTAAGTCTTGATATTCTCGCACAGTAGCCAAGGCATACTTCATCTTTTTCAGACCGTAGCGACGATTTTTAAGCTGAGTAAGCTCGTCCTGATTGGCGTGTCGTAAGGTCTCAAATCGACTATCATCTAATACCAACAGTAAGGCACGGAACATATAGACTATAAAAATCGCTTTTGGCAGCGCTAAATATAAGTGCGTCGACCGCCAAAAAAATGCGGATGATCGCTGTAGCTCGCTGATACTATGCCAATTTAAGACGTTGTTTTCAAAAGCTAACGCAGCCACCGCATTTTCAGCGGCCATAATCTCGTTGTAAGTTAGATAGTTATGACTCTCAAGCATGGGATGAATAACGGTAAACTGGCGTAAATTGGGCAAACTGATACCAAAGTAAGGTGACATGATCGCTAATAGCATCAAGATAATATGCAGCCAAAACATACGCCAAGCATAGCGGCGCTTAATCAACATCATACCTAGCATAGCAGCGCCGACGAGCGACACGCCTGCAAACAGACTGCTGTACCCTATCATCACAATAACAGTAGAAATGTAGGCGGTGTAAACCAAAACCAAAGCTATCTGCCATCGACTTAAAACAATTTCGTTATCATTGCTCGAATGAAATAAGCCTTTTACCATGCACAAAAAAAACAGTCCAACAAAGCTAATCCCAAGCCATAATGGATATAAATAATGTATGTTCACATAGGTGTTTAACGCATCTTGCTGCCACCAGACATACAAGCACCAGAACCAATGCAATGACACTTCTAACACGATAAATAAGGCCATCAGCGATGTTCGGTCAGCAGCCTGCCACTCAAAAATCATTTGAGAGATTTTGTTGTAACCTAGATGGGATATCGATACAGCCATAGAAGGGCTACCGCAGAGAGTATAAATGCATTAAAGGTGTAAATGCGTTGAATATATGAGCGCTAAAATCAGAGTGAAAGCATATTATCCGCTCTGAAATTTTCATATCAAGTGTTACAAGTTCTTGCCTTATTATCAATCTATTTTACGCATTTATTTCCCAATAATTTCTCTATGAATGCAATTTTGTTTACTTACCCATTCTTAGCCTTATTCATCATGATAAATAAGGCCCTATTGCTATTGAAAACAACCTTATTAGAAGTAACTGTAACAAGGTAAATCCTACTCACTAAGCAAGCGTTGCAAAAGACTCCCAAACCCCTTGCTGATCATCATTCAAAATAGGAACATCGCCCAAACGTCGCCAAGGCATGTTACTACCATGAAAGTCACTACCAATAGATGCCGCAAGACCATGCTCAGCAATGCTACGGTCGACCATTCTGCGGGTACTAATTGGTTCACTAGTGGCTGGTAGTTCACAAGCATCTCCGCCAAGCTGCGCAAACTCTTCGATCAGTTTACGCACGCGTGTCGCTGATAGTTGATATCGCGTGGGATGTGCGAGCACCGCTTTGCCGCCGCAAGCATGAATCAGCTCGATACCATGCTGCATCGTCAGCGCCTCGATTGCTACATAAGCAGGTTTGTTATCTGCTAGGTACTTATCGAAGGCTTTTTGAACGGTTTTGACTTCACCGCGCTCAAACAATACCTGTCCAATATGGGCGCGCCCGACTGCTTGTGGGTTACCGCCTGCTTTATCGAGCACTGCTTGCCATAGCTCATCATAATTAATGTCTAATAATTCACTCAATTTTTCAGCGATACGTTGACCACGAGTGGCTCGACTGTCTTGCAGTTGCTGCAGCGTTGCGTGCATTTTTTCGCGATCAGTAAAGTCCAGTCCAAGTACATGAATAATTTTATTGGTAGATTTATTCTTTCCGTAACCACCGCTTAATGTATGTTCACAACTGATTTCAACGCCATTAATAATCTGCATATCGCAGGCACTGGCAGCATCTCTCGCCTCGTCAATCCCTGCCAGCGTGTCATGGTCAGTCAATGCCAATACGTTGATGCCCGCTGCATGGGCACGTTGTATGACCTCAGTCGGTGCATAGGTGCCATCTGAACAAGTACTATGGCAATGTAAGTCGATTTTCATAAGCTGAGCCTTAAAGTGTTAAATAAAGTAAGAGTAAAATAAAAGCTAGTTAGCAGACAGTCATTGTTACGATTATGTGCGTTGTAGTTTGTCTTGCTGATTCTGTAGATTTAGCAGTTATCGGTGCTGTATTTGTGTTTATATTTGGCCAGTGGCATGGTCATCAGCCGCAATAAGAAAGTATTACTCTGTAGGTTGCGTATATCGCATGATTATCGTGTTGATTGCTTTTTTTTGGTGCAGTAGACGTGTAAACTACCCCATACGTTTTTGTTGGACATACCCTTTGCTATGAAAGCATTATTAGACTTTATTCCCTTAATTGCCTTTTTTATCGCGGCGCGTTATAACGGTATTTTAGCAGCGGCAGGGGCTTTGCTCGTCGCCACTATTATCGTTTACGCCATTCATTTTATTCGTCAAAAAGGTAAGTTTGATAAGCAGCAATGGGTTGTCTTATTATTAACGATTTTATTCTGCGGCGGCACATTACTATTGCGTGATGATATCTATTTGCGCTGGAAGTCGCCCATTATCAATGGTATTTTTGCATTGACGCTATTCGTCAGTGCCGCTATTAATAAGCCATTGATGCAGCTTGCTATGAAAGAGGTATTTACCCTGACGCTTAGCGGCTGGAAAAAGCTGACCGTTGCTTGGGCATTGTTTTTTGCCCTAATGGCTGTACTACATTATATCACAGCGTTCACAATGTCAGATGAAGCATGGATCAACTTTAAGACCTATGGCTGGATTCCAATTATGCTGGTGTTTGTCGTGGCTCAATTTGCCGTGTTGAAAAAGCATCTCAACCCTGCCCTAACAGACAAAACCACTAAATAGTTTCTGTTGCCTTGTCATGGCAGCAATCACAATTTTATTGCTATGACGTTTATACTAAGCTCACCATTACTTTTTTATTATTCACTAAGGAAGTCTCATGTCTTTATTTGCAATCATTGGTCATGACGTGGCTAATAGCAGTGCACAACGTCTGATCACTCGTACTGAACATATTGAACGCTTAAAAGCGCTGCACCAAGAGGGACGCCTCGTTATCGCAGGTCCAACGCCTATCGAGCATGGCAAGAGTGATATGTCAGGCAGCTTAATCATTGCAGATTTTGATTCTATCGAAGCGGCTCAGGCTTGGGCAAACGATGAGCCTTATTTACGTGATGGCGTGTATAGTCATGTCGATATCAAACCATTTGTTCAAGCATTGCCAGCACCAACTGACAGTAATGATCAAGTAGCTGCATCGTGATCCAGAGAGTCTCTTTTTCACCTGCCTGTTGCTACAAAAGTGCCCTGATTGGTCTCATGTTAGTGACAGCCGTTTCGGCGCAGGCTGCACCTGCTGCGCCCATAACACCTGCTGTCGATGCAACCGATCCGACAGCAGTGCTGCCGTTGACTGGGCCAGTAGCGGCGCGCGCTTTGCCAACGAAAAACTCAGCGCTAGATATCAATGATACCTTGGCGGCACAGTTGCAACCATCTACTAAAGCATTGTCAGCTGCCAATCAAGAATTACTTAGCCGCAATGCACAATTACAGCGTCAAGTGAACGACTTGCAGACTCAAGTAAATGTCTTGGTCTACGAAAGTAAAGGACAGTTATTTCTATACGGTGCGTTTACCGTTCTGATCAGTCTATTAGTCGGTATTTTTGTCTCGTGGTTAGTATTTGTCCGCCGTGAGCGCTGGTAGCATATACTGTGCTCGCACTGACTTGCATTACTCTACTTCGCTGCGTCTAACCAAATGTCGATATCATTGATCCGTCACAATTGATCGTTGAGCTACCGTTACTGATATTTCTAAGAAGTGCCTCATGTCTACCGCTAACCATCAAAACCCTGAATACTTAAACGTTATCACGCCTGCCAAGATTGACTGGCAAACGGATGATACTGGCAATATGGTGCCAGTATCAGGTGAGTTTGAGGATGTGTATTTTTCTCATGCGGATGGTTTGGCAGAGACGCGTCACGTGTTTCTAGAGCACAATCAGTTATCAGAACGTTTAGCACACCTTGCACCAAAGCAATGCTTTACGATTGCTGAGCTAGGCTTTGGAACTGGGCTTAATCTACTAGCGACGTGGCAATTGTGGCGACGATTACGTGAAACCAATCCGCAATTAGCAACGGCTCGTCTGCACTTTATCACTACTGAAAAGTTTCCTATACCACTAGCAGATTTGACCCAGATACTTGCGCTATGGGGTGAGCGTGCGCCTGAGCTAATGGCATTTATTAAGCTACTTTTGGCTGCATATCCGCCCCTGATTTCAGGCTGTCATCGTTTAAGTTTTTCTTATGATAACTTAACCGTCGATATGTGGCTTGGTGATGCAGCAGAAAGTCTAAGCAAACTGGCATTAGATCACTCCAATCAGTATACCCCTTACATTGATGCTTGGTTTTTGGATGGTTTTGCGCCTTCTTGCAATAGCACCTTGTGGGCTGACAGTATCTTTGCCCAAATGCAGCGCCTATCACGCCCTCATACGACTGCCGCTACTTATAGCTGTGCAGGTATCGTCAAGCGTGGACTAAAACAACATGGCTTTCAAATTAAGAAAGTCAGAGGTTTTGGTCGAAAGCGTGAAATGCTAACAGCCATTATGACCAATGCGGAAAGTAGTGACCTTACTGACGATAACAACAGTCACAATGCGAAGAAGGAAAAGACTTACAGCACATTCGATAATACTGTCGTCATTGGTGCAGGCGTCTCAGGGTTGCTCACAGCTTGGTCGCTTGCCAGTCGCGGTATTACTGTCATCTTATTAGATAAATCAGCGCCTTTGGCAGGTGCATCGGGCAATCCTAGAGCGTTACTTGCGCCCAAAATGACGCCGATTCACCATGTTGACGAGCATCTGCATACCATAGGCTATCTCCATAGCAGCAGGCTATATCGAGACCTTAATCAAACAGCCGTACAGCTTAATACAGCACCGATCCTTGAACTGACTGGCGCCCTTGATTTGCTTATAAAAGCCAATATCGGTACGGAACAAATTGCCGACTATCCTGATGAGATGGCGACCACCCTATCGCACGAGCAAGCACAGATTACTAGTGGCCTAAAAGAGCAGGGCTTATCAGAGAACTTGTACTTACCTCAGTCTGGTCTGGTCAACCCACAAGCATTAAAAGACATCATACTGACTCATCCGCTCATTCACTTCCAGCAGTTAGAAGTGAGTAAAATTAACGAAACTGAGCAGCAAGTTCGTATCGAAGGTATCGATGGAAACCGTAATACTGTCACTATGACTGCTGGTAATATCGTCATTTGCGCGGCTTTTGAAAGTCATCAATTGGATCAGCGTGTTTTTGATTGCCGTAAAATTCGTGGGCAGCTGTCTTGGTTTACGCCTACGGTTGAGCAACTTGCAAAACTGCCTAAAATACCACTTAAATATAGTGGTTACTGTGCGCGGTTCAACGCACAGACTGGAGATGATGAGTTAAATCCTGTAGTCGTTGACGAGCCATATTTATTGCTTGGCGCGAGTTTTATCCGCAATGACACAAGTACTGGCATACGTGATGAGGAGCATCAAATTAGCCGAGACAAGCTCATCAATGCTATTCCTGAAATGGCATCTGTCATTCCGGCAGATACGAGTCTATGGCAGGGACGAGCAGGGATTCGCACCCAAACGCCTGATTACCATCCTATCGTTGGACAATTGGCAAACAGTCAGCGGATATGGACAATGAGTGCGATGGGTGCTAAAGGCTATGCCATTGCACCACTATGCGCTGAAGCGTTAGTAGATATGATGCTAGGCTCGTTTACACCTCTATCAACCGCGATGCTAGCACGCCTATCACCAAATCGTACACGTTTGCAGACGCCACTTACTTAATTATTTATTTTAGTGGAAAGCTCTAATCATTGCCTTCCATTCTAGATTTAACCGAACCGAAAAGCGATTTTCCAGAATCAGATTCAGGTGCCCCTTGATGAGCAATTTTAGCGCTGCCATCATTTTTCACGGTAGTCATCGGGCTAGCAGTCAAGGTTCGAATTTGTGCCTCATCACGCGTGTTCTTTTGAATGGTTACAGCGGCAAACAAACTCATGGTAAATGCCATCATATAAAAGCCTTTTTCACTCAGACTTAAGCCTCCAGCATTCATTAGACCCATCACGATAAGTGCAATAGACAATCCTAAAGCCGCCCAACTGATTAAGTAGTACATATTAGTCGTTGGGATACCTTCACTACGATCACGCAAGGTTTTTTGCAAACTGATTGCTGAATAAAGACCAAGCGCCAGCACTGCTAGATAATAGCCCTTTTCATTCAATAACATACTTTGTGCATTCCATAATCCCAGTAGATACGCAAGCACACCGACCAGCATGACTGCCCAAGACGTCCCGACATATGCAGTTGTCGGCTTATATGCAGCTAGCTGACTCTTAGTAATCGTGTCATTGTTCATCATGGTCCTTAATTAAAATAAGCAAATATTCAGTAAAGAGGGACAACTTTTATCGATCTCTGTTTTGCCTTAACATAACACAAGCGTGTTATATTGTAATCTAAAATTATTTTTAAGATAAACAGCCTTTTTAACGCCAGAGTCCCGACATGTCTTTTTTTGCCTTACTCATCTTGCTTAGCCTAATTCTTATCGTGCCCGTATTTTTTGTGATGAAAGAAAAATCTAAGCGCACTCGGAATGACTCTATACAACGTCATCAAGAGTATTTAGCATCTGCGCATCATATCGCGATCCAGTCTCAAGCAGAGCTAGCCTCAAGAGAAAAGGTAGAGAATAGCCAAACTAACAAACTTGACGTTATTAATTTTTCAGCTCATCACCCATTTATTAAGTTGCTCTATGATGAGCAAGTTCCTAAGGTCTTTCGAGCCACGATGGATGATATTGGGCAGCAATACGAATCCACTCATCATGATGAAATCACTGAATCGCAATTATTCACCCTTAATAAGCTCATCGCGACACGTGTGCCAGAATTAATTACTGACTATCTAAGCCTTGATCAGCACTATGCAAAAACAGTCATCATTGACAGGAATCAACAAAACACCAGCTATGACGTCGTGTTAAGTCAGTTAAATTCAATTTTGGATTTTTCACAAAAGCTGAATACCCAAAGCCAAAATGGGGTCGTTGATAAGTTACTGGCCAGCCGCCGATATCTGGATGATGTCTATAAAGAAAGTGGCATGGCAGCCGATAGTCTAAAGATAAAGTGAGTCTCGTATGTCTTATCACCAAACCACTCTTACGTTACCTACTTATGCGCGCGGCATTCATATCATTACTCCGAAGGTTGAAGAAGCGATTTCTCAGCTATTACCTCACTCTGCCAAGGTAGGGTTGGTTCATCTGTTTTTGCTGCATACGTCAGCCAGTCTTGCGATTAATGAAAATGCTGATCCAGATGTCAGATTGGATACAGAGGATTGGCTTAATAAAATCGCACCAGAAGATCAGCCAGAGTATCGCCATACCTTAGAAGGATCAGACGACCTGCCAGCGCATCTCAAAAGCATGATGCTTGGAGTAAGCTTGACTATACCGCTTGTCGATGGTGAGTTAGGACTGGGCATGTGGCAAGGTATTTACTTATGTGAGCATAGAAACCTTCAAGAATATGGCGGACAACGTAAGCTGGTGATTACGGTAAATACGTAATAATATACTGTCAATAAATAACAGATTGACCCTTGCCAATTACCACATTTACATAGAGCGCCATTAACGGATAAAGCTGATTATGAATACTTCTGTCTCAAAAACAATACACTCAAATAAGTCTAAGCGTCTATGTATTACCGCTCCTGCTATTTTCTTCAGCCTGTTGCTACTGACTGCTTGTCAAAAAGATCCAGAACCTGAAGCAACTGATACAACTACAGCCGAGACCTCAACGCAAACCACGCCAGTAACGACTAATATCAACGTTGATGCAGCGGAAGATAGCAACGTAGATGATGCTCAAAATGTAGCGCAGAATGATACTGATTCAAAACGTGATATGAGCTTAACAGAGTTAAATAAAGATCTTAGTGATACTACGTCCACGGCAAATGATAGCGCTGAAAAACCCAATCCAGAACAAGCTATCAAAGGCGCACAAATCACTGATGTCCGTTATAAAAGCGCAGCAGGTGAGAGTTTGTCCGTAGTCTTTGAGACGTCGGCAGCTGGTATGCTTAACGCTATCATTACTCGTCCCAACCAGCCAAAAATGACCTTAAGCGCACCCGAAGGCCAAGGCAATAATCCTACCTATCAATCAGCTGACGGTAGTATCCAACTCGTTAGTCATGCTGGTGGCGGCACGATCGACCTTATCCGAAACAATAAAGTCACTAGCTTTGATGCCGTTAGTGCTGAAGCAGAAGTCATCACTGAATAAAACCTAATCCGCTTTCTGTCTCAACACTCTATTTAAAATCATAAAAACGGCGGCAAACGTTATTATCGTTGCCGCCTTTTTCGTTTCTGTGTATTGCCCTCTACTGACTTGTCTCTACTGAGCTGTCTAATGAATGATTGTATTCACCCAAACCCAGTCGATTGACCAAACATCCCAACCAACCAGCTTATCACTGTCCACAGCCCCCAACCGACAAATACAATGACTAGCAGTCCAAGAAAATCAGGAATATGCAAATACAGCCAAGCAACGATTGGATTGCGCCAAAAAAAACCGAAACGGCTTTGCTGTTGCTTATCTTCTAATGACTGGTGCAAAAAAGGTCGATCTATATGCATGGTTTCGGTAATACCATACTCATGGTGTAGATGCTCGTGCACGATACCCAGTGTCTTACGGCTAGGACGAATAAAAATATCTAATAGCGTACCAATGCCAGGTACGATACCAACGACCATATCAATAAATGCCAATCTAACCGCTGGCGTCATTTTATGAGCGGGCACACCCAACTGACGTCCCAATATAAATGCATAACTGGTCAATGCTAATCCTGCCAAATCTCCTGCTAGTGGAATGGTCGAAAGCGCCGCATCCGCACCCATTCCTTGCTTGGTGAAAGGCACTCGCACCAGCGAATCCATGGTATTAGCAAATTTTGCTAGCTTACGCTCAGTTGCGATAACTTGCTCACGAGTCAGACCATGTTCGGCAAGTTTAGCTTGATAGTCCGTAACTGACGCATTCGTATCAGACGGTTTCTTTGATTTGAATCTCGGCAATTTATCGAACTTATCCATTTAGCGTCGTCCATATGCAAGCAACTGCGATGAGCGCAAAGACATAGCGCCCTACCCAGATATTGGCCAAGAATACCTGAAAGCAAGCCAAAGGGTTACGACTGGCACAAGCGCTATTTTGTTTGGCAAACATCATCGCAACAAGCGCCAATCCAAATACCGGCGTTACGCCTAATGTGGTCGGGGCAAAGTAATGCCACATAACCACGCCCATCATTAGTAAAAATAGCATCTGCAATATTGAAATGATAATCACATCATAACGACCGAATAGTATCGCTGTTGATTTCACGCCAATCTTTAAATCATCCTCGCGGTCAGCCATGGCGTACTGGGTATCATAGGCCACGGTCCAGCACATATAAGCTAAGAATAGCAGCCAACACCAGATATCAGGAGCGCCCTGCACCGCCACATAGGACATCGGTATCGCCCACCCAAAAGCAGCTGCTAAAAATACTTGCGGCAGATGGGTATAGCGCTTCATAAATGGATAAATAAACGCCAATATAACGGCACCAAGCGACCAATAGAATACCGCTATAGGTAGGAAAAATAGCAGACTGGCACTTAACAGCACCAGTACTAAAAATGCAGCAACAGCTTCTTTGCCAGATAGACGTCCATCTGCTAACGGTCGTCCTTTAGTGCGAGTTACATGACCATCTACTTTACGATCCGCAAAGTCATTAATCGCACAACCAGCCGCTCGCATAAATATTGCACCAAGGGCAAATATCGCGAACACCTTGATACTTGGTAACGCTGCCGTTATTCCTTGCTGCTGCGCTTGACCCATTGCAGCGAATAGTACGCCCCATAATGTTGGCCATAAGAGCAGCTCAATGCCGACTGGCTTATCAAAACGGGTTAGCTGGATGTAGGCTTGTAGCTTGTCTTTAAATGTCATGGTTTTTTATTATCATTAATTGGATACTTTTTATGTGCGCTTATATATTTCGCTCAGAACAACTAAATTGATTTTTGAAGGGGCTAGTTACTGAGTTTTAATAGACTAATTACTAAGTTTAATGGTCTGGCTACTGAATTTGTTGCCATAATTTATTCGCTTCGATCAGTGATAGCTCAGGATACTGCTTGCGTAATGCTTTTAACGCTGGGACTTTGTCTTTTTGTGCTGCTTGTTGACGTAAAAATGCCAGCTGCTCTTGTGGATTACTCAGCTCTTTTAACCGTGCCTCAAGCCGAAGAATTCGAGTACGCAGCATGATATTAATCAACAGTAAAACTGCACCCATAACCCAAATGATTAACGCTGACATTCCTTGCTCCTAAATCCATTAATTCTGAAAACACAAACTGCTTAATTGCGTACATTTATACTCGTACATTCGTTATTACAAACAGCAGCTATCAGACAAAATACCCATCAAAGCGTACGGCTTCATTATGCCAGCTTTCACTAGCAGGCTCATCAGCAAGCAACGGTGCAAATTGTGGACGTTTTACAACCACGCGACCTTGTGCTTGTCTATATCGACTAACAACGGCCTGCGCACTACTTAGCAGTTGTCGCTCTTCATCTGATGTTGGTGGACGAGCCAATTGATGCAGTGCTTGCATATGCTTACCGACTTTTGCCCCTTTGCCTGTTTTGCTATCTTGATAGCTATCTTCTGGAAACATCGGATCCAAATAGACGACATCGATTGCCATAGCGTTATCGGCTACGGTACCAGCCTCTAGATTCGCAAAATAACTGAGCGCATTAGCATTAATAATCTGTAAACGGCTCATGAGCTTTTGCCAATTGGGTAGCGCACTCATACGCTGTTGCTCTGCAAGTAACAGCAATGCCATCAACGGCTGCTGCTCGAGCATAGTAACTTGTGCACCAGTACTTGCCAATATCAAACTATCATGCCCAAAGCCAGCGGTTGCATCAATAATGTGACTATCTGATGTGATTTTGGCGGCTTGTAATAGCAGCTCAGACTTACGACCCGCACTCACTACACGGCGCTGCAACTTGTCCCACTCAGGTGCCACACTAAGTCCATCACTTAGCCATGATAGCTTGTCTTTATCATCTAATAATAGAATGGGCTGAGTAGATGCTTGGCTCAACTGCTGACGGCGCTTTTGAGTTAGTTTCTCTGTAGCGACTTTAATATCTAAGATAATTGGTAATGTATGCTCAGCTATCAATGACTGTAGGTTCTCGACCTGTGCTTGCTGGCTCTCATTGACGTAGAATAACTGACAATGTACAACAGCACCTGTCTCGTCATACGTTTGGGGCACATCTGTCATAACCATCATCCTATCTGCTGCTTGTTTTCACTATGAATTACTGCCGTGTTAAATCATAACGCAAATCTAGCCAGCCATTTGATAACCAAAGCCCCAAGCGGCGACCAACACGATAACACCCGTGATAATGCGCAACCAAGCAAAGATAGTAAAGTCGCGGCGACTTACCCATGCCACGAGCAAGCGGATACAGAGTAACGCCACTACAAATGATACGATGGTTCCGATACCTAGCACCAGCCAGTCTTCACTGTTGGTCAGTACGTCACCATGTTTGACTAAATCCAACAGTGCCGCGCCTACAATGACAGGAATACCCAAAAAGAAAGAAAACTCAGCAGAAGCCTTACGTGATACACCTAACCACAGCGCGCCAATAATAGTGGCACCTGAGCGTGACGTCCCTGGTATAAGAGCTAAACATTGGAACAAACCAATCATCAACGCAGTTTTTATGCTGACATCTTCAGCTTCTTCTGCAATGACCGTTTTAGGACGCTTTTCCACGTAAAATATCAGTAGACCGCCGATGATGAGCATAATGGCAACGACGATAGGATTAAACAAATAAGCTTTGATTTCATCGGCAAAGGTAAAACCAACAATCATCACAGGAATAGTAGAGACAATCAGACTCAGTCCCAACTGTCTAGGATTGGTCATGCCCTCTGCTTTGCCAGTCAGTAAGCCCATCAGCGCTTGCCACAATCTACCCCAATAGTCATAAATCACTGCCAAAATAGCGCCAAGCTGTACCACCACGACAAATAAATCAACTTTTTCTTTAGTCCAGAAACCCATCACATCTGCTGATAAGATCAAATATCCCGTGCTGGAGATGGGCAAAAACTCTGTGATACCTTCCACGATACCCATGATGACAGCTTGAACGAATAACAGTATATCCACAGTAACTTTCCTAAAAACAGACTGGCCCAAAAACAGGCTGAGCTCAGAACAGACCGATTGGCTGTCCTATGTTGACGTTGGTTTTATATTGATTCATGCTTACAAAATATGCAATAGTTATGACTTACCTTGCTCTTTGAGGGTTTTCCAAGCTTGATTGCGCAGATATTTTGGTAGCGCTTGCGCCGCCTCCGTACCGCCAACGTTTGCAAACTGTGCAATGCCAAGCTGCCCGATGACGACAGCATCTGGCCAAATATCGTCATGACACATTTGCTGATCCTGTAACGCTAATAGCATCGCGCCATTCCCCGCGATAGGGATATTCAGTGCTGTTTGGCTATCATAATCTAATAGCTGCTCAGTGCTATCGCTATCATTATCCAAGACTGGCTGCATAATGCTATGACCTAATTGGTCGTCAGTTACCAATTCATACTGCCCAAAGTAGACTTGCTGCATACGAGCATCAAGGGCGCTGTATAGGTGTGTCAGCCCGTACTGCTGATACGCAGATTGTGCAATCGCTTGTAGGCTAGATACACCAACACAAGGCAAGTCATGCGCGACAGACAACGCTTGCACCACTGCCGTGTTGATACGAATACCGCTAAACGCACCCGGTCCGCGATTGAATATTAAAGCCTGTATATCAGCAAGACGTAACTGTGCCTCAGATAATGCAGCATCAATCATCGGTAAAATCTGTTGAGTCTGCTGACGCTTACCTGTTTCGGTATGGCTCGACAATACCTGTCCGCTCGAATCTAAAATCGCGATCGAACACTGGTCGAACACGGTATCCATTGCTAAAAACATCACAACCTCGGCTTTTACTTTTGGCGTTCTAAATGGGTTTGTCAGATTTTACTAATTTTTAATAACGATCTATCGTTCATGCACTATAAGAATACTGACAGAATGGAGCAGCGCCTATCATAGCATTTAGGGTACACGAATTTTATTAATTTCTATATTTTTCACACTTTATCCATCAGTGTTTATCTACAACTGATAACGATAAAAAGCCCCAAAGCTTCATTGGCTTCGGGGCTTTGATCAAACTTCTTAAAAATAACTAATTGTTATCTAAAAGCGGGTTTTGAACTTCTTTGGTGCTTGGTTTTGCATTTCTTGCATTTGCTTTTGCATCTCTTCGGTGCTTGGCATGTTATTTGGATCCAGTCCCATTTGCTTGGCCATTTGTTCTGGATTCACGTCCTTAGCGCCACCTTGCTGACCGCCGCCAAACAATGGACCGCCGCCACCGCCAGCACTACCGCCACCCATGAGCCCTTGCATAGACTTCATCATTTTACTGATGCCTTCAGGCTTTGAAATCATTTTCATCATTTTTGCCATCTGCTTGTGTTGCTTGAGCAAACGGTTAACGTCTTGAATCTCACGCCCTGAACCTGCAGCGATACGGCGCTTACGACTTGGGTTAATCTTATCAGGGTTTTTACGCTCAAATGGCGTCATTGAATTAATCAATGCTTCCATCTCGCGTACTTTTTCTTCTGGCTTGGCGTCTTCGACGGCTTTTTGCATATCTGAGCCGCCCATACCAGGCATTTTGTCTAAAAATCCTGCCATGCCGCCCATACTCTTCATCTGCTGAAACTGAGTCAATAGATCCTCAAGGTCGAAGTCACCGCCCTTTTGCATCTTTTTCGCCATTTTTTCGGCTTTATCACGGTCAATTTTCTGCTCAACTTCTTCGACCAGACTCAGTACGTCACCCATACCAAGGATACGCTGCGCAATACGTTCAGGGTGGAACAGCTCTAGCTCGTCTAGTTTTTCACCGCGGCCTAAGAACTTAATTGGCTTACCTGTGATAGCGCGTACAGAAAGCGCCGCACCGCCGCGAGCATCACCGTCAGTCTTAGTTAAGATAACACCTGTCAATGGCAACGCATCATTAAAGGCTTTTGCAGTATTGGCGGCATCTTGGCCAGTCATGGCATCGACGACAAATAGCGTCTCAGATGGGTTAACCGCAGCAGTTAGCGCCTTAATCTCATCCATCATGGTGTCGTCGATATGTAGACGACCCGCGGTATCAATGATCAGGATATCTTGATATTGGATTTTGGCTTCTTCAATCGCACGCTTTGCGATATCAATTGGATTCTCATCTGTGCTTGAGTTCACAAACTTAGCATTCACCTGACCGGCTACTTGCTCAAGCTGTTTGATAGCCGCTGGACGATAAACGTCAGCAGAGACTAGCATGACTTTTTTCTTTTGGCGCTCTTGTAAATATTTGGCCAACTTACCAGCTGTAGTCGTTTTACCCGCACCTTGCAGACCTGCTAGCAAATAGACAACAGGCGGTTTGCCTGTCATCTCTAACTGCTGATTGGCACTGCCCATCATTTCAGTCAGCTCGTCGTGTACGATTTTGACAAACGCTTGACCTGGTGCTAACTCTTTTAGCACCTCAGCACCAAGCGCTTGTTCTTTTACGCGTTTTACAAAATCACGAGTGACAGGCAACGCCACATCGGCTTCTAACAACGCCATACGCACTTCACGTAACGTGTCTTTGATATTGTCTTCGGTCAACTGTCCGGTACCGACGATGTTACGTAGGCTCGACGATAAGCGTTCTGTTAAGGTATCAAACATAAATAACTCTCAATTAAAATAGTTTTCAATTAAATAATACGCAATTAAAATAACTCTAAATCAAACCATTAAAATGGTTCATAAATAATATTAGGATACGCTATAAGATATTAGGATATTGCATGACAAGGGACATGATAAAAGAATTATATTATCAATACTATAGCATTAACATGGCTCAAAACTTATAGTCGTTTCGCAAAGGACACAGCGCTTATAATTGTAGTTAACTTTTTACAGATGACATATTTTATGTTTTGCGCTATGCAGCACTGCCGATCATTTATAAGTTATAAGCAAGATGGTGCTCAATTGGCACCCATTTTATGATAAATTGGACGATTATTCTAATCATTCTGATAATACCACTTTAGCGACACATTGAGCGGCAGTTTATGCTCAGTATAAGATGAGGCTTTTTATCTGTGCACTTTGCATTCTTACTTGCTAGCATGGCTTATATCTTAGTCAGCATCCACATTGGTTGGGCGCTGGTTCAGGACAAACCTATCCACAAAAGCCTCAGTTTGGGCTTATTGCTGGTTGGCATGGCGGCACATGCGGCACTGCTATATCCATACGTTGTGACGCTGTATGGTTTGAATTTCAACTTATTCAATATAATCAGTCTGACCAGTTTATTTTTCTTATTCTTTTACCTGTTGTTCTGTTTATACCGTCCTATTCTTAGTCTTGGTATTTTGGCAGCACCCACTGCGTTGATAGGTATGACTGTCGGTTATGTCGGCCGCGCCCCTTATCAACCACTCACTGATGTCAGTATCGGACTTGAAATCCATATCATATTATCATTAGCTGCCTATTGTGTGCTGTTGATGGCTGCGGTACAAGCGCTATTTTTACGTCTACAAATACGTGAGCTCAAGCATCATACCATTCATCGCTTTTGGGTCAATAAACTACCCTCCTTGCAAAGTATGGAGAGTTTATTATTCGATATGCTGTTGGTTGGCTTTGTATTGCTCAGTATCGCACTGGGGATTGGGTTTATCTATGTGCAAGATTTGATGGCGCAACATATCGTGCATAAGACTGTTTTTAGTCTGCTGTCGTGGTTATTATTTGGTGTACTACTATTCGGTAATTGGCGTGCAGGCTGGCGAGGCAAACGTGCGGCTAATATCACCATTTATGCCTTTATCCTATTAGCCATTGGCTTTGTTGGTAGCAAGTTTGTCTTAGAAATGCTCCTATAAAATATCACATCATAAAAAAGGCGGTCAGTAACTGTTGCTACTGACCGCCTTTTTTATATTTCTAGCCGACTAACTACTAATTCTTCTTAGTTAAATACGACTGTCTTATTACCCGCCACAATCACACGGTTTTGCACATGCCAGTTTACGGCACGTGCTAATACGTTGCGTTCGATATCACGGCCGATAGCACGCAACTCTGTCACCCCTTGGCGATGCGTCACACGGTGTACATCTTGCTCAATAATAGGCCCTTGGTCAAGCTCAGCTGTGACATAGTGCGCAGTTGCACCGATAAGCTTAACGCCTTTATCATAAGCCTGACGATAAGGATCTGCGCCCACAAACGCAGGTAAGAATGAATGATGGATATTAATAATCTGCATCGGCCAACGCTTGACGAAATCTGATGACAATATCTGCATATAGCGCGCCAATACTAGCAAGTCGTTACCTGCCATCAACTTATGAATCTGCTCTTCTGCCTCTACTTTATTATCTTTAGTCACTGGCACATGATGAAAAGTAATGCCAAAATTTTGTACTGCTTGCTTTAAATCAGGATGGTTGCTGACCACGCAAGTAATCTCGCAATCGAGCAGCCCACGCTGATGTCGCCATAATAAATCTAACAACGCATGATCAAACTTAGATACCAAAATACCGACTTTGGTCTTCGTTGCATTATTATGTAGACGCCAATTCATATCGTGGCGCTTAGCAACCGTATGCGCAAAGCTGGCCTCAAAATTATCGATGATATCGCTCAATCCTGCCAAGGCAAACTCTAAACGCATAAAGTATTGACCGCCTTCATGCGCCGTTGAATACTGATCAAGCGTAATGATATTAGCACCATAACGATGAATAAATTCAGAGACTGCCTGTACGATACCAGCCTGATCTTTGCATTTGATGAGCAGCGTGGCTGTATCAATAGCGCTAGGTATCTGTTTGCTCTGAGAAGCTATGGTCGATAATGAAACCGTTTTAGTGTTGTCTGACATAATTCGCCCAATATAAAAAATGATGACTTATCGCTGAAAAATTGCTGACAGCGTAGTAAACCGGTTATTTTAATCTTTTTTGCAATACTTTGCTGAGCGAGTTGGTTGTTTTTGGTTATTTGGTTTTTTGAAAGGACAAACTAAAAAACCCCAACGTAGGGTTAGGGGTTCTAGTACTGCTATCATTTAGACTATTAGCTCGTTGCTAATATTATTCAACTTTAATTACTTTATTAAATCCAATTCCATTATTACGAACATTAATCACAGAACCTAAATCAAATGCTTGATTGAAATTAACAATATAAATCGTATCATTGCTACTTGAATTTGGTAATGAATTAACCCCATCGATTGAAACAGAGTAGTTTGGCTGATAAGGTGATAGTCTTACTGTTGTACTACCCAGTGGATAAGCACTAGTAGAGTTCGCATTAACACTAACACTCATATTATTTACACAAGTAGCTCCACCCGTACCGAATGGGCTCGCATTATCTATCCAAGGCGTGACCAAGCTGGTTCCGCTTATTGATAAATCGTTTACCTCGCTAGGTAGTTGATAGTTAATACTTTGTGTATTCTCACTACCATTTAAGAATGTAGTAGCGTCAAACTGCACTTCCACCCAGTTGGAATAGCGCAATGGGTAACGAATTTGAAAATCAGCACGCCCTTCATCATTAGTAATAAACGTATAACCATCTTCTGAAACCGTACCACCAATAATTGCAACTGGATTAATTGAGTCTAGCTGTTTGTTACCAATGACAATATTACCATTAGCATCAACATTTCTGTCAATATCTTCGTCTTGATCTAATGTATAGTTATAGTTTAGATCTTCCGTGGTAATCCATTCAGACTGCAAGAAAATAGGCAGTTTTTCAGAGAAAACTTGAGGATCTGGTGTTATGGTAACCGAATTGCCATTCTCATCCTTTTCTTTGGTATCAGCTGCTTGATAGGTAACTGTACTGTCTAACAAACAGACTCTACCTTGAGCATATTTTGTGGCATAAGACTTAATTGATACCTCTGTGTTTGGGACAGCACGCCCGGAACCATCCATCACAGAGATTGAACCGCGAACCGTGTAGTAAATGTCATCAGAAGATAACGTATTGGCAAACGCCAAAGTCGTATAAACCGCTTCTTTCGATACCGTAATCTTAGTCGTTTTGGTACCAATACCTGCATTGTCGTTTAATAATCGAGCATTAATTTCTACACCACCGATAGGTGAGCTGGCGTTTGCCAAATACACTACACGTGCCTGACCTTTACTATCAGTGATAGCAGTTGCAGCAGACAGTCTTCCTGCTGAAGAATCGGAAGCACGGCTAAAGACGACTGTCTGACCTTCTACAGGTACGTCATTTTCATCTTTGACAGTTGCTACAAGCTCAGTACTGCTGCCTGGTGTAATAACTGATCTTACTGCTTGGAACAGTATATTAGCTGGCGTAGTTGCTCTAAAACGCGTGTCTACGGTTGTTTGATATTTGAGCTGACCGTTGCTCACCTCACCAAGTACTGTCGCCTGTAATACTGCTGTACCAGCAAGTGGAGAGTTCAGTACGACTGGAACTGTAATAATATTACCTTGAATATTGGCAGCTGTTATCGCTTGAGTCGAGATGACATCATTGTTCGCAAACGTTCCAATCGTTGTTTGTACTTCTAAAAGCTTACTAATAAGTGCATTCGCTTCAGCTGCAGAGTTAGTGCGAACCTGTATATTAATGTTCTGAGCCACATTAACATCGTAAACGTCTTCAATATCGATGAAACTAATACCCGCTTGCGATACCTTAACCAAATCAATGCTACTGGTACTACGTTGCGTGGTCAGTTCTCGCTCACCCACTGCTCTCACAAAGACACGTAAGTTACCATTGCTATCAAAGCTCAAATCACTTTCGTTAACTACAAAGCTAGCTTTACCTTCTGAATCGGTGGTCGCGGTTGCATCACTAGCGATAAGGTTGCCGTCAGTATCAATGAGTTCTACATTGGCATTTGCTATCGCAAGTCCCATCCCATCAGTTAAAGTAGAAGACAGGGTGGTTGTACTGTTATCTTTGAGATTTTTTTCAGATGCTGTAAGGGTGAGTGTTGTGCCAATTGCAGATAAACTCAAAGACTTCTCTTCACGCACTTGCATGCTGACATTGCCATCTACGTCATATTGTGGCGTGACGATTTTGGCATTGATTACAACACTATGATTGAGGCGTGCATTGATACTGTTAGCTGCTAACAATACACCCACGTCAACCCGACCACTACTATCACTCAAAACTGTACTAGATGTAGTTAACGCGGCACCGCTTGACTCTAAATTTTCGATACTTAACTGTATCGGTACACCCGTAAGAATACCGCCCTGACTGTCTGTGACAATAAATGAGGCTTGAGTTTGATCGCCGCCCGTGGTCAAGGTTGGCTTATCAGAAGACGCTATTAACTGATAGCTATCGATCGTAGCGGTATCTACTGCAACGATATAGTTTTGTACTAATGAAGTGTTTTCGGCAGTTGTTGTGGTCGCTGTTAATCGAATACCAGCTTCTAACGTTGCTTGGTTAACGTTAGCACCATCTTCAAGAGTTAAGTTAAAGGTAGCTACGCCATCACTATTGGTAGTAGCAGTACCGTTCGAGATACTGACACCCGTTTTTATAGGGTCATCAACGTTTAAAGTAACTTGACGATTGGCAATAGCACCGTCTGTATTTTCTAAACGAACAAACACTTTGAACGTATCACCTTTGGTATTGACGACTTTATTTGCACCAATAGTAAGACTTTCAGTCGTACCAGTTGGCACAGTAGTACGGACAGTACTCGTCTGCGTCACAATATTTCCGCTACTATCAGCTGCTGATAATGCCACAACAAAGCTTGTACCTAACGCGGCTTTTTGAGCATCAGTTAAGCTATTCGGTACTGCCAAAGTAAACACCGCTTTGCCTGAATCATCAGTAGTTTGACTACCACCTGATACTAAGGTAACTCCTTGACTTGCAATAGAGGCTGGCAGTGCAAGGAATATTTTTTGTCCAGCAACGATATTACCTTTACTGTCTCTTGCTATTATCTCAACCTGTGTTTCGCCGCCATTCAAGTTTAAGGCATTTACTGGATTAGCAATTAGAGAAATGGCCGATGTCATCGATTGGACTTTAATTTTGACTTGCTGCTGTTTGCGAGTTAATGTTTCTGTCAGAGTAGCTGTCAATACTTGTTTACTGAGCGCTTCTTTTTGCTCATCACTTAAGTTGTTTGGAACTACAACGTTAAAGCTAACCAAACCATTAGCATCTGTACTAGCAGTGATATTTGATGAGCCAAGCTGACCATTTACTATTAACAAGCTTGCTAGTTCAGGGTTATTAAATACCAATTTCACTGTTTGATTGGCGACTTGCTCACCAGATGACTGATTATTTAACTGTGCTTGGATAGTAGCAGTACTACCCACATTGTTTAAGATATATCCTGCTTGATTATCAATATTATTGGTGGCATTCAAGATACTTAAACTAACGCTAGGCGTAGTGATTTTTACTTTCTGTATTTCTGACTTATAAGAAACATTGTTTTCAGCATAAGTTAGCTGATAGTTGATACCAGTGTTCTTTAAATCTGCTCGTTGTATCGCTGTCAAACCTTCAGGTACATTAATAGCAAAAATCGCCTCACCATTAAAATCTGTAGTCGCTGTAGTTTGAGTAGCTGTGACACCGTACTCTAGTGCTTTTGCACCTAGCTGTATAGTAACCGCTTTGTCTCTGACTGGCTGAGCACTACTCGCTTTAGTGGTTAATTTCACACCGATGTTGCCGCTACCGCCCAATTCGCTAACTTCTGGAGTTGTGATAGAGGCAAACTGCATACTTGTTACTGGCTGCTCAACTTTTACTGTCTGTATAATTTTGGATTGAGTACCATCTTCATCAGTCAGTACTGCCGTGTAGGCGATACCTGTTTTTATTAGTTGATCACGCTGAGCTTGTGTTAGGTTTTGACTGATACGAACTGTAAACTCTGCCACACCACTGCTGTTTGTGGTTTTTTCGTTACCTTGAATAGTAATACCTGTAGCAAATCCTTCATTAATGACAAGCTTAACTGTACGACCGACAACAGCGCTACTATCTTTACGCTTCCCTAAGATTTGTAATTTGAACTCTTCATCTAAGACACTCGCGACTGCAGGTACACTTTGCGCAGTCAATGTAATATCGCTTTGTCCGATGTCGGAGCCGATACGAATACTTTCACTACTGGTAGTGCTTGGCACTCCAGACGCTTCTGTTATATTTGCAGACAATACAAAACTACCTGCCTTTTCGAGCTGTGCTTTTTGTGACACAGTTAAATTATTAGGCACTCGTACTGTATAGCTAACTTCACCTTTAGTATTAGTAGTTTGTTCTGAGTTATTTTCCAAGGTCAGTAGACCTGCAGCAGCCAGACTTGCTGGTAAACTTGCTATTACTTTTTGTCCTTCTACTACACCGCCGCGGCTATCATTGACGCGGAAACTAATGACTGCACTGCCACCTGAGCTTGATAGCTCTTTCTTATTGCTTTCATTAAAGTTTATTTTGTATTCCGCAGTTGGAACAATGACTACGCTAGAAGGACTCGCTGTTGACGTCGAACGGTTTGGTTCTGTGAGTAAAATAGTGTAGCTAATACCTTTTTCTGCAAGCTCTTGACGTTCAGTAGCGCTCAATGTTGGCGATATAGTTAATGCTACAGTCGCTTGACCATTAGTATCTAATGTCAACTGTTCACTCGCTAGACTGACCCCTTTAGGAGCATTATTTAGCTTGATTGTTGCCTTTGCACCAGCAATCTGGGTAGACACATTCGTATTTTTAGGTGAAGCAGTGATAGTCAGCTGCTGTGTATCCCCATAAGCACTAAGCTGCGTTGAGTTTCCTGAAACTTTCAGATCGTAGTCTTGAACAGGTAATGCAACAGCTAGCTTGCCAGATACAAGCTTAGTAGCTCCACTGCTTTCTTTAATATTGATAGCATAAACGATACCTTGTAGCAGTTTATTACGTGTCGCTTCAGGCAAGTTACTATCGATCTTGAGATTAAAAGTAGCGACGCCTGTCGAATCAGTTGTTTGACTAGCAGCGTCGACAGAGACACCGTCTGTCTGATCCAGACCGAGACCGACCTCGACATCAGGAACCAGTGCACCTTTTTCATTTTTCAGCTGTACACTTATAACTGCTGTATCGCCATAAGGGTTCAGTTTATTATTGGAGACAGAGCTCGTATCAAGACTTTGAGTAACGCTCAGTTTACTTTCAACAACTTGAGTACCATCTCCACTACCTTCTCTACTAACGGAAACTTTCAACTCTTGCGGTGCAACAGCTGTACCGTCTGCTTTATTGGCAGTAGCCATTAAGGTAAAGCCGTTTGCGATTAATGCATCTTTATCATCAACGGCTTGCGGATTGAGCTTCAAAGTATATGTTGCATTACCATCATCATTGGTTGTTTGAGTGCTCTGACCTTCGATGGTGACACCATTAGTTTCAGAACCCACTACCTTTAACGTAACTGCTTTGCCAACCATTGCACCGCCAGAGCTTACTTCAGCTGCCTTCACAGTAACTGTAAAAATTGCTTGCTCGTCAGATAGCTCGATAATGCTAGGCGCTGTGCTAAGTTTTTGTAAAAAGAAATCAGCCTCAACATCTGGTACTTGTTCACCGCCGTCACTACCACTACCATCCGTTCCAGGCTGCGTAACTCCCAAATCAGGTGCCGGTGCAACAGAGTCTACGGTGTCACCATCACCGCCTCCACCACAACCTGCTAATGCTAATGCACAAGTCAAAGAAGTGAGCTGAAACAACTTAGAAGTAAGGGGTAGAGAGCTATATGACATGTTTTGACTCCGCATGAGCAGTAATTTATCTGAGCAAATAAGCAAAAAATCATTACCCAGAATCAAAAGAGATTGGTAATGATACATAGATTTACAGTAATACCGGTGTATTAACAGATTGTATTAAATATATAACAGCAACTTTACTGACTTTTGTTATAACTTACAACTAAAAATTAATCTTTACTATTAAACAATCAACAACATAGAGCGCTCATTTCAAGGTATAATAGCTCTCCTTTAATTCGACAGTTATTGTAAAAATATTTGAGTATTCATCTGTTTTATGGTATAAATGTCGGCTTTAAAATTTTCTGAATTGGTCAGCCTGTTATTTGCCTTTAGATAGCAGCAAAACCAGCTCAACCTTCATATAGTTTTGTTTGGTGCAAAGCTGCCGCTTGCTGTGTCCATGCCGCAAAAACGTGCAACTTGCCCAGACTGGTATGAGAAAAACTCATACCTCATAGATTAGGAGTTCGCCATGTCTCGAGTTTGCCAAGTGACTGGAAAGCGCCCTATGGTGGGTAATAATGTTTCGCATGCAAACAACAAAACCCGTCGTCGCTTTCTACCAAACCTTCACAACCATCGTTTTTGGGTAGAGTCTGAAAACCGCTTTGTACGTCTACGTGTGTCTACCAAAGGTATGCGCATCATTGACAAACTTGGTATCGATAAAGTGTTAGCGGATCTACGCGCACAAGGTCAAAAAGTTTAAGTTAAAAATAGCAGCTGGGTGATGACTCTCATCATTTAGGCTGCTGTTTTGCTACATTAATTGTGGCAACTCACTCTTTGAGACACGTACCTATCGTTTGAAGACCCCTCATTTACAGGAAAGCTATCATGAGAGATAAAATTAAATTAGTATCAACAGCTGGTACTGGGTATTACTACACCACTACTAAAAACAAGCGCACTATGCCTGGCAAAATGGAAATCAAAAAGTTTGATCCAAAAGTACGCCAGCATGTGATCTTTAAAGAAGCTAAAATCAAATAATCTCCATTTTATAAATGGTACTATTTGAACAAAAAAGGGTTTATCAATTGATAAACCCTTTTTTTTATGGCTGTAGTTTCATGTTGTTAAGCTATATCTTTAGTCATTCGCTTTGACTGGTATTTGCTTTAACTGGTGCTCAAAAACAACCAAATATTAGCTGTAGTGTGTTGGTTCTTTATCATATACATGCGCATGCCACTTGCTCATTTGCTTTTGCATAATGACCTGAATCGCAGCATGAATCATGTGTTGACCAATAGCTTGAGTATCACTACCAAGTAGTTCTTTTAGCTTGTCAGAAAAATCAATAGTCATCAGCGGTGCTTCATCTTGTTCAGCATCACGCAACAACAACCTACCATCATCTGCTTCCACCAACTCTAACGTGGTTTCTTTGGCAAATCCAGCAAACTGATCGCTACTCTCGTTATCTACTTCTATATCATTATCGATATCGTATGGCATTAATGTGTTCCTTATTATCCCGTTTAGTACTGGTAGAGAAACTGGTCATTGCAAAGCAGTTATTTATTGAAAACAAACTCATTCGGCAAATCTATCGTCTTACAGTAACGCGGGTAAATCTGTCTTACTCATACAATGGACGCTTTAACACTCGAATTCAAGGGCTGTCACATAAGTCTTCGCTATAAAAGCAAACTTGAATGCCATGTCGTTTGTATATATTAGTGCCAATAACGCAACTTTCCTAATGTAAATAAGAAGGCCACAAACATTCCAAGATAATAAACCAGCTTTAACTCAAGGCTAGGATCACGATACTTAAATGGCAGTGCAACGGTGGCCGTCGCAGTAGGCAATATCAGCAGCATAAGCAGCCAGTTTTCAATGACATTTAGCCAACCTTGTAAATCGGTTCCGTGACGTAGTGACGCCAACCCCATTAACAAACAAGCGATAATTAAGCTGGTAAATAAGCCATTTGGTAAGTCTTTAGGATAGATAATTTTAGCAATACTGGCTGGTACGATTCTCATATAAAATTCCAGTCATGCTTGTAGGACATGGCTTAATGATTAAAAAATATAAAATATTACGACATTATATAGGCGTGAATAAACAATATAAGCGCGAATAAACAATACAGGTGCGAAGAAGCCTTACATCTACAGCGGAAACACTTAACTATAAGTACCCATCAGCCATAGCATCGATATACAAGAAGTCAAATAGCCCAAACTAATCGCATTCCAACTCTCGATATGTAGGCCTTTAACTTTATTGAGTATGCGAGAGCCTACCCAAAAAAACAGCGGAATGCCTAGCATAAATGCAGGCACAATGACTGCAGCGTGACGCAGCACTGTTTCGACGTCATCACCTACCATCAGGCGAAAGCCATAACCTGCCAAACTAAGTACCAGTGCAAACATCGCTAAGCCAATAGTGATACCTCTAGGCACCAAGCTGCGTTGCGGTGTTTCACTTTCAAGTGATTGCTTAGCCTGCTGATTCAACGTCTCATGAGAACTTGCTTGCACAGAAGGTTCTGTTGAACGGCTAGAATTGTTTGTGTCCATATTTCACCTTTACGTGACTGACCGTTATATAGAGTTGATTCAATTTAAAAGAGATACAAGGCAACTGAGTGCAGATGTATACGTGATACTTCAAGCGAGGTTAACGCTGTAGCTCTTTTATATCGGATTAACTATATAGTCATAAGTTATACAGCACATCTTAATATTACTATTGTATGGCTAATAGCGTTCATTAACCATACCGAATTCGCTAGCTATTATTGGCTAATAATAACTCTGCGCGCATCTCATCAATAGCCGCTTTATAATCTTCTTGATTGAAAATTGCAGAACCCGCAACGAACATATCAGCGCCCGCTTCAGCAATCGCACGTATATTACTGGCTTTGATACCACCATCAACTTCCAATCGAATATCTCGACCACTAGTAATAATACGCTGACGTACCTGACGGACTTTATCTAGAGTACTATCGATAAACGACTGTCCACCGTAGCCCGGGTTCACACTCATTAATAAAATCTGATCTACTTTATCCATAACATAATCAAGATAATGTAATGGTGTCGCTGGGTTCAATACCAAACCGCACTCTGCACCGCCATCTTTGATCAGTTGAAGTGAGCGATCGATATGAGCGCTGGCTTCTGGATGGAAGGTAATGATACTAGCACCCGCTTCCAAAAACTGCTCAATCATACTATCGACAGGTGAAACCATCAGATGTACATCAATTGGCGCTTCAACACCATAGTCACGCAACGCCTTACAAATCATGCTACCAAACGTCAAATTGGGTACGTAATGATTGTCCATTACATCAAAATGAATCACATCGGCACCCGACTCTAGTACCTTCTCTACTTCTTCGCCCAACCGCGCGAAATCAGCTGAGAGTATCGACGGTGCAATAAGATAAGGTTTAGCAGGACTGTTCATAATTGAGCTACCTAATTCATGTTTATATAAGATATGGATAGATTAAAAAGAAAATTTCAAGCGGCTCACATATGCTGAGAGCCTTTTATATAATGATGTTAAATACTTAATGGTTTAGCGCTGCTTATATTGAGTTTTGCAATAAGCACGGCCAACTTCGAAAGAGCGCTTTGCCTCATGTTTGGTGGCGCGATTGCTCACTCTTTGACGCCATAAGCGAAAAGATGACGGCTTTAGCTCTTGGCGCATGAGTTTGGTAACCCCAGTCTCATCGAGACCATAGCTATGTTCTATAGCCCCAAATGGCGTTCTATCTTCCCATGCCATCTCTATCACGCGAGATATTTGCACATCATCAAGTACTCTATCGCCAGCGTCGTTGACGGTTTTTGCAATCAGCTCGTCTGACTTAACTTGAGACACTTCATCACTACAATCAATGTTACGTTGTTTGTTTTGTAGAGCAGCATCCATATCAGCTTGCATAGTCGCTTTTGTAGAGCTCGTATCTGCTGACTTATTCTTTGAATTAGAAGCTGTCAAATCTTGATAACTTGCCATAAAAATCACCTGTTGAGCATGAATGGAATAGCGAAAAATGTATCACGGCCATCTGAACGACATTTTAGCTCATTTGAGCCATATGCCAATGATGTTCGATATGATCATTAATCACTGTCTGGATAAAATAATAGCTGTGGTCATGCCCCGCTTGATAGCATAATGTTAAGGGCTGTTTGGCTTTTGCACAAGCGTCTTGTAGTTTAGAGGTCTGTAGCTGACCTTCTGCTAAGAAGTTATCAGCCGCGCCTTGATCAACCAAAATGCTCGAATACTGCTGACCGACCTTTTCAATCATTTGTGAGGCGTCCGCTTGTGCCCATAGAGACTTATCATCACCGAAATACTCTGTGTAGGCAGCTTGCCCCCATGCAGACTCACTGGCTGCGCATACTGGCGATAAAGCCGATACGCTGACAAACTTACTTGGGAACTTAAACCCTAGCAATAACGCACCATGACCACCCATTGAGTGTCCTGTGACACCGATACTGTGGATAGGGAACTCTGAACGCAATAGGTCATATAGCTCATCAACGATGTAGCTTTGCATATTAAAATTGTCTGACCATGGGGCTTGGGTCGCGTCAACATAATAGCTAGCGCCTTGCCCGACAAAATAGCGATCGTCGTTTGGTACATCACTGTCTTCACTACTTCTGGGTGAAGTATCAGGTGCGATAAGTATCATACCAAGCTCGCTACATTTTTGCTGAAAATGCGCTTTATGAGTGACGTTATCCGCATTACATGTCAAACCTGATAGGTACAATATCGCAGGACAACGTCGTCCAGCCAAGGCTTCATCAGGTAGATAAATACTAAACGTCATAGATGTTTTGGTAGACGTCGACTCGTGGCTATAATAATGCTGCTCACCATTAAAACAACGATTCACGCTTTTTTGGGTAAGCTGTTTATTGGTAGATAAACTATGACTATAAGAATTCTGCATGAGTGATATCCCTTTTATTCAAAATAGAACCAATGACGATGTTTAATAAATGCTCAACATCTAATAGTAAATCTGATATTGGCATTTATTAAATGCCAAATCATACTTTGTATTTATTTAGCTATTCAATTGGCATTTATTAAATGCCAAATCATACTTTGTATTTATTTAGCTATTCAGCAGCTATCTCTACTTCGTCTACCGATATACTAGTAGCACTGTCAGGTAGAGTATTAACCGTTATAGAAGTAGCATTATTTGTAATACTAGCAACGGATGGCCGCGCCTTATCAAACAATACTTGCTCAAACGCAGGCAATGCTATCTCCATTAAACTACCAATGACCATTTGCGGCTCTGATGGCTCAAAGCCCATGGCGCTCTCACGCTCATTGACCCGTATACTGGCATCCTTAAAAGCCGACTCAAAACTGGTATTCCCTCGTAGACTTTCAGCAAAAAACGCTTGACCAAAATAGGTCATCTCAGCTGTGTTGGTGCAACCAAACGATGCTTTGTCAGCGGCTGACGCAGTAATCACTACCGTGGTTGGCGATGCCAATTCGTCAATAAACGAACCTGAGTAGCAGGCAGACACCACGATCACACGCCAGCGGATACCAGATGCGTCTAGCGCGTCACGCAACCATGTAGCATCTAAATTATCCATCGCAAGCGGCGGATTTGCCAACTGGACGATATCCTGATTACCATGTGAAGACAACGTTAGAAACAATACATCTTCATCAGCGTTCATCTGCTGACCGATTTTCTTTAGGCCGCGCAAAATGCTGGTCTTAGTAGCAATTGGTTCATCGAGCCAGCTATAAGTATTATTGATCAGCGATAGTGAATGCCCGCTGGTACCAAAACGTACATCAAACAACTCGCGTACCTTATTAATCTCGGAACGAAAGACGTTTTGATCTGAGAATCCTGCAACTCCCATAAAGTACCAGTCGGTTTTGCCATCGATACTCGGGTCTATACTATCCAATGCTTGCTGTAATAGGCGCGGCTGCTGATATAGTGCCGCCTCTTCTAGTACAGGCTCTACAGGTATTTGCTTAAAGATTGGCTGGTCTGCGACATTACGCTGCCAGATAGTCAGCAACGCTACCGCGCCAACCAATACAATGATTCGCTCCCACCATGGTATGCGCAGACGTCGGGAAAAAATCCAAAGCAACGCTAGCGTTTGCCATAAGAACAATACTAAAAACAGTACTGGTAAGAACGAATAACTCCAATTTGGCAACCAACCATAGCTACCAAAAAACTGCACCAAGCTCTGTAATAGGGCTGACAATGTATCAGCGACCAACCACAATACTACTGGTACAAATACCAATGCTTGGTTGCTCGCTCGCCGAGCCAAAATGATACCACCAAGCAAAATAATCATCGGCCAGATCAAATAACTGACCAATCCTTGCTCATTAAATATGCTGCCACTTTCAGCGGCTAACCATGAAAATAAGACATTACTACCAAGCGCCAATAGCGCAAATACAGCAAACTGTACAAAAGTGGGTTTAACCCAAGAAAAAGCCCGTGTTGAGCCTACCAGCATCCACAAGGTTGCAATAATATTGGCAGCGAAATTGAGCGAAAAACGCTGAAGCGAGACGGTTTTTAACGACGTAAGTGACAAAGACTTAGACCTCTAGCCAGTCGAGAAAAATAAAATGACTCAATGATAATTATCTTAATGTAACAGCCGCGCGGTGCAATCAATTGACGATTTTTTGTACAGCATGCAGACATCGATTTATATTGAATTCACGATGGAGTGATTATAGAAGATGACTAGCACTGCCTACTATTTTAGCTCGCTAATCTATCGCGATTGTAACGGATTGTCGGTTAAGAGGATAAGGCTGATTTGTAAAATTCACTTAAATTTGACTAAAAATTCAAATAAAAAAGGAGGCCTCTTATATAAAGCCTCCCTTTTTTTACTCATTACTAAACATTATCTCATCAATAGCTCATTGACGCGTTTTAGGTAAGCGGCTGGATCGTCTAGCTGACCGCCATCTGCCAATAATGCCTGATCAAAAATGACTTGCGCTAAATCATCGAATTGCTCACTGCTCTCAAGCTTCTTGATGAGTGGATGGTCAGGGTTTACTTCTAGCGTTGGCTTACTTGCTGGTACGTCCTGACCCATTTGCTGTAGCATCTGAATCATTTGCGGTGATAGCTCACCTTCACCAACAACCAAGCAAGCTGGACTATCGACTAAACGAGTAGACACTTTGACGTCTTTAGCACGCTCGCCCAATGCAGCCTTTAGTTTATCAACTACTGGCTTTAGCGTTTCTTGTGCTTTCTCTGCTTCCGCTTTTTCTGCTTCATCTTGCAAGTCGCCTAGGTCTACTGCGCCTTTCGCGATGTTTTGCAGCGGTGTCTCATCGAATGAGGTCAAGAAGTTCATTGCCCATTCATCAACACGGCTAGTCATCAAGATAACTTCGATGCCTTTTTTCTTGAATAACTCAAGTTGCGGGCTGTTTTTCGCAGCGGCTAGGTTATCAGCGGTGAGGTAATAGATGGCTTTTTGGCCATCTTTCATACGACCTTTATAATCTTCAAAGCTTGTTACCAAACCATCTTGGGTGCTAGTTGTATAACGCAATAGCTTAGCAATACGTTCTTGATTGCCTACGTCTTCGCCTAAACCTTCTTTGATAACATCACCGAACTCTGCATAGAACTGTGCAAATTTCTCTTGCTTGTCACTGTCTTCGCTATTAGCAAGACTTGCGAGTAAGGTCAAAATACGGCGAGCGTTACCATCACGAATAGATTTTACATCACGTGACTCTTGTAGAAGCTCACGGCTCACGTTCAATGGCAAGTCTGCTGAATCAATCACACCTTTCACAAAACGCAAATACATCGGTAGCAATTGCTCAGCTTCATCCATAATAAAGACGCGCTTCACATATAGCTTTAGACCGTGCTGCTGCTCACGAGTATATAGATCGACTGGCGCTTTTTTAGGGATATATAATAGCTGCGTATACTGTACGCGACCCTCTACACGGTTATGCGTCCAAGTAAGCGGCGCATCCATGTCATAAGAGATATTCTTATAGAAATCGACATACTCATCATCTTCAATTTCAGAGCTAGAGCGAGTCCATAGTGCACTGGCTTTGTTGATTGTTTCCCACTCATCAGTGAGTACCATCTGGCCACCAGCAGGTGTGTCGTCGTTTTCGTTTTCTTTTACGTCTTCTTGCAAGATCTCTTTACGCATTTGAATCGGCAAACTGATATGGTCAGAGTATTTATTAACCAAGCGCTTGATTTTGCTGCGATCTAAGTAGTTATCTTCGCCCTCGCTATATTCTTCTTTTAGATGCAAAGTAATCGCCGTACCGCGCATGTCTTTGGTAATAGGTTCAACAGTAAAACTACCAGTACCATCTGATACCCAGCGCACGCCTTTATCCGCAGGCTCACCCGCTTTACGTGACTCAACACTGATGGTATCAGCCACGATAAAACCTGAGTAAAAACCAACACCGAACTGACCAATCAATTGTCCGTCTTGTTTCTGTGATTCAGACAATTTGTCTAAAAACGCCTTGGTACCTGATTTAGCAATCGTACCTAAGTTTTCGATTGCATCGGCTTCGTTCATACCAATACCATTGTCGGTAAAGGTAATGGTTTTGGCGGCTTCGTCAACAGCGATGCGGATTTTTAATTCGCCATCATCTTCATAAAGGCTATCATCATTTGTGCCTTCAAAGCGCAACTTATCACAAGCATCCGACGCATTAGATACCAATTCGCGGACAAAAATATCAGCGTTAGAATATAGTGAATGCGTTACTAAATGCAGTAACTGCGCCACTTCCGCTTCAAACGTATGTTTTTTTAATTCTGGATTCAGACCTTCAGCTTGAGTTGCTTCACTCATAAAAACTCCTTTAAATTCTATGAAAGACCTATTATCAGATAACGATATACTCACTAAGGCCGCTCTCATAATGTTAGAGAATCTGCCGTATGTGATACCGTTAAACTGTCTATACTAATAGGGGCATTGAGAAAAAATTCAAGCTCAAAAGCCCTATTCAATAAAAAACACCGCGCTTGTTTACCAAGGCGGTGTTCTGGTATCAGTCATTTTTTAGCGTAAGAACAAAAGCTGACCACTATTCTGAATAAACCTCTATCAATAACTCCCAAATAGTCGTCAATTTTTTTGAAAATTGAGTATGTGCTTTCATAGTAACCTCTATGTCAATTGATATCGTTTGGTTGGTAATATCTTCTTAGTTACTATTAAAACCATTTCTCTAATATTTGTATAATTAATTGATTACAATATATCGTTTCGTTTTCCAAAATCACTAGATAGTTGATTCTTTCTCTTTTAACGTGGCATCGGACGAATAGTAAGGATTTGCTCACTACGACCAAAAGGGCCGTATACATCGTGCAATACCGCACTGGTCAATCCGATACCGTCGTCGCCATATTGTTGTACAGCCTCGATACCCAGCCAGCGACCTTTTGGCGAGCGATGCATATGGATTTGCAAATCAGTATTGGGAAACATCCATTCTAACTTAGACAAACCAAGACCCAATCTTGGTACAACACCATTGGCAGTATCGACCATACCTAACAGATGCACCAAATCATCAGTCGGCTCGCCTTCTATCATGTCGAGATCATTGGTAATCCATACCATACCGCGACCAGAACGGCGGTCTTCTGTCGCTACTAGACGTACGCTTTCAATAAAACCGCCCGGCCAGCCTTTCATACCTTCCCAAACTGGTAGTTCTTCAGGTTTGTATTCTGCTAGTTGATCTTCAAGTCCGGCAATCTCGCTGGTATCTTGAGTAATTAGTCGCCACGCTCTTGCAATGATAGCATCGCGGCCGCGGCTACTCATGACCGCTTCGACCAGCTCAATAGTCCTGCCAGGTCGGATACAGCGAGTAGTGATAGTAAAATCGTCAAGCGGTATTAGCCCCAAGATATCGAGGCTCACACGTGCAATACGAGTATTGGGTTGTGGCGCAAAGCTGTTGATCTCAGCTGTTAATAGGCCTGTTGCTGGCGCCATGTGCTGCTCATGCTCATTCCAAGCACCTTGTGCATGCTTGGTTGGCTGATAATGCGCCACACTAACACCGTCTTCTTGTAACTCTCGTTTGATAAATTTGTAATAAGCAGTCATAGCTATCCTATATTTGGCACTTTCATCTGTATTTTTTATTTATGCTTGTACTTTCTACTTATGGATAAGCTCTTGTTTTCTAAGCGTGAGAATACGGCGAGCTTTTTGTATGAAAAATAATAAACAGATCATAACTACTGCGAGCATCGCGTAGAAAAAGCTTTTTTCTGCCATAAACTTCATGATATTCATAAACAATACGAAAACCACTGCTGCCATCACTAGCATATTGAGTTTTAGTTGCTTGTTGACTTCAGCGAGCGTGGCCTCTGCCAATACAAATCTGGCTTTTGGTTCTTTCATGCGACCTTATCCATATAAATAATAGTTCATACAAATATAAATACAAACACGAATATTAGTTACTTACCAACCTGAGTGACAGGAATCCGCAATGCTTTCGGCAGACTAAACGTCACATTTTCTTCAATACCAGATAGCTCACTAGGTAGATCGCCACCCCAGTCTTGCAACTGTTGCAATACTTCTTGGATTAATACTTCGGGCGCAGATGCACCAGCGGTCACGCCTATACTCTGCACGCCATCTAACCAACGCTTGTCCATCTCACTGGCATTATCGATTAAATACGCTCGGCAATTCATACGCTCAGCCAGCTCTCGCAAGCGATTGGAGTTTGATGAGTTTGGTGAACCAACTACCAAGACTACTTCACAGCGACTGGCCAAATCTTTTACCGCATCTTGGCGGTTTTGAGTGGCGTAGCAAATGTCGTCTTTGCGAGGGCCTTGGATACTAGGAAATTTTTCACGCAGCGCATCGATGACTCGCGCAGTATCATCCATCGACAAAGTTGTCTGAGTCACAAATGCCAAGCGTTCAGCATCTTGTACAGTCAATGCGGCCACATCACCTTCATCTTCGACCAGATGAATCTGCCCACCATGGCGACGATTAAAGCGCCCCATAGTGCCTTCGACTTCCGGATGTCCTGCATGTCCTATCAACACGGCATCCATCCCATCTTGCGCAAACTTTGCCACTTCGATATGTACTTTAGTCACTAACGGGCATGTTGCATCAAACACAGTAATATCACGGCGACCAGCCTCATCTTCAACTGCTTTAGACACGCCGTGAGCAGAAAAGATAACAACAGATCCATCTGGCACTTCGTGAAGCTCTTCAACGAACACCGCACCACGATTGGCCAAGTCTGATACCACAAACTTATTATGCACAACTTCATGACGGACATAAATAGGCGGCTCGAAACGTGTCAATGCTTCATTAACAATCGCAATTGCACGGTCCACACCAGCACAAAACCCACGGGGATTGGCAAGATAAATTTGCATAAAAAGGCCTATCATTGGATAATTTATAGTTAAAACGTATTTTTGAATTTTTTATTCAAAAGTTAGGGCGAAATCAATGCTCTACTTTAGCATAATTTGCTTTTGTCGCTCTCTAAAATAGCTGTCTGCTCATAGCAATATTTTGTGGGCAAACCTCAGCATACTTACGACATATTGCAAAACCAGCTTTAACTTGTATAAAAGCAGTTTATAATAATGCATTTATTATAATTTCTATCGCCATACATGATGGCGTTTTTTATTTTTTCCAGTCTTTGTTTTTGACTGAGGCACTGCTTAACTTTTTATCAACACGCATTTATTACGATACATTTTACAAGTTACTAAGACACCTTCTATTAGGATAAATTGTATGACAGGTTCATTATTCATCGTTACTGCCGCTTCAGGTACTGGCAAGACCTCACTGGTTAAGCAATTGCTTGCGACCACCAATGACTTGACTGTCAGTGTCTCACATACGACTCGCGCACCACGCCCGGGCGAGATTGATGGTCAGCACTATCATTTCACAGATACCGATAGTTTTACCAATGGTATCAATGCAGGTCTATTTCTAGAGCATGCTGAAGTATTTGGTAACTATTATGGCACGTCAGAGGAAAGTGTTCGTACCCAGCTAGCGGCGGGTATTGACGTTATTTTAGAGATTGACTGGCAAGGCGCGACGCAAATCAGAAATATCTTTCCCGATGCCATTATGGTTTTTATTCTACCACCCAGCATTGCGACATTACGTCAACGTCTCTCAACCCGCGCGCAGGATTCTGTAGAAGTTATAGAGCGCCGTCTAGCTGGCGCGGTCACCGAAATGGCACAATATGTGAATGCCGACTATGTAGTGATCAATGATAATTTTGATGTAGCCTTAGCTGAGCTAAAAGCTATTATCGTGGCCGACAGGCAGACGCTTGGTCGTCAGCAGCAACGCTATCATCGCACGATTAGCAACTTGCTAAACACTCAAGTAGAAGAGTAAACTACGCACAAGCAGCTAATCTCGTAAGTAGATATAAAAAGCAACTACGCGACTTGGCAAAAAATGCTATAATATTTAGCTATCCCCCTTTGTATTTTTGATATTATTTTTATTGAGTGGCGGGCAAGGTCCGTTACTAATAGAAACAACCGAGGTAGCTATTTATGGCACGAGTGACGATTGAAGATTGTTTGGATAATGTTGATAATCGCTTTGAGCTAATTTTGGTCGCAAGCAAACGCGCCCGTCAATTGGCCAAAGGTATTGCCGAGCCGTTGGTTGACGTTGATAACGACAAGCCTACAGTATTGGCACTACGTGAAATTGCCGCTGGCAAAATCACACGCGACATCCTAAATCAGCCAGAGCATAATTTTGCTACTAGCTCATTAGATTTAGCACTGTCAGGCGACCACAGCTTCTAATAAGCTGTTTTGATAAGATGTATTTTATAAAGCCAATCGTGTTTTTATAAAATAAATACATATCTTGATCAACTATAGAGACCACAGCATAGGCTGTGGTTTTTTGGTTGTAATAATAATGTATTGGCTATTTTGGTCACCATTTATCCCCAAAATAGACCACTTAGTGAAGTTTTTTCATCGCCCACACGCTTATCAGTTGACATTGAAAGCGATTTGCGATTAATTAGAGAATGGCGTACTCATCCTTAAGTTTTGTATGGTAGGTCATTATTTAGCCTCCATTTGCTTCGGTAAGTGGCCCAACAAGTAGGTCATGGAAAATAGGATCATCATTTTATGAGTCAAACCCTACCCAAACTCAGTCATCACCTCGTCGATGATGCTCAATATAATTTACTACGTTCGGTAGGTTATCTCACTGCTGCTGAGCGCCGTGATATTGTTGATGCTTGTGAGTTCGGAGATATTGCGCACATTAAAGACAAGCGCAAATCAGGGGAACCTTATATCACGCATCCAATCGCTGTCGCTGAGATACTAGCGGGCTTTCGCTTAGATCGAGATACTATTATTGCAGCAATTTTGCATGATACGGTCGAAGACACTGAAGTCAGCGATGAGCAAATCAAGCAGCGTTATGGTGAAATTGTATCAAGATTGGTCGATGGTGTGACCAAGCTAAAGTCATCTTCGCATAACAAGCAGCAGAATAAAGCGGCCACCTTTCATAAAATTTTAACCGCCACTCTCGCTGACCCGCGTGTACTCATTATCAAGCTTGCTGACCGTCTACATAATATGTCTACGCTTGACGCAGTACGTCCTGAGAAGCAACGCACCACAGCTCAAGAAACCTTGGATTTTTATGTGCCATTTGCCCGATTAATGGGTCTGAATGATATTGCTGACTATATCGAAGTATTGTGTTATCGCAATTTAGACTCTGATATGTACAACAAGCTGTCCGATAAACTGCTACAGCATGGGCTTGGACGTAACTTTCAAAGAGAGTCCATTCATCGTTATTTGAGTATCGTGCTAAATAACTTGGATCTCAATGGTCTGGTCAAAGTGTTAGACAATCGCGTGGTGATATATCGTCAGTTTTTCCGCAATCGCGGTGAGATTAATGCGCTACTGCGTCACTACGCGTTTGAAATCGTCCTCGACAATATCGAAGCCTGTGACAAGCTGGCCTATTATTTGATCAAAAAATATCAGATTGATGATACCCATATTGCGGATAATATTCGTCGTCCGCTACCAGGCGGTAACCAGTCCCTTACCCTCATCTATGAGCGTGACAATGATGTGGTAAAAGTCACTATATTGACCAAGCAAATGCAGAGCGCTGCAAGACTTGGGGTCATCGGGGCAGAGCACGCATCTGATGTGAGTCAGTCGGTTATCCAAGCATCATTGCGCAACATGAAAGATTTGGTCGATGAAGATAATCTGAATGAAAACAGTCCTGATTTCTCAGCAGCAGTCTCTACTATTAATGAGCTGATGGATTATCTACACTCTAGTAAAATCATTTGTTATAGCCCTCAAGGGCGTGCTTACGAGCTTCCACAGGGTGCAACCGCGCTAGATTTTGCCTACGCGGTCGGACCTATGATTGGTAACGTTGCCGTTGGTGCAAATATCGATGGTAAAGCTGCAAAGCTCGGTACCGTGGTAAAAAATGGACAGTCCGTTGAGATAGAAGTGAACAGCCACTCAGAACCAAAAGCTGAGTGGTTGGGATTTGTAGTGACTAACAAAGCCCGTGAAGAGATTTTACGTTGGTTCAAAGATCTGTCTGTCGCTGACAAACAACACCATGGTAGACAGGCATTGGATCGTGCGCTCAGAACGCATCAGAAAAGCTTTGATGACTTAACAGACGCAGACTGGAAAGACCTGACTGAATGGCGTGGCCTAACTGAAAAAGATGCATTATTTGAACAAATAAGCTCAGGTACGCTGCTTCCTCAGCTAGTCGTGACACGTTTATTTAGCGATGAGCTGAGCGATCTACAGGCAAAAGTACATAGCGATGATATGACTCAACCGCAACAGCTGATTGCAAATGCTGCTGGCGTCGAGCTTGATTTTGCTAATTGCTGTCATCCAATATATGGCGACCCTATCGTAGGCCATTTATCACGTCATGGTTTGGTCGTTCATCGTCATAAATGTTTTTCACTGGATGATATCCGTAAGGACAATCCTTATCAGGTGATCCAGTTACGTTGGCGCAATGACAATGCAGTCAAACAAGGCGACATCGGTGAGCACGATCTAAAAAATAGCGGCAAGATTCGTTTTCCTGCTTACTTAAAGCTTTCTATTGCGCTTAGTGACGAGCAAATCAGTGAAGTTATCTATCACTTACGCCAGCTCAATATGGGTGTTGAAACCGTTGATGTTCGCAATACTGATACCATCATTCATATTGTAGTACGTAGTCGCAACCACTTAGCACAGGGTATTCGTGAACTGCGCTCCCTGCTAGGTTTCCCTAACATTATACGGTTATATCAATTATAATAAGCGCATTTGCTGATTTGCATCACTGATATAGTCGTGATGCAAATAGCTAAAATAGAACTGCTATTCTAGTAGAAATGAATCACTCACATAAAATATAAAAGGGACACCCCATGACTCGTCAAACTATCCAAACTGATAAAGCACCTGCAGCAGTCGGCACCTATTCTCAAGCTGTAAAAGTCGGTAATACTGTTTATATCTCAGGTCAGCTTGGTTTTGATCCTGACACGATGGAACTAAGAGAAGGTTTTAAAGCACAGGCTGAGCAAGTATTTGAAAACATCAAAGCTATCTGTGAAGCAGCTGGTGGCAGTCTAAATGACGTGGTCAAATTCAATGTATCTTTGACTGACTTGAGTGATTTTGCTGTCTTGAACGAAGTGTTTGTCGCCAATCTAAGCGAGCCATATCCTGCCCGCGCTGCCGTCCAAGTAGCTGCTCTACCTAAAGGTGGTGTGGTAGAAATTGAGTCTATTCTTTATATCGAATAAGATGATATTTAATGCTTAATATTAGGTGCTAATTTTAACAACAGCCTATAAGTCATATCACCATAAGCTTAGCATCATGCTAAGCTTATTGGTCTCCGTTCTATTATTCTGATCTCATATTCACCTAATAAGACTGCGAAGCCGTTTATGTTGGTACAAGTTGCTCTACCCGTTCCCCTTTATCGGGTGTTTGACTATAGCCTACCAGCTGATATGCTTGCTTTGCCAGACAGTGCGATACCGCAAATCGGCAGCCGCGTTGAGGTTTCGTTTGGTCGTCAGACTCTGATTGGTATTGTAATTGCTCATATTTCACAAGACGATAGCAGCGTACCTGTCAATAAAATCAAACCCATCAATAAATGTCTAGATGCTGAGCCTATTTTGGACTTGGACATGCTCAAGCTTGCCTATTGGTTAGCCCGCTATTACCACTATCCGCTTGGCGATGTGTTAGCAGTTATCCTGCCAAGTCTTGTCCGTCAAGGCAAACCATTAGACTTGCTGATTACCCATTGGCGCATTTTGCCTCATATCACTGATGATGATTTTCGAGCCAATGCTAAAAAACAAAAGCAGCAGTTCGACATGCTAAAGCTACATGGTCAGCATGGCGCAAGCGAAGATGTATTGCTACTAGAAGGTGTGCAACGAGCATTTTTAAAGACGCTAGAAGATAAAGGGTTAGTCGAGCGCTATATTCAGCCAAAACAAGTACCTGTTCCAGTTAAACTGGCAAAAATGCCACTTGATCTCAATGATGAGCAGAAACTTGCTGTCGACGCTATTATTGCTGCACACGAATCCGATACTTATACTGGTTTTTTGCTCAACGGTATTACTGGTAGTGGTAAAACCGAAGTCTATCTGCAAGCGATGCAAGCCGTACTAAAGGCTGGTAAACAAGTCCTTATTTTGGTACCAGAGATTGGCCTCACACCGCAAACGCGGGCAAGATTTGCCAGTCGGTTTGCCGCCCATATTGTGCTATTACACTCTGGCATGACTAACACTCATCGCTTACAAGGTTGGCAAGACTGCCGCACGGGGCATGCACAAATCGTTATCGGCACACGTTCAGCTGTGCTATATCCTTTCGCAGACTTAGGCCTGATTGTCGTTGATGAGGCACATGATGGCTCGTATAAGCAACAAGACACGTTACGTTATCATGCCGCTGATGTCGCTCTCTATCGAGGTTTGCAATACAAAATCCCAGTGATACTTGGTACTGCCACACCTTCTCTTGAGCATTTAAAACTGGTCGATGATGGCAAACTAGCAGAATACCAACTGCTTACTCGTCCGGGCAATGCCAAACCTGCAACCATGCAACTGATCGATGCTCGCTTGCAAAGTACCCATCAACAAGCACAAGATGACGGTGCGCGCTATGATACAGGGCTGACAGATGCCATGATCGGGGCGATACGGCAAACGCTAGAGGCTGGTGATCAGGTATTGATATTTTTGAATCGTCGTGGCTATGCACCTGTTCTATTGTGCGAGGCTTGTGGCTGGCAAGCAGATTGTCCGCGCTGTGACGCGCACCTGACCGTTCACTATAATAGCCAATCCCAGCGAAACAGTTATTCAAGCAACTCTTATTTGAAATGCCATCATTGCGATTGGCAAGCCTATATCCCTACCGTATGCCCTGATTGTGGCAGTCAAAACCTAGATGCCAAAGGTATGGGAACGACAAGGCTTAGCGAAAATCTACACGCAATCTTTGCCAACCCCCAAACCAGCAAAGAGCTCTATCCGATTATTCAAATAGACCGTGATACCACAAGACGCAAAGACAGTTGGGAAAATATTTACGAGCAAATCAATAAAGGCAACCCTGCCATATTAGTCGGTACACAGATGGTTGCCAAAGGTCATCACTTCCCCAACGTTACGTTGGTTTGCTTACCCAATGCTGATCGCGGATTTTTATCAGCAGACTTCCGCTCACCAGAGCATACCGCACAGCTCATGATTCAGGTAGCTGGCCGTGCTGGTCGAGGTGACAAAGCTGGCCGCGTATTGATTCAAACGTTGCAGCCTGATAACGAGTTACTATTAAAACTGGTCAAAGACGGCTACTTGTCATTCGCGCGCGAGCTACTGCAAGAACGTCAAATGATGGGCTTACCTCCTCATCGACATGCTGCATTGATACGCTGCGAAGGTAAAACATTAGCAGCTACTACTCAAGCACTCAAGGATGCTATTGCGCATTTGCCGAATGCTCATAACCTCGCTGTTCTCGGTCCTATTGATGCGCCCATGAGTAAAAAGAACAGCCGCTATCATGCACAGCTTTTGCTATTGGCTAAAGACCGTCGTCAATTGCACCATGTGTTAGGACAGTGGTGGCAGCCAGTGCTTGCCCTACCAAGCGCTAAATACCTTAAGCTTACTTTGGACATTGATCCTGTCGGTTGGTAGTTCTCACGCAGCTCTCAACAAATGGGTGCATATCTTTCTACTCATCTCCTCATCATGTTTACTTCGTCGTTACAGCTTCTCATGCTTGGCTATGTTAAATTTATAACTATCAAATGATATGCGATCAAGGCTCTATGCCTACTCTACCCATAGCAAGCATCACTTATCAGTAAACGTCACTTATCAGTAAACATCATCTATCGAACGCAACTATCAGCGAATTTGAGTATTATTATGAATTCAAATAATCCAAACTCTGACGAGCACAATCATAGCCAACAGCATGATAATACGAATGTGCCTAAGTACGTTCGCGAAGATGAAGAAAATAACTACACTCAAGAAAACCAAGGCCATCACGATCATGATGAGCATCTAGAGCAGACAACTACAGCACGAGATACCAAGGGCTATCAGCGTACGTTGCTGTTCAGCTTTATTATCATTACCGGTTATATGTTTATCGAAGCCATTGGTGGCTGGCTTACCGGTAGTTTGGCCTTGCTGTCCGATGCAGGGCATATGTTAAGCGATGCGATAGCGCTTGGCGCCACTTTGGTCGCATTTAAAATCGGCGAAAAAGCGGCCACTCACCAGAAAACCTTCGGCTACAAGCGCTTTGAGATATTAGTTGCTACGGTAAATGGCGCGACACTTGTCATAATTGCTTTGATGATTTTTTATGAAGCGATTAAACGCTTTAACTCACCGCCAGAAATTGCGACCCAAGGCATGCTTATCGTGGCGACTATCGGTATGCTGATCAATATTTTGGTCGCTTGGCTAATGCATCGAGGTAGTCAAGGTGGCGAGCCACACAGCCATAATCATGGTACGGATGATGCCCAAATCACAGAGCAGAAACCGAATAATGCAGAACCCGTTAACCTCAATATGCAAAGCGCCTATTTGCACGTATTGAGCGATTTATTAGGGTCAGTGGCTGCGATTATCGCTGCGCTACTTATGATGGGTTTTGGTTGGGTATGGGCAGACGCGGTGGCATCAGTAATCGTTGCCGTACTTATTTTAATCAGTGGCTACCGCGTCGTACGTGATTCTGTACATATATTGATGGAAGGAACGCCTGCCAATATATCGCTAGTCGATGTAGAGCAAAAATTACTCGAAGACTCTCAAGTACAAAAAGTACATGACTTACATGTTTGGAGTATTACTAGCGGTCTTAATGCACTATCTTGTCACGTGGTGGTCGATGGTGAAATGAGTATCCATGAATCAAATATTCTAATTACCAGTCTCGAACAAAGACTGCTAGAGCTTGGTATTCACCATGCTACTATTCAGGTCGAAAGCTCGTCTCATCCTCAGAATATCTCACATAGCGATGCCTTGGTCTGTGATATTTCGGGACAGCTACCTGATGGTAATAGTCATATTGGTCATAACCATTAACGATATATTTTCAGCTAAGTGACTGAATAAAGAAGTCAGTAACTTGAAACACGACCTAGAAAATACAAGTATAGGCATCTGATACTGGCTCATAATAAAAGTTACGTAGAATTAGAACTAGAATCTAGATCACATTAAAGCAGTCTTGATTTACGACAATCTTTTGTTTTATTCAACTTAAAAAAATTAAGTCCAAATCGGCTTATGTGGTTATAATAACTATTATAAAGTTTTGTTTAGCACCCCAGTTAATTTTTATAATCATACTTTTTGGTATTTTCACTCTATCTATTGATGATATAACACTATGTCTAGACGCTCAGCACCCTTTGTCGCCCCAGACTATATCGATGATCCTGCATCAAAAGATGGCAAAAAACACGCTAAAGTTTTGTTATCAACGCTGCAAGAAGACATTGCAAACTTTCGTAATGAACAGTTTCCACCTGATATTTTGCGACAAATCCGTGATATGCCTATTTATGAAGGCAACTTAGCCGAAGTCCAAACCTATCAACAACGTTGGCAAAATCTGCTTGAGCGTGCAAAGGATTTTTATCCAGCGGCCAACATGCCACCTGACTATCTACCGCTCCCAGCCAGCCTTGAGATACCGCAATTTATCTATCATGTTCAGCGTTTACATTTAACTAAGACACGCGCTAAAGAATCCAAAAGCTTTGGATCAGTAGGTGCTCTGACGGATAAGTGTGGTCAATATACGGATGATGAAATCGAGCGCATGACAGCAGTGCTAGAGAATGACGAGGAAGCGCGACTGGTAGCGCATCGTGAATTTATCGATCTGCGTGCTTATGTTTTTTGTCGTGATAGTAAGGGCGAGATGCTAGAGCCTGAGCGGGTACGCTTTTATCGTACTGGTCTGATTGTACATGCCCTGCCTGACTTTAAGATTGTAGATAGTCGCCAGACACCGCGTAAACGCCGCAACGATGCTTATAATAATCCGCTTGCAGACAATGGTGTGTGGAAAATTTATCGCAAAAAATAATCGATACTAGCGCGATATCGTTTTAGTCATACTGATTTTAGTCACGTCCATTTTATATTGTGTATTTTATTTAAATTTTTAAGGAGCCCAGATGTTTGCTGCTGCCGCCGGCTCACCAAATCTCATGTTGCAAGCCACTATCTTTTTGGGAGCAGCATTGCTCTTTGTCCCTCTCGGTAAACGCTTCGGCATTGCAACGGTTTTAGGCTACCTCATCACTGGACTCATATTGGGCCCAAGTGGCTTGGATGTGGCAGGCGACGCTGAAAGTCTATTGCACTTTTCAGAGTTTGGTGTGGTCATGCTGCTGTTTATTATCGGGCTTGAGCTCCAGCCTTCGCGGCTCTGGGCATTGCGCCGCTCTATATTTGTATTGGGCGGTTTGCAGGTCGGTTTGACTGGTACGCTACTAATGTGGCTATTACACCAGTTTTTCTCCTTACAACTAGATACTGCCTTTATTGTTGGTTTTGGTTTAGCGCTGTCTTCTACCGCATTTGTACTACAGATACTGACTGAAAAACAGCAGCTTTCAAGCACGCATGGTCGAGAAGCCTTCACTATCTTATTATTCCAAGATATTGCGGTCATTCCATTGTTAGCAGTCATTCCCTTTTTATCAGGGGTGCGTGAGCAAAGCTACGATTTGATTTATTTTGGTAAGGTTTTTGCTGTCTTTGCCGGACTGATTTTCGCCAGCCGATATGTGGTTCGACCCTTCTTTAAATTTGTGGCTTCTAGTGGTGCCTCAGAACTACTGACAGCGGTCGCGCTATTTATTGTGATGGGCGTGTCTATCTTAATGGGCCAAATTGGCCTATCAATGGCATTAGGTGCATTTTTGACAGGTGTGTTGTTAGCAGATTCCGAGTATCGCCATGAGTTAGAGGCCAGTATCGAACCTTTTAAAGGATTGTTATTAGGTCTCTTCTTTATGTCGGTCGGTATGCTTACCGATGTCAAACTCATTCTGGCAGAGCCCATCTTTATCATTGGCTGCGCGCTCGCCTTGATGTTTATCAAGTTTGCAGTGATTGCAGGGATTGCAAAAGTATCGGGCAATCGCTGGCCGACGAGTATCAGATTGGGCGTAACTCTAGCTCAAGGTGGTGAGTTTGCCTTTGTCTTATTCAGTGTCGCCACCGCTCAAAATGTCTTACGACCCGAGCTTGCTAACACCCTTAATCTTATCGTTACCATCTCGATGGCGCTGACACCTCTGGCATTCTTGTTGTTAGAAAAGGTAGGTGAGCCGTTATTTGCCAAGAGCAAGCCGAGCCGCGAATACGATACCATTCCCGATCATGAGCATCAGGTCATCATTGCGGGCTTTGGCCGCGTCGGTCAGATTATTGGCCGTGTACTGCGCATGCATAATATCGAATTTACCGCCATCGAACGCTCTGCAAACCGAGTAGATTTTGTAAGAAAATTCGGTAACCAAGTCTATTATGGCGACCCAAAGAACCCTGAGATTTTAAGAGCGGCAGGTATTCAAAAAGCGCGAGTGTTTATTCTCGCTATCGATGACTTAGAGCGTTCTATCACCACCGCTCAGTATTTACGTAAAAACTATCCTGAACTGATTGTATTGGCGAGAGCACGCGACCGTCAGCACTATTATCGCTTGCGTGAGGTTGGGGTGCGGCACATCTGGCGTGAGACTTATTTGTCGTCTTTGGACATGTCACGCGAATCGCTACAGTTATTAGGTATCTCACCAGAAAAAGCGCGAGAAACAGTAAAAACATTCCGTGACTATGATGATGACTTGATCGAACGCCAACAAGCTATCTATGATGATGAAGCCAGCATGATTGAATCCGCACAATCAGCAATGGCTGAGCTTGAAAGCTTGTTTGACGAAGACATTGGTAAAGCACGTAAAATGGATTTGACCGATTTTTATGAGGCGTTAAAGAGCCAAGCAACACCAGTTGAGGAAAAGAATGATACTGCAACGGACCCTAAGCATTAACCCTAAACAGTAGCTCTCAGTACTAGCAACATCTATAAACACTCGTAAAGCACAGCCCCTAATCAGCTATGCAGTTTTTAGGAGCTTGTTTTTTATTCAGTGAGCTGGTGCAATCCCAATTATCACTGTCTGGTATATGATAAAAGACCAGCGTCTGCTCGTTTAAATAGCGTATCGGAAACGTCACGTTCTGAATCGTTGCCACTACCGCACAGTCAGTTTCTGTCACGCCAGCAGCCTGAGTATCGACATGCATGCGTATTTGCTGCTGCTCGGTACTCAGGGGCAAATTTACTGGGCACTGCCCTGTCTGTTGATAAATCAACGCCACTCGATTTTGGGCATTCTTTGCAATATCATAAGCGTCAAACAACACTTCGTTTGCTTTTGGCTTGGCAATAATCGGTAAGAACTGCACCTTAATCACCAATAGCGAAAATGCAAAAAAACCAAACCCTAATGCCAGTCCGAACAAGCTAACACCGCCTTCTCTTTGCAGATGTGCCTTCTGTGCTGCCTCATCTCGCGGATGGTCATTTATCGCATCAGCGATCTCACGCCTTGCCATTCGGTAGTAATACGCATCTGTCCAGCGTGCCACCATAAACGACCAAAATAGCCAAATAACAGCGGCAATACTGATACGTGTTGCCATCTGATAAGCATCTGGCACATAGGACATCGCTATAAATTCAAAGGCGACTAGCACTAATGCCACATTAAGCTGGATAAAAGACCACCCTGCAACACTATAGACAATCGCATCCATATAGCGCTTGCGATATAGCAGCCAAGGAAAGGTGATAAAAAACGCAGCCCAATGCCATTTTGGTGACAGATAACCTTGCTGATCAAACTGCTCAAAACGTTTGAGGTAATAACGCTGGGTACGATTACCGATGAACCACTTGTCTAACTGCTTACGTTTAGTAGGTGTTAACGACTCTTGATAAAACGGTGGCGGTGAATCTGTCTCAATAAATAACATGGCAACACGCTCTACTTACTGACTCTTAGGAAAAGCACTTGAAAGATACCATTATATGATAACGCTAAAACCCATGTGTAACATAGAGAAACCACAGCACCGACCAGCAAATACGCGAAAATAGGATTGTCCGTTCACAGTTGTATGGATTTAACTTATAATAAGCAAACATCACCCACCTAATTAAGCCTTACAAATCCTATGAGTCAACATTCTGATATCAATGACAACGTCAATAGTACCGATACTATTGATGAGCAAACCCTTAATAGCACAAGCGAGCCTATCGATATCGATAACAGCACTAGCCAAGAGATAGAACCGACCTCTGACAAGCATATCCGCATCGTCAATACGTTTATGAAGCGCCGTACGCACATGAACAAAAACGCTGAGCTTGCACTAACTGCTCCAGAATTTTCTGAGTATTTGGTCAATAACAGTTTTGGTGATGGCGATCTTACCGGTATTGACAACCTACGTACGTTATTCGCCGATAGCCCTAACGGCCCAGATGCGCCGCTTACGGTAGAGATTGGTTTTGGCTTGGGCGATTCGTTTATTGAAATGGCGGCCGCTGACCCTACTCGTAATTTTGTCGGTGTAGAAGTGCATGAGCCTGGTATTGGTAAATGTGCGTATATGGCTGGCACCCAAGATTTGAGCAACGTAAAAATCATAAACGGTGATGCCATTCAATTGCTCAAGCAGCTACCAGAAAACCATATCGACCGTATTCAGCTATACTTCCCTGACCCATGGCAAAAGAAGCGCCACTATAAGCGTCGTTTTGTCAGTCCTGAACGTATGACTATCGTTACGCGCAGCTTAAAACAAGGCGGCTGGTTCCATACAGCAACTGACTGGGAGCATTATGCATTTTGGATGGTTGAAGTATTGGATGGTTTCGCTGGACTGACTAACAAAGCAGGTACAGGTAACTTCACTGAGCGTCCTGACTTCCGTCCAATGACCAAGTTTGAGCGTCGTGGCCTCGACCGTGGGCATGGCGTCTGGGATTTGATCTATATCAAAGACTGATTAATACAGCTCTACTTTTAAGTGTTTTGACAAAGCGGCTATCTGATGTAGCCGCTTTTTTTGGCCTTCTATAGGCTGTAGAAAATATCTCTAAAAATACTAGACATCCTACGCATAACTATGTCTACTGACATCTTAGATGTATATCCTGAGTCATACTCCTGACTTTTAATGCCTATAGTATGATTATGCATAAAAAAAGATAAATTTATAATTTGTGAAACATAGCACTCATAGCGCTGTTTATAGATAAAATAGCACCTGTAAAATGATAAAAAACGAAATATTGAATCCGTTACTAATACTAATAATCTACGTAAACTTATGTATTATAAGGCTTTACAGAGTTCTCCCCATAAGCTGTGGATAACCCTGTGCATAAGTCGCCACTTGACAACTTTATAGCTAAGCAACTTAAAGGATAAGGTAAAATCGTTCATTTTTTGTACAATTTATAAAACATTTAAAATCAATAACTTATATTAAATTCGTACACATAAAAAATTATTTTAAATAATTTCTAAAATAATTTAATTATTCATAATGTTTCACAATTAGCGAAAATAGTCCTTTTATTTGTTGTGGACAACTCCTAAATCTATTGACAAGCATAGTCATTATAAGGTTCAAAACAACAACGGCCTATCGCATCATTTCTATAGATTTTTAGCCGCATACCATACGACAGATAGTGTCGTCTAGCATCCCTCAACGCTCATTATAGTGCCTTGCTTTTGTTATAATTACCTTATCAAATCAACAGCGTTAAGAAGTTGAGTCGAGTAATTAGCACGCCAAGTCTGACTTAAAAACAACGATAACGACAGTATAGTACGGACTTATTTTTACTTCTCTCACTATTTAATTTTACTGTATAGTAGAACGATACCTTCGATACTACTATCTATACCAGTCACGTGACAACCTATTTTTCGATAAAACAGCCAAACAATAATTGCCGACTTCATAACAGTCAGTATGCGTTGGCCAAAGGTTTTAACAGTACCAATATTTTATTTATAGCATCAACTTAACTACCGAAAACAAGGAATCCAATATGGACGACAATAAAGCCAAAGCCCTTAAAGCGGCATTAGGTCAAATCGAAAAGCAATTTGGTAAAAACACCATCATGCATCTAGGCGATGACTCGGCCATTATGGATGTCGATGTGGTCTCTACAGGCTCTCTAGGATTAGACATTGCGCTTGGTATTGGTGGTCTACCAAAAGGTCGTATTGTTGAAATTTACGGCCCAGAAAGCTCAGGTAAAACGACGATGACCCTGCAAGCTATTGCAGAATGTCAAAAGCAAGGCGGTACCTGTGCCTTTATCGATGCTGAGCATGCGCTTGACCCTGTCTATGCACGCAAGCTTGGGGTAAATACTGATGACTTATTGCTCTCGCAGCCTGACAATGGCGAGCAAGCACTTGAAATCACCGATATGTTGGTACGCTCAGGCGCGATCGACATGATCGTGATTGACTCAGTAGCTGCGTTGACACCACGTGCCGAGATTGAAGGCGAAATGGGCGACTCACACATGGGTCTGCAAGCGCGTCTGATGAGCCAAGCCCTACGTAAAATCACTGGTAACGCCAAACGCTCTAACTGTATGGTGGTGTTTATTAACCAAATCCGTATGAAAATCGGTGTTATGTTCGGTAGCCCTGAGACTACGACTGGTGGTAACGCGCTGAAATTCTACGCCTCTGTACGTATGGATATCCGCCGTATTGGTGCGGTCAAAAACGGTGATGAAATCATCGGTAACCAGACCCGTGTCAAAGTCATTAAAAATAAAATGGCACCACCTTTCCGCCAAGCTGAGTTTGAAATTACTTACGGTGAAGGTACGAACCACTTAGCCGAAGTCATTGACTTAGGTGTAGAGATTGGAGCGGTTGGCAAAGCAGGATCTTGGTACAGCTATGGCGACGAAAAAATCGGTCAAGGTAAAGCCAACTCTGTGCTTTTCTTAAAAGAGAACCCTGCCATTGCTCAAGAAATCGAAGACAAGATTCGTGACGAAAAGCTTGGTACAAAGAAAAATAGCAAAGCCGACGAAACTGAAGAAGCAGAACAGGCTTCTGAACCTGTACAATAATGGTTTAACGATTAACCGTTGTCAGTCACTATGATTCATTATGAAAATTAAAACCTTAGCTGAAATTCTAGCTGAGTCGGGTGCCGACTCAGCTAGTTCTGTTGATAGCAAATTAAAAAAACCGTCCAAGAATTCTCATACGAAAGAGTCTAAAAAACCAGAGAAATACAGTAAACGGACTATCCGTTCAAGTAAAGATGATTCAGTCACGAATGACGCTACTATTGATACAGCGTTTTTTGAAGACTCCTCTCTTAAGTCAAAGAAAACTTCTAAATCTAAAAAACGTAAAAAGCGTTTTCATCCAGCGGCCAATTTTACCGCTGAGCCTAGTGACGCCCCTACATATCAACCACCTGAAGCGCAAACCATTAAAGAGATGCTGGCAGAAGTCAAACTCGACATTCATAATGACGAAATTAGTGATGGTTTGACAACTGGTTCTAGTGATAGCACTGAGTTACTATCCAAAAGCTCAGAACATGAAGCTGAGCTTTTTGCTATCAATGGTAGTGAAACAGACAGCCAAAACGATAACATACCAGCCGCGCTCAAAGCTTACTTACGAACCCCTGAACAAAAACAAGCAGAAATCGATGCGATTAAAGCAGAAAGTCGATTGCGTTGGCTCGCATTTTATTATTTATCACGCCGCGAATACGGTAAAGCTGAGCTAAAGCAAAAGCTGATCGACAAAGAACAAGACCCAGAGAAAATTGATGCACTGCTCGATGAGTTTGAAGAAAAAGGGTATCAAAGTGATTACCGCACTACCCTAATGCTGATACGTGAGAACATCCGCAAAGGCCGCGGACGTGGTCGGATTAAACAAGAATTCTATCGTAAGAAAATTGCTATACCAGGTAACATCGATGAGCTAATCGATATGGCAAATACTGAGTCTGATGAATTTAGTGAGTTTGTAGATGATGATGCAGACAACCTAGTTGATGGTGTAGATTGGCTGAAACTGGCGGTGACAGCACGTACCAAAAAGTATGGTAATGACATACCAGTTGAGCAAAAAGAAAAAGCTAAGCAGTTACGATTTTTGCAATATAGAGGGTTTAACACCGATATCTGCTTTGCTGCGCTCAACTATACATTAGAAACATTAGATGCACGCTTTTAGCAAATGCTTTTTAAATTTAGTAATAACCGAGTACTTTCCACCAAATGAGGCCAGCACCTATCCAAATGACTAAATTAACCACGCTCATAATCGCCCCAATGGCCCACCACTCTTTTAACGTCACATAACCAGAGTTAAAAATTACAGGCGCAGTACCAGTCGCATAATGCGTAAGCGTCATCATGATATTACCCGCTGCGGCCAAGATTAGCGCATATAACATCGGCGGTGCCCCTAACGTCAGGCCAACTGCATAGAATGCTGCAAATAGTGCGGTAATATGAGCGGTGGTACTAGCAAAGAAATAATGTATGTATAAATAAACTAAGGTCAAAATAGTTGCTGCACCTACCCAACCTACCCCAGTTGTTCCAATGAGAGACTCAATATTGCCTGCGAACCAGCTAATTAGACCAAGTTTGTTTAGATAAGCTGCCATCATAATCAGGGCACCAAACCAAACGATAGTATCCCATGCAGACTTCTCTTTGAGAATATCATCCCAAGTCAGCACACCAGTCAATATCAGTGTCGTCAAGCCAACAAAGGCCGTGGTAGTAGCATCAACACTATATTGTTCACCCAAAATCAACGCAGGAATATTCGCCCACAGTACTAACATAAGAGCAAATACACCGAACATTATTTTTTCGTGAATACTGATTTGACCCATCTCTGTCAAATTATCTTTTGCAAAGTTTTTGGCATCAGGCGTTGCTTTAACATCAGGAGGATAAATCATATAAATGATCAATGGCATGACGATTAAACAAAGCATCCCGGGTATAAACATGGCTACTGCCCACGTTGTCCATGATAACTGAATATCACCACCTGTGGCTTTATTCACCAGCTCGACAACTAAAGGGTTAGGAGCCGTAGCAGTGATAAACATACCAGAAGTAATAGGATTAGCGTGGTAATTCACCATCGCTAAGTAACGCCCAATTTTGTTTTGAGTACCCTCTTCTGGTGTCGAATGAAAACTCTGCGCAATGGATTTCATAATAGGATGAATAATACCGCCACCACGTGCCGTATTAGAAGGGGTAATAGGTGCGACCATTAGCTCAGCAGCGGCCAAGGAATAAGCCACGCCAATGGTTTTTTTACCAAAGATAGAAATGAAATAATAAGCAATACGTCGACCTAAACCTGTCTTTATCAATCCACGCGATATCATAACTGCAATACCAATGAGCCAAATCAGAGGGCTTGAATAGCTTGATAATGCATCGCTAATGGCTTGCTTCGGATTATCATTTGTGACACCGGTCAGTGCCACTAGAGTCACAGCAATAATAGCAATGGCACCAATGGGCAGTACCTTACCTATGATAGCAACAATAGTCGCGATGAATAGTGCCAACATATGCCACGCTTCTGGTGTGACACCCGTCGGTACTGGGATAACAAACCAAATTAACAAACCGACTAAAATAGCAACAGCTGCTTGAACGGGCTTGAATGGCATAAGTAATAATCCTTATGAAATCATTAGGCGATTAAAAGATGGTACCTTTAATTCAATGCTTTTAAGACGATAAAGCTATAGCTACAACCTGAGTGCTTGTCTTAGCTATTTTATAGGACTTATAGAATCCTTACGTTATTGTTTACTATTTTTAACATATACATTTAGATTATAAGTTTAATAAATAATAAAAATTTGTTAGATACGATATTTACTTTTAATTAATAAAAAAAATAGTCCATCTATTGATGGACCATTTTCTATTGTGTTTTCATTGATATGACTAATTCTGTAAATAGTGATTTTTATAAGAAACTACTTAAAATTACCAAGACGGCTAGATAGCTGGCTAATGATTTGATCTATCTCTTCATTGGCCTCAGACTCATTATCCAGATTACCATTAGGCGTTAGCTGATTCATGACCTCAGGCAATAACTCAGCGAGTCCCTGTCTTACCTCAGTTTCATTAGCACCAGTATGAGCGGCTACTTGCTGAATTTCGTTTTCGTCAAATAAACGGTTAATTTCGTCTGGATTTAAATTATCGTTTGCTACGTTATTACTCATCCAAGAGCGTGCTTGACCTTCATAGCCCATACCAGTAATTTTCGACAATGCACCGCTCAAACCACCGTTACGTTTGATCCAGCTAAGAACCATGGGCATCAATGCTGCAACGAGCATACCTTTACCACCGAACCCACTATTAGTACGCTGACCACCTAATACACTACCTAAAATATCACCGAGTCCACCAGCACCTGAACTCATACCGCCGCGCTGACTACCGCCCGTGAGACCACCAATGATGTCATCTAAGCCAAAACCATTATCTGCTTGACGGCTATTTTTTTGAGGGCTATAACCACCTGCCTGACTGCCACCGCCTAATACGCTACCTAAAATATCACCAAGACCTCCAGTCTGACGTGTTTCAGTACGTTGATTAACTGGATTGCGCTGAGCATCGTCTGGATTCATTGCACTACGTGCCACTTGGCTCACTAAATTCCCTAATAAGCTCATTATCTATTCCTCTTTTTATCGTATTGTTTAATACAAAAATACTGCTAAAAATTGTGAAACCTCATATCTGTCTACATGTTCTTTAATAACAGGACAGCAGAATTACGAGTTTTATTTTCTATTTTTAATATAACAGATTTTAATATAACAAATCTCTTTGCCCTTGGAGTTAGCTATTTTGTTATGACGTGTAGGGATTTCTCATCGTAAAAGGAAAAACCTAAGCTCCATAAATACTCAGCTATCTAATATTACCCTTACTGGTATTCGCTAAAATATTTAATTGTCGCCATTGCTCAGAATTTACTTGGTCGCGGAATATAGTCGTCGAAAACGATCTTTGATAAGGTTCAACGATATCGAACTCGATACTCATTGCCCACTTATAACAATTTATATCGACTAACTCTGCTTGCCATAACTCATCGCCGCGACCCGTTCGTATCAGTAACTGCCATTCTTTATCAACACGCTGACTGAGCGATGGCTGACTAATATGTAATAGTATCGGTCTCGATATAATCAGATAGCTTGCAACTGCTGCCGAGACTATTAAGATTAGTAAATACTGCCACAAAGTCAAAGATGCAAACCATGCTAATATCATCATAACGCCAGTCAAGCCTACATATAGCAGTGCGCGTAAATAACTGGCAGGCGTGATAGCTGTATCAATACGTAGCGAGGTTACTGGCGTCATATAAGCGTACCATGGGAAACGTTAGATATTGTACTGACCCGTTCCTTAAGACCTAAACCAAGTCTTTGGTATGGCGCCATGTTTTTATCTTATTGACCAACGCCCAGATGTCGTCCTCTTCTGGACGATTTTGATTGGTAAAATAGTCTAGCAAGTCTGGGTCTTCATGAGTGAGCATTTCTGCAAATGTTGCTTGCTCAGTAGCATCTGCTGTCAGATACAGCTCTTTGACATAAGGATCAATATAAAAATCCAATTCTTTTAATCCGCGGCGAGCTTGATAAATGATACGGCGCTGTTCATTGGTTGGTTCTGGCTGAGTGGTACTAGTCATAAATTTACTCTTATTAAATTGGATAGTCTTGTGGGTTTAGATAGTTTAGAAATAGATGTTAAGCATAGCGTATAGAATATTTATAGTCTTGAAACCTCACTATGCATTCGGACATGTAGAATGAAATTAATAACGATATGCAGACAGTTGACTCCATAAGGCCACTGCTTGCTGCATCATCGCCACATTATGCGTACGAATGATACTTGCTCCTTGTTGCACGGCTAACAGTCCAGCAGCGGTTCCTGCCGAATCACGCTCTACCGCTTGCGTCATACTTACGGATTGCACCCCACTTTTGGTCAATACTTCTGCCAAGAAACGCTTGCGAGAAATGCCAAACATCATCGGCAGCCCTAATGCTTGCAAGCTACTCAGCTGACTTAATAATGCGCAGTGATGCTCATAGTTCTTAGCAAAACCAAAACCTGGGTCGATAATGATATTGCTTTGTTTGACGCCGATGCTGACTACTTCGTTAATACGGTCGAGCAGCTCTGTACGCACTTCATCGATCACATTGTCATACTGTGCCAGATTATTCATTGTCGTTGGCTCACCGCGCATATGCATTAGCATAACAGGTATATCAAGCTTAGCCGCTAGCTCTGGCGCACCAGTACGTTTCAGTGCTCGTACATCGTTCCAAATGTCAGCACCTTCATCAAAAGCTGCCTGCATGACTTCAGGACTGCTAGTATCAATCGATAACCAAATGGCATCACCACAGTGCTGACGAATGGCTCGGACCACTGGTACAACTCGTTGTATCTCATCATCAGTCGCCACAGTTTGCGCATTTGGACGAGTAGACTCACCACCGATATCGATAATAGTAGCGCCTTCATTTATCATCTGCTGACAATGAGCGACGGCTTTATCTACTGCGTTAAACTGCCCACCATCTGAAAATGAATCTGGCGTTACGTTCAAGATGCCCATGATATGGGGCTGCGACAAATCTAAGGTTTTATCACGACTAGATATCTTGTAGTCAGGTAAGGCTTGGAATAATGACATAACCAACTTATCTCTCATAAGAACAATTTTAATTATTACTGTCTATGCTTATAATACCAGTAAATCTTATGGGGTTCTAAACCCTTCATAAAATGATGACAATAAAAAAGCCCTTTATCATAAAGAGCTTTTTGTAAAACATGAGTACGCTAGCATTTACATCGCTGGTAATGGTGGCGGTGTAGCACCCGTTGTTTTAACATCGTTTTTCGACAAGTTTACTTCGTTATGCTGGTAAACTCTTGGTGGACGCGGTTCTTCACCTGCTAGGATATCTTGCAGCTGGTCACGATCAATGGTTTCCCAGTTCATAAGTGCATCAACCATCGCATGCATTTTGTCTTGGTTGGCTTCAATCAATTCACGAGCGATATCATACTGCTCTTCTAGCATACGACGCACTTCTTCATCGACCTTCTGCTGCGTGGCTTCAGAGATAGTACGACCACCACCGCCGAAATATCCTTGCGAGTTGTCGTCATCTTCGTACACCATGATACCAAGTGCATCAGACATACCGTACTTCGTGACCATTGCACGTGCCATTTTGGTAGCACGTTCAAAATCGTTCGAAGCACCCGTCGACATTTGATTGATAAACACTTCTTCAGCAATACGACCACCGAACAAAATAGCAATGTCGCTCAACATTTTCGACTTATACATACTGGTCTGATCATGCTCAGGCAACTGCCAAGTGACACCAAGGGCAAAGCCACGCGGCATAATAGTAACCTTATGCACTGGATCTGTACCTGGCAATAGCTCAGCTACTAGCGCATGACCTGCTTCATGATATGCAGTCGCACGGCGCTCTTCTTCGCGGATTACCATTGATTTGCGTTCAGGACCCATATACAGCTTGTCCTTCGCATCTTCAAAGTCATTCATATCGACGCTGGTCTTGTTACGACGCGCGGCAAACAATGCAGCTTCGTTTACAAGGTTGGCAAGCTGTGCACCACTGAACCCAGGAGTACCACGAGCAAGAGAACTGGCATCTACACTGATTGTGTTTGGCAGCTTTTTCAAATGGACTTTTAGGATTTGTTCACGGCCTTTGATATCCGGTAAGCCTACTTGCACCTGACGGTCAAAACGACCTGGACGCAGTAATGCTTTATCAAGCACATCAGCACGGTTGGTTGCAGCAATAACAATAACGCCTTCATTGCCTTCAAAACCATCCATCTCAACCAATAATTGGTTCAATGTCTGTTCGCGCTCATCATTACCGCCGCCCATACCAGAACCACGATGACGACCGACTGCATCAATCTCATCAATAAAGATGATACAAGGGGCGCTTTTCTTCGCCTGTTCGAACATATCACGGACACGTGATGCACCAACACCGACGAACATTTCAACAAAATCAGAACCTGAGATTGAGAAAAACGGCACTTTAGCTTCACCAGCAATAGCTCTCGCTAGCAAGGTTTTACCCGTACCTGGAGGACCTACCATCAAGATACCACGAGGAATCGTTGCACCCAGTTTGGTAAATTTATCTGGATCACGTAAGAACTCAACCACTTCAACGACTTCTTCTTTAGCTTCTTCACAACCAGCCACATCTTCGAAGTTAACGTTGATTTGATCTTCGGTCAGCATTTTCGCTTTTGATTTACCAAAGCTCATTGGACCGCCGCCTTTACCGCCAGCCCCGCCCTGCATGTTACGCATAAAGAATAAGAACAGACCAATAATCAATAGAATTGGGAAGCTGGCTATCAGTAGTTGCATTAATACGCTTTGGCGCTTTGGTGCAGTTCCTTGAACTTCGACTTGGTTCTCACGTAGCATTGGCATCAGCTGGTCATCTGACACAGCTGGTCTAATGGTCTCAAAAGATGAGCCATTTTTCTTTTCGCCGGTGATCTGTTCGCCGTCGATCTCGACACTGGCTACTTGGTTTTCTGACACTGCGGTCACAAACTCAGAGTAGTTAAGGTTATCCGGCTCAGAAGATTGATCAAAGCCGCTAAACACCAGCACCAAAACGCCGATTACCACCAGCCACAATAAGGTATTTTTTACCATGTCGCTCACTAGTTATTCCCATCCCTTACTTATTGGTGTGTTTATTAAACACGTGACGTCTATAAACGTATTGCTCATTTTTAACGAATATCCTGATAATAAAAAACTGCTAAATTAAACTTATATGATTTATAGGTAGCCTAAAAATTGTTTTTATAAATAATCATTATGAGATAAACATAGATATACGATCACTGAGCTTGTAAAACGCTTATTATCAGACGACTTTGCCTAAAACGTATGCTAAAAACAAAGGTAATATACCATGATATGTGGTGCTAACCCGCATAATTCAAGCAGGTTTCACGATTATTCATTTAACAATTGACGCAGCTTTTATATCGCGATAATAACACTTTATGGTGGTTTACCCTCACGCTTACAAGAGCAGCAACCTATTGATGTTAAAACTATTTAATCGCTATCCAAAACATCTCTTTTGAGCGTGGTCGTGACGCACCTGGCTTTATACTACGAATCTTACTAAAATCCTGCTGCATCTGCTTGCGTAATTCTTGTGTACCCTCACCTTGAAACACTTTCATAATAAGTGCGCCACCTTCTGGTAAGGTTGCAAGCGCGAAGTCTACTGCTAGCTCACATAAGTACATCATACGTGGCTGATCGATAGCGCTATTTCCCGCAGTATTGGGTGCCATGTCAGACAATACCACGTCGACTTGTCTATCACCCACTTCTGCCATAATAGCGTCAAACACTTCAGCTTCACGAAAATCGCCCTGAATAAAGGTCACATCAGGCAAGGTATCCATGGCCAAAATATCAGAGGCAATCAAGATACCATCGTCACCTACCAATCGACCAGCGACTTGTGACCAGCTACCAGGCGCACTGCCCAAATCCACGACCGTCATGCCTTTTTTGATCAGGTTGGTTTTTTCATTAATCTCTAATAATTTATAAGCGGCACGGGCACGGTAGCCATCTTTTTGAGCTTTCTGTACATAATGATCGTCAATATGCTCTTTCATCCAAGCACTGCTGCTCTTTGATAGTTTTTTGTTTTCGATACGCGTGGCCAAAATACCTGCTCCTATTGCTTTACCAAATCTAGCTGCTTTAATTGCTCTATCACTTACAAACTGATATTAATCCGTTGCGGATTGTTCTAAATACGATGTTAATCAGATTTTTTATTCATGGTTGGTTGCAAACTGACCAAATTCTATTGGTTAAATAACTGTTTTATAAGGCAGTAGCGTTTATAATGTACCAAACATTCAGTTTAACATTTTCGTCACGTAAAATCGTGCAAAATCCTGCTGATCTCATGCAAGATGGTCACAGATTATCTATAATGATCAATAACTGTTTTTGACAGTACCATTTTTATTTTTACCAACACCTAGGAATTCTATGCAACTCGATAACGCTACCATCAAACGTCTAAAAGGCATCGGTCACGAGCTAAAGCCTATCGTTATGATCGGCAACAAGGGTATTACCCCAACCATCACTGAAGAAATCGATCGCGCGCTAACAGATCATGAACTTATCAAAGTGAAATTGCCTGCTGGCACGAAAGAAGAGCGTGACATCGTTGGCGCTGAACTTGCTAAAGCGGCTAATGCGTCTTTGGTTCATTCTATTGGTCGTATGGCATTATTACTACGTAAAAACCCAAATGCCAACCCAAAACTGTCTAACTTAGCACGTCACGCACAGTAATATGTCATACCCGACTAGACTTAAGTGACTGGGTTTTATGTTCACTTATATCATAGCCAAACGATAATGAAATACAAAGGCCGCGACGCACCTTGCTCGCGGCTTTTATGTTTTCCGATAGTCTCGGTTATATTTACCATATAGTATTAGCGCCCTTAATCAGCATACTTTCTCTTGTCACTATCACCTCTTTACTATTACCGTCGAGATGTACCCATAATGAACCAATCTTTTAACCTCTGTATAGCCACAGAGACGATAGCGAAAGACGCTCAGCAGTTAGGCGTGTCTATAGAAGATCTTGAGAATATCTCTATCGGAGTAAGTGCAGAAATCATCCAGCAACCAGCTTTGCAACTGGTGCTGACCTATCAAGTGACTCTGCCTAGCCAAATTCTAGCCAATCAATTCAATTGGTCAACATGGCAACAAACTCAAGTAAATTTCACTGATTATCTATGGGAAGAAACGTGCCTTGAATGCTTTATTGCTGGCAGCAAGATTGCGGGCTGTAAGACTGATGCTGAAGATATCGTGGCACCTCACCAGACAGAACCGCACAAGATATCATTTCAGCAAGCAACCGCTTATATAGAGATTAATGCTAACCCTGATGGTCGTTACGCTGTTTATCAATTTAAGAGCTATCGTAACCCTGCAGCACTACCGCCAGTAGCATTGTATGAGACCGATGGAACCACACGCGCATCTATTGGTTGGAATAACCTTAAGGATTTGACAGCCTTATCAGTAGCAAGTCATTTATCTAGCACTCCAACGGTAGTGCAGTCAGCCTTTTGTTATGAGCGCAGCTTTAGCCTGCCTATAGCTCAACTACCGAATCAACAATATGCTATTGCAAACATGAAGGTTGAACAAATACATCCTTGTGTCATCTTATGGTTTGGCGAAACTGATTTATACTTCGCCTCAGGCCATGCCTCCCCGCCTGATTTTCACAATCGTGACTATTGGCCAAAATTTGAGCTTTGATTTGGTTATATGAGCTGTACTCACTTAGGCATCCCAGTTTAAAGCAAAAAAAAACCCAGTAATGTCATAAAGAGCATTACTGAGTTTGGAGAAAACTTTAGTCTTATTTAACTGATGCTTACTTCATTTAACCGATGATTATTTGTCAGCCATCGCAAGGTAGATACCACGATCTGATGCATCGTCAACATACTGCGAATCACGCCATGTCGTATAGCTGTAGTTACCGCTATATGGGCTGATGCTGTTTTGACGGAAATCAGATACCCAATCATTGCCATCAAAAATCTGGATATGACCATGTGGACGGCTTGACGTGCGGTTATAGACAACGACATCACCAACTTGTGGTGCCATGTCGTTACTGATCTTGGTAAAGCCAGCTTGGGCTAGTGTGCCACGAGAGGCGTACTGATAGGCTGAAGGGTTAGGCGTAAATTCATAACCTGCTGATTGTAATGCTTTACGTACATAGCGAGCACAGTAACCAGAGCTTCTAGATAGAGCGACGCGAGAGGCATTTGCTGCTGCAATAGCAGGAGCAGAGTTGCGGTCAGGTACACGGCTTGCTTGCTGCTGACGCTGTTCGTAAGACAAACGACTGGTCAGTGAAGCTAGTTGATATTCTTTTTGCTTAGCATGAGCGCTTAGGTTGTCAATTGCTTGACTGATCTCATCATTGCTATATACATGGGCACCACTATTAGTGCTATAGATGTTGCGACTAGAACCATAGTTCGCAGAAGTAGAAATATTTGTGATGGTATGACTCAAGGTATTATTTGGTTGAAAGGTTGTTTCGGCAGCACCACTCGTCTGTGCGATACCCATTCCCAATACTGACAAAATTAATAAAGCTTGTTTCATAAATTTACTACCTATTGTTAATACAAGTCTGCTCGTCATCCGTAACGAAGCATCAATTAATTTAGAGGATATAATCATCAAATAGACGTGATAAAATCCCTATTACAACGGTTCATTCTTTTCAAATAGTGACTAGTGCCAGTAGTACCTCCCACCTAGTCAACTATCTTATAAGCCATCTGCTATATATTGCTTTTAGCATGTCTGTTATGAGTATCGAGTTTGTCACCTATTAGATGAGTACTTACGATGTCAAAAAAACAGCCTAATCGGCTTGCCCAGCTTATAGATCATCAAGCATTTGCTGGTAGCGCGCTACCTCAAACCCTTGCTAACAACATGCGACTATATATAGAAGCAACCAACGAGATAAAAGAGCTATTGGTAGACTGTCTACCTGAAGAAATACTCAATACCTGTTGGGTTGTAGGCTTAACACCTGAGCAGTTGATATTAAGTGTTAGCTCGATGACAGCAGCAAATCATATTCGCTATTTACATAGCTCGTATTTGCAAATACTAACAGAGCAGTCAATTACATTTAAACAACTCAAGCAAATTCGCGTCGTTGTGGCTAAAAGCTCTGCCGATAATTATTCATCTAAACAATCATCAACATCATCACTACACTTGCCAAATTCTCGTAAAGCCAATGAAAATCAGGCGCTTAGCCAGAACACAAAACGGACTATATCACAGGCCGCAGAGCATGTCACCACTGATGAGAATCTCAAAAAAGCTCTTTTGCGTTTGATTAATCATTAAAAATACCGACCGTTAAATGTAAAGTTATGTAAATAAGAGCAGGTGATGGCATTGATAAAGATGGATTTTTGTAATGTATTAGATAAAAAAAATCCTTCGTTAGTTACATCCAGATTATGGATATAGCTAACGAAGGACTTAAAAATCATCTACAGCTTTTGTATTATGTGCCTTAACGGAAAATTCGTATATTCATATAGACGATATATTCAAAATATAGAATATTATATAAATGTAATTATGAGCCGTCTATGTAATATTGCGTAAATGTTTCGATACTTCCTGTATATTCCTGTATTTATCCTTCAATAACCAAATCATTGAGTGGTAAATACTCGATAGGACAGGTTACATTGTCATTAAAAGTTACAATTTCAAAGTTATCTTCATCAGACAGTATTTCACGTACCAATAAATTATTTAGAGCATGACCAGACTTATAGGCGTTAAAACGACCTAAAATTGGGTAGCCAATCAGATGCAAATCTCCCAAAGCATCTAAAATTTTATGACGGACAAACTCATCGTTAAAACGTAAGCCTTCTGCATTAAGTATGTTGGCATCATCAATAACGATGGCGTTTTCCATACTGCCACCTAATGCTAGGTTATTTTGACGTAGCGCTTCTATATCACGTAAAAATCCAAAAGTACGCGCAGTGCTTAATTGTTCGATGAAATTCTGTGTAGAGAACTGCAACTGTGCATGCTGAAAGTTCTTATCAAACGCAGGATGATCAAAATCAATCTCAAAGTTTAATTCATACCCTTCATAAGGACGTAGCTCTGCCCATTTATCTTCTAGCTTCACTCGTACAGGACGTATAATTTTAATAAACTTTTTGGCCGCTTCTTGTTCACAAAATCCTGCATCTAGTAAGAGCGCAACAAAAGGCGCAGCGCTACCATCCATAATTGGTATCTCTGAAGCAGAGACACGAATCAATAGGTTATCCACGCCTAGACCAGCGATGGCACTAAGCAGATGCTCAACCGTGCCCACGCGCGTACCACCAAATACTAAGTTCGATGACATCATCGTGTCTTGTACTAAAAACGCACTCGCTGGGATTGGTTGACTACCTTCTATGTCAGAGCGCTCGAAAACAATACCAGTGTCAATCGGCTGCGGATGAAACTCCAAGTCAACAGGCTGACCACTATGTAGACCAGTACCCGTAACGGCTATTGCTGTTTTTATGGTTCTTTGGTTCATGGTTGTCTTCTCACATATTTTGTTACAATTGACATAGTGTACCATTACCGACCCCTTATTCGCTATATATAAAAAGTGCTAATTTTCTTATCTCCTTGATTGATAACACTTATCGTCAATATCATATTGCTTATTTTTACTTTATATAGCCCATCTAATGCTACAAAACAACGAGGCTCATATACGTTTCGACAGTCATATACATATAGATTACATAGAAAACTCTCATAACTTTTCTTATAGAAAACAATTCACTTTCTTTAAACACAAAAAAGCCAGCGTTAAAACGCCGGCTTTTTCTTACTCACAGTAAATTAGAAGGACTATTTATTCTGTTGACGCTTTAAATAGTCTTGGATACTGTTTGTTTTAGTCTTAGGCTGCTCTTGAGGTGCACTTGCGCTAGGACGTGCAACGCTATCTTGATACTGCTGAGCTTGTGACTGCTTCTGACTGTTTAAAGCACTAGTATGCACGTTAGGATCAACAGGTTGCGTGCTATTAACAGAAGGTACTGGCTGCTCTACTACTTCTGGCTCTTGACCTGCGTTTTCATCTAACGTTAAGCCAGTTGCGATGACGGTTACATGTAAGTCGTCACCCATTTTTTCATCAATCACAGAACCGTAGAAAATATGAGCGTCATCAATATCAGTAATTTCTTCGACTATTGCACTGATTTTGCTCATTTCATCTAGTGACAATGACTCTGAAGAAATAACGTTAACCAGTAGACCTTTTGCATTTTCTAAACGCAAATCATCAAGTAGTGGTGATCTGATGGCTTTTTCAGTCGCTTGACGCGCACGATCATCACCGCTGGCACGACCAATACCCATCATCGCATGACCTTTCGCAGTCATCGCCGTACGGATATCGTTAAAGTCAATGTTTATCATACCTTCGCTAGCGATGGTCTCGGCAATACCTTGAACGGCATGCAGCAATACATCATCCGCTTTTTTGAAAGCATCTTGCATAGAGATGTTGCCGTATACACTCATCAACTTATCATTCGGAATCGTGATAATTGAGTCGACAAAGTTAGTCAGCTGCTCAATACCTGCTTTAGCAGCTTTGATACGCTTACCACCTTCGAATTTGAATGGCGTAGTCACAACAGCAACTGTTAATACTTCCATTTCTTTCGCAATACGAGCAACAACTGGCGCTGCGCCTGTACCAGTACCGCCGCCCATACCAGCAGTGATAAATACCATATCTGAGTGCTCAAGCAATGCGCGAATCGCTTCTTCTTCGCTCTCTGCTGCTTCACGACCGACTTCTGGATTTGCGCCTGCCCCTAGACCACGGTTCGTTTTTGCACCTAATTGCAGTTTGTGCGGTGCAGTAAGACGATCTAGCGCTTGTTTATCTGTATTGGCACAAACGAACGTTACACCTCTGATGCCTTGCTGTACCATATGTTCAACTGCATTACCGCCGCCGCCACCAACACCGAATACAGTGAAGCTTGCTTGGCCATTGTTTTGAAGCTGATTATCATCTGGCATGGTGTATTTTGACATAAAAAAGATTCTCCAGTTGCAGATAGCGTGTAAGTCGATACATAGTAACGCACTCATGTGGCGCGCTATCGACATACTATATATAAATGTATTTAAATAAAACAGGGTATGACTAAAATCGATCAGTATAGACAATAATATGTCATTATCACTTAATACTTTATTTTTAAAACGAATTTATTCGCAATGTTACTTTATTTTTTGCTTAACCAACTTAGAGACATTCCATAACGTATGGATGCTTTAGATATGAGGTTAAACAAGTCTATAATATTTTCTTCAAAACATTTGCAAACCGTTGACCCGCACTCCGAAACACGCCTGATACTCGATTGTTTTGAATCGCTTCAGGTTCGCTTTTTTCGCTACGGCGGAATTGCTCACTCTGACTATATAGCAATGTGCCAAAAGCGGTCTGATAAGCACGATCATTTACTTGACTATTTAATAGCTTAAATGATTCATCATTATCAAAATGATTATAAGCACTGATAGCAGGATGAGTATTGGTCAGTACAACAGGCATTTTTAGTAGCTTTTTGGCAAAGGGTATCATACCTTTAATCGTACTACCGCCGCCAGTCAACACAATCCCTTTATCGATATAGCCTATCAAACCTGCTTCGTGTAATTGACGCGCTACTTCAGTGAATATCTGAACGTAACGAGCCTCAATGATGCGTGCTAGGTTATAGATGCCAATATTGATTTCGTCGCCCGATCCTTGAGGCTTGAATAAAAAGAATGCGCTTGGATCGACACTATTAACATCTGCTGTACCATGAGACTTTTTCAGCTTTTCAGCTTCAATCATAGAAATACCAAAATCAGCTGAAATATCCATTGTCACTTCATGACTGCCTGTTGCTATACAATGTGTAAAAATCAACTTATTCTCTTTATACACACAAATGCTGGTCGTACTAGCACCGATATCTACTAAGCAAACGCCTTGCTGGCGTTCCTCAGTCATCAAACTATACTCAGCACTGGTCACTGCATCGAAAACAATATGATCAATGCCAACGTCACAACTTTGCAATAGCTTTTGGATATTCTGACGGCTGGCAACAGGCATCATCATCATGTGGTACATCACGGTGATATTGTGTGCCATCATCTCGATGACATCATCCACCATAAAATCTTGCTCATCGACATAGATACCTTGCTGACAGCAATGCATCAAATAATAGTTAGATGATAAATCACGCGATTTTGCATTGGCCAATGCTTGTACCATATCTTGGGCACGTACAACTTCATCTTCTACTTTGACCTCTCCAGCACTGTTTTTGCTAGATAGCTCAGGGGTCGCAAGCGTTAACCAAACACTATGTACACGGCAGTTAGCGGTGTCTTCTGCTTCTTGGATAGCTTGTTTGATAGCACCTTGCAGACGTTCACGATGCTTTATTTGACCTTGATAAAAATCGCTGTTTTTAACTTGTCCTACGCCCAAAATACGAATGTCTTTTGCAGAGACAACATTGCCTATGACGACATATACTGCCGTGGCACTTAGATGGACAACAACCAGATTTTCATTATTTTTCATGGTACCAGACAAATTATCGCTAAATAGAAGAGCAAGTGATGCTCTTCTATTAAATCATTAAAAAAAGCGTTACTAATACGCTATGATGTTGTATATATTTTCTTCAAACTAAATAAACCGTATTAGACCACATCGGTTATCTATAGATGTAGTACTTACTTAGGCTATTCTGCTTCAGCACTCTGTGTCACGTTCCAAGCAATGGTAAAGCCATTTTTATATCGTAAATCTACAGACTGTATTTCATCTCGACGCGTACGTAACTGATTGCCAAGCAGTTGGCTTAAATTCAGTAGTTTTTGCGCCGTATTCTCATTGTCGACAATCACACGTAGCCCATTGTCAAAGCGGATCAGCCAGGTCATTCTCGGTGATAGAATGATATCTTCGACCTGCATACCAAGCGGTGCATACCAATCATTAACTTGTTGCATTTGTTGCATAATAACTGGTGCTTGAGACATCTCACCCTGTAAGGTCGCAAAACGCTCTTGTGTTAAATCCCTACTATCAGCAGGAACAAATACAGCCCCTTTTGCATCGACCAAACGTTCTGTACCAAAATTAGCAACTGCTTGCTTGGGTAATGCGTTGACGACGATGCCACGTTGCCAATCACGAGAGATACTCACTTGGTCTACCCAAGCTAAACCCATCGTGATGTCTCGCAATGCTTGCAAATCAGAAGTAAAGAAGCTACTTACTTGCTGTTGTTCCATCACATCTTGTAATGAGCGATACTGAGCAACAGACAAACCTTGATTACTGACATAAATATTTGCTGGCGGCGCATCACGCAGCGCTTTTCCGCCCATCATTAATATTAGCACTAGCAAACCTAAGACCAGTACCATAAATAGATACTTTACCGTTGCCGGTATTTGGATCTTAGATTTTGGGCGACCGGCTTTATCACTCATCAAGTCAGTTACCTCGTTGACAGTTTGAGCCATAACGACCTTTGTCCCTATATTTGCATAAAACTGATCATGCTATTTATTGATATAAATCTGCGTATTTTTGGCAGAAGCTTATTAAGTCGATATGTTATCAAATTTTATTAAAAATATAGCTTATATACAGCGATTACGTTGATTTAAACGTAACATTTTTCTTAAATTATGAATAAGTTATCAGTTGTATTCACAAAACAACATAAATATCACCAAAATAGACCTATTCTTACAATATTAACGTATTTTATGGTTAAACAATAGCCAAACACCAACTAGTAGCAGCGAATTTACACAAGTTTACACGAAGCTGTGGTATAGCAGCTCTAGTGACACAAAGAGTCATCACGATCTGCTCAATTTAATTGATTTGACAGTTATAGCGTTTGTGCCAAAATATGCCAGCATAGTGCATCAAAATCTAATCCGCACGCTTTAGCTGCCATCGGAACCAAACTGTGACTGGTCATACCTGGTACGGTATTGATTTCAAGCAACCAAAAATTGCCTGCTTCGTCTTGCATGGCATCGATACGTCCCCAGCCTTTTGCATCTACTGCACGAAATGCCGCAAGGCTTAAATCTTGCAAGTGCTTTTCGTCAGCAGCGCTCAATCCACAGGGGATGTAATAACTGGTATCGTTACGATTATACTTAGCTTCAAAATCATAGAAGTTAGTAATGTCAGCAGGCTCAAGGCGAATAACTGGATAGGCTTCGTCATCGATAATCACAATCGTAAATTCGCGACCTGTAATCCAGCGCTCAGCCATCACCGCATCACCACATTCCACTGCAGTTGCATAAGCAGCAGGCAGTTCGTCAAGGTGGTTGACCTTGGTCATGCCAATACTTGAACCTTCATGAACTGGTTTAATAATAAGTGGCAAACCTAGCATGTTAACCACTTGCTGCCAGTCAGTATCAGCCGTCAATAATGAAAATGGTGCAGTTGATAAGCCGCAGCCTTGCCACAATTGCTTGGTACGTACTTTGTCCATACCTAGTGCAGAAGCTAGAATCCCTGAACCAGTTTGCGGTATATCAAACCACTGTAATACGCCTTGCAGCAAACCATCTTCGCCGCCACGACCATGCAACACATTAAACACGCGGTCATATTTGCGTAGCTCAGTAATGTCTTGATGCTTTGGATCAAAGTGAGTGGCATCAACGCCTTGGTTTTGGAGCGCTTGTAATACTGCCGCACCACTGTCCAAAGATACGCTGCGCTCATTGCTACTGCCACCATAAATAACGGCTACTTTGCCAAATTGACTGGCATCTTTTGCATGAGTCGTCGTGTCTACAGATGTATCGTTGATAGCTGCATTTTGAGTGCTATTATTGTCTTTATTGTCTTTATTGTCAGTTGTCATGAGGATCGTCCCTAAATTTTAGCTTACTTAATATAAAGGTTATTGGCAGCCAAATCGATAGCAATTTGCCCAACATTACCAGCGCCTTGGGTAATCAGCATATCGTTAGCTTTTAATAAACGCTGCATAACAGGAGCTAAATTGTCTTTATCAATAATAGTCGGTTCAACTTCACCGCGCAAACGGATACTGCGCGCTAGTGACTTGGTATCAGCGCCCGTAATCGGACTCTCACCTGCTGAATAAACATCTAATAATAATAGCTCATCAACACTCGATAGCACTTCTACAAAATCGTCATAGCAATCACGGGTACGGCTATAACGATGCGGCTGAAATAGCATCACTAAACGACGATCAGGGAAGCTTTGGCGAGCAGCTTTGATGGTCGCATCAACTTCTTTTGGATGATGACCATAATCATCAATCAATAAGACATTGCCATCATCGATATCGACAGAGGCATGCTGCTCAAAACGACGGCCCACGCCTTCAAATTTCTGCAGAGCACGCTCAATCGCTGCATCATCAACGCCTTCGTCGGTCGCCATCGTGATGGCAGCAAGCGCGTTATAAACGTTATGTGTACCAGGAATGTTTAACGTCAGGCGTAATGGCTCACGGTCACGGCGCAGTACGGTAAAGTGAGTTTTGGTTCCTTCTGTCACCAAGTCTACAGCCTGTACATCATTGAACGGCTCAAGACCAAAGGTCAATACTGGACGACCGATATCATCGATCATTGCATATAGTTCAGGGTCATCACCGCAGACCACTGCCAAACCGTAAAACGGCATGTTTTGTAGAAACTGGATATAAGCGGCTTTTAATTTATCAAAGCTGTTTTCGTAGGTTTCCATATGGTCTTGGTCGATGTTGGTCACAATCGCGGCCATCGGATGCAATGACAAGAACGATGCATCAGACTCATCAGCCTCTGCTACCAAGAAACGGCTGCTACCCAATGCCGCATTTTTGCCTGACGCATTTAACTTACCGCCGATGACATAGGTAGGATCTAGCTGTCCTTCTGCCATCATTGTGGTTAGCAAACTCGTCGTTGTCGTTTTACCATGCGCGCCAGCAACTGCGATACCATGACGATAGCGCATTAGCTCACCAAGCATGTCAGCGCGGCGTACTACTGGCAGGCGAGCTTCAAGCGCTGCTTTTACCTCAGGGTTGCTACGATCAATCGCTGATGAGACAACGATAACATCAGCATTGGCAATGTTTTTGGAGTCATGGCCGATAGATATTTCAATGCCAATCTGCTGTAAACGCTTAGTTACCAAGCTTTCTGCGATGTCGGAACCACTGACCTGATAGCCTTGATTGTTCATCACCTCAGCGATACCGCACATGCCTGAGCCACCAATACCGATAAAATGCAAATGCTGAATGCGGCGCATTTCTGGTATTTCAATCAAACGCTTAGGTAGAGCTTTCGCAGAGGTAGGCATAAGGATCTCTCTTTATTAAAGGTCAATAAAACTTAGTAAATTCAAATAAGGGGGATAGATGACAGACTATAGTGCTTGCCAAATGATGTCAGCAACTTGCTTGCTCGCACTACGGTTGGCCAATGCGTGGCCTTTTTTTGCCATCGCTAAGCACTTCTCTCGATTGAGTACGCCAAGCTCGTCACTTAGACTCTTGGCAGTTAGCTCTGACTGCGGCAATAGAATTGCCGCATCATGCGAGGTCAGCGTGCGTGCATTGGCCGTCTGATGGTCATCCACTGCATGCGGTAACGGTACAAAAATAGCGGCGATGCCGACGTTTTGAATCTCGGTCACGGTCAACGCACCTGCGCGGCAAACGATGATGTCTGCCCAGTTATAAGCTGCAGCCATATCATCAATAAAAGGCTGTACAGTAAACTGATGGTTGTTTAGGTCTTGTGCGCTATAAGCTGCTTGCGTGGCTGCTTCATTGTTGCGTCCGCACTGGTGTAGGACTTCAAGTGGCTGATCTAGTAATGCTAATGCTTTTGGTACTGTATCATTTAATACCTGAGCACCAAGTGAACCGCCCACTACCAACAGTTTAAGCGGTGAACTGTCATTTACATCGTAGCGTATGGTTGGCTCTGCGACACCAGTAATGGCGTTACGCACAGGATTGCCCACTGTCTCAAGCTTGGCATCTTGCTGACTATTAGCAAAGGTATTCTCGAACGCTTGTAATGTCTTAGTCGACAGCTTAGATAAGTAGCGGTTGCTCATGCCAGCGATGGCATTTTGCTCATGGATAATCAAAGGCGTATTAGTCATACGCGCAGCGATACCGCCAGGTGCAGTGACATAACCACCGAACCCAACGACCACGTCAATCTGATTACTACGAATCACTTTTACTGCTGCCATCGTCGCTGATAGCAGAGTCATTGGTAGCTTCAATAATCGACCAACGCCTTTGCCACGAAGTCCTTGCATATTAATAGCATGAAAAGGATAACCTGTCGGCTCAACCAACCCATTTTCCATACCGTTTGGCGTTCCTAACCAATGAATCACTGCACCGCGCTGGGTCAGCTCGTCGCTCACTGCAAGCGCTGGAAAAACATGCCCGCCCGTACCAGCTGCCATCATCAATATATGCGGTGTTTTCATGAACGCCTGCCTATCTTTACTTTATTTATATGAAGGGTTTATCTCACTGCTGCAGTGGCAATTATAAAAAATAATGACCTAGCCAAAGCCCGCATAGTATAGAGGAAATCATTGTGTTATATACAGTACTTTATGCAGCAAAAATAACAAAAATCCAAGCCATGATCGGTCACAGCTTGGCGTCGTGTGATACTAATAAACGGTAAGAAAATCCAATGACTAACAAACCCTTAAAATATGGGTTTTACGTAGTCAAATTATTCCTGAACTCAAAACGTTCCTGAACATAGCGAAAGCTACGCCGTAAATTTATTCTCAATAGCAATAATAAAATCAGTCGCGATATCTGTACCGCATTGGTCATCAATCTCACGTACGCATGTTGGGCTAGTCACGTTAATCTCAGTGATACGTCCACCAATCAGGTCTAGACCAACGAACATTAGGCCTTTTTCTTTGACGATTGGTGCCACAACTTCTGCTACTTGGCGTTCGATATCAGTCAATGGCATAGCAACGCCGCTACCACCAGCTGCTAGATTACCACGGGTCTCGCCTTTGGTTGGAATACGAGCCAAACTATAATCTACCACGACTCCATCGACGATCAATACGCGCTTATCACCCTCTTTGATTTCTGGTAAATAACGCTGCGCCATAATGGGCAAAGTCTCAAGCTCAGTCAGTATCTCTAACGTCACTCCGATGTTTGGGCTATCAGCGGTTAAACGAAAGATACCAGTGCCGCCCATACCATCTAGTGGCTTGACGATGACGTCCTGCTGTTCAGCGATAAACTTACGAATGTGTGCTTGTTTGCTAGTCACAATCGTTGGGCTCATATAATCGCTAAACCACGTCGCAAATAACTTTTCATTGCAGTCGCGAATCGCCTGTGGGTCATTGACCACGAGTACGCCTGCTGATTTGGCATGGTCAAGCATATAAGTGGCATAAATAAAGCGCATATCAAACGGTGGATCTTTGCGCATCAAAATCACGTCATAGTCGGCGACTGGCCCTGTGCTTTTATCACCCAATGTATAGAAATCTGCAGGATCACGCTTTACTGTCAGTGGCTGCGTATCAACCATCAACTGACCACGGTCCAACCACAGGTCATGAATCTGACAATAACCGAGCTGATGGCCACGGTCTTGAGCGGCCCACATCATAGCGAGACTGGTGTCTTTTTTATAATTAACCCGCTCGATCGGATCCATAATAACGAGTATTTTTAGCGACTTTTCTTGTTTTTGTTGGCTCATGATAAGACTCACTTACGTTATATTATTAATATGAAACAAACTGATTAAACAACATCAGTGCCCAACTATACGCCGTACTGCTCACGGTAGTGTTGCATTTTGGCTAACTGGGTCGCGTCTTTATGCTGGCCGTTTTGTGCACCATGGTCATCAGCTAAATAACTGATCAAATCATCGATATCGACCAATGCACGTACAGGCACTTTTAGTGTCGCGGCAAGCTCTTGGATAGCAGAGTGCTCGGCTTGACCTTTTTCTTTACGATCGAGTGCAACGATAATACCAGCAACGCTTGCGCCTGCTTGCTCTAAAATCTCGACCACTTCGCGCATGGCTGTACCCGCTGTGATGACATCGTCAAGCACCCAAACGGCCTTGCCGGTTACGTCAGCACCTACCAAATTTCCGCCTTCGCCGTGAGTTTTGGCTTCTTTACGGTTATAGCCCCATTTGGCATTAATGCCATGATGTAGCCATAACGCTTGCGCCGTCGCTGCGACAAAAGGAATGCCTTTATAAGCCGCACCAAAGATGACCAGCTCTTGCTCATTATCGCCATTATTTGCACTTATTTGTTCAGCTAAGGCATCTGCATAACCACGTGCTAGTAACGACAACATCTCACCAGTCGCAAGCAAGCCTGCATTAAAAAAGTACGGACTGATACGACCAGACTTTAGGACAAACTCACCGAACTTGAGCACTTGGTTGTCTAGAGCCAGTTGAATAAATTGATGAGATGAAAATGTAGGGTCTTGAGGGCGTGTTACATGAGACATTATGACATTCCTATCAGCAAAAAGAGGGGGCAAAAAATTTGCATTATTGTACGCATTATTGATCAGCTTGACCAACCATTGATCGCATAATCCTGCATATTGGCATAGCGAGTCAGCAAACCACTACGCGACGAGATATTAAAATAGCTTTGTCCATCTGCTCGGACTTGTATCTCCCAGCCCAAATGATAAGCGGCAACAATAATATGACCAGCAAATAGTCGAATCTGACGATATGCGTGGCGCTGCGATGGCTCACAAACGATTTGACTGAGCAAATAGCTACGCACATACTGACAAATTTCTGCGGCGCTATAACTATGATTGATACTCTTACGGGTACTACACTGCTTTAGCGCATGGACAGCCACGCTACATGCCATGATATCCGTGGCCAAACTGCCCTGGCCTGTTTCAAACTGCTGCGGTTGTAGTATCACTTGCCAATCGTCGGCATACAGACTGTTGAGTAGCTCATCCGGATTATAACGTTTGGTCAATGCGCGCATAGATAATACAAGCTTCTCAGCCTTTCTGTAATTATTTGAGTCATCATCTGAATCGTTGTTTGACTCAACTCCTGTAGCGCTATCAATAGGCAAAAACCCGTAACGGTTCAGTTTTGGATAAGCGCGAATCGCCTGTTGAATATCTGACATATCTAACAACGTCATATCCGATAATGTCGATATTAGTGGCTGCTCACTATGATTCTGATAAAAGCTATCCGGCAATTCGATAAGCTGGGCCGCATTCAGCAATGATAAATGCTCAGCCAGTGCTTCTGAAGCAATCAGCGACCACTTCGATAAGCTGTCTGCATTGGGCTGATAGAACCGCGTAGAGTTACCATAAAGCCTGCGCAGTTGACCATTTAGGCGACGAGCAGGCTCAGGTATATCACTTAATGGTCTGGCAGGATCAAGAGGAGATTGTTTGGGATCAAAGTTAGGATGTACGATCGCAGGTTGCTGTGAATCAGCTAATATAGACGATTGCTCAGCCTTTTTTCGGACGTGACCTTCTGCCAGCTGCCCGCCTTCTGTTGCCAGATTAGCATGAGACAAACGGTCATCAGAAGTAGAAGGCTGGGACATGAAATCTCCATAGACTGTAAAGTATGAAACAAATAAGAACGATTATACCAAGGGCTATTTTACTCTTTAGGGCTTAACTCTAAAGGCTTACTTTTGATGATTTAAAATATCTCGGTAGCCTGTCTGCCAATCAGCATAATCAAGCCAAGCTAACGGAATGTTGCTGTGCAAGCGTTTTCCTGTCACTGAGGTTTTTGTATTATCAATAGTAGGAGGTGTCTCGCCAACCTGCTCACTAAGCCAAACACCTAGTTCAAACGTAGTAACAGGTCTATAGTCCGTCGCTAGATAGACAGGTTTTGGTGTCTCTATCGTCAACACTTTGGCGATGATATTGACCAAGTCGCGATCCATAATACGGTTGCTCCAATGCTCAGCTGGCACTGGATCTTTATCTGACTCACGAGCCTTACGTAGTCGCATTAAGCGCTCGCGACCGTAGATACCACTGGGGCGAATAATAATGGCTTTATCACCGAAGCCTTGTTGCAGCGCTTGCTCTGCTTGCAATATAACTTTTGAGGCTTCACGCGCAGGCGTAACAGGTGCAGTATGCTCATCAATCCATTCGCCATTGTCCTGACCGTAGACACCAGTAGAAGAAATGAATACTACACGTTCAAGTTTAATAAGCTGTGGAGCAAGCGTTGCCAAATGCTGACTAATCGCTAGATAACTGTCGTGATAACCGCTGGTTGAATACTCGTCAGGGGTGACGATAATCGCAATATGAGTAAATGCTTGTAGCTGCTCAGCAGTCAAAGTCAACGCATTAGCCTGCAAAAAATCTGCACTATCTACCAAATCATAGTATTCGCGCTCACTACGAGCCAGCCCAGTCACACAATAGCCATCTTGGGCGAGTTTATTGGTCACTGGTAGGCCAATATCACCTTGCCCGATAATTAGTAAATTTTGCGTACTCATAAAGCATGTTTCCCTTTATACAACTTCCTTTATGCAACGATTACAGCACTTAGAAGCCATTTTGTTTAAATTAATGCCTAAATCAACGGCTAAATCAGTGTCTAAACCAATATCTAAATCAGTGACTAAAAGTATCGTCTGTACGATAGCTGTATATCATCATTGGCATCGATACGTTCTTGCCATTCGTAATTAGCATTAATACGTAGTGCTTGTTTTTTATCAATGTCATATTGCAGTCCTAAGCTTGAGACTGGTTGCCAATAATGGCCACGGACGTTGGATTCATCGCTGCTGCCATGATACCAATATGGCAATTGCAATTCAGCTTGCGCGCGTAACTGATTGTTAATCTGATAACGGCAGCCTGCATTGATACCTGCGCCTAGACGAAAGCCTTTATTGATACCTCGCCCCGCTTGCGCCGTACCTGCCAAAAATGTATAGCACAGTTGCGGCGGCATCTCACCAGTACCTGCGGCTGGTGTACCAAATGCCCATGACCAGCCTTTCTCGTAACCCACGCTACCGACCAGATGATCCGTACCTGCCTCTTGCGATCCATCGTTTACTCGCGTCGCCTCGATACTAGCGCCCCAAGTATTGCCTTTTTGGGCTGCATTGACTGGATTAAAAGAGCGACCACGAATCAAAGTGACGTTTTGCAAGACCACACTGTCTAGCTGATTGGACTTATTATCATCTGTGTCATACAGTCGCAATGTCGCAGCTAGCCCTTCTAAGTTAAAAAACTGTGGATACCCTGAGGCGTGGTCAAGCGTATCATGAAACCCCGCTCGAAACCCAATATCCATATAGTCATCGTCACCACGCTGCCCTATACCTATCGTGCCCAACTGTAGCGGATGCCTGTCTATCGGATTATTATCCGATACGTCGATTTGACGCTTGAGTAGTGTTTGCCCATCATCTGACATGCTCGATACAGGGTTGAGCTGCGCAGACTTGATCTCATTCACGGTTTGTTTGGCACTATTGTGATAGCCCAACTGAGCGCGCTGTTGTTTTTCCTCATTGAGCTGTGCTTGACGTATGGTATTATCAGCAGGCGTATAAGTGGTACTTGCCAGCAACTGCTCATCATTTAATAGCTGAATCACATCAGAAGGCACGACGGCATAAGACAATTGGCTCAGTAAGTTTTGCTGCGGACGAACCACATCAATAAGACGCAAAATCTCAGAAGCACAGTTGTCCTTGGTAAAGTAATACGGCATCTTTAACGCTTTGGTTTCCCAAACGTGGCGCATAATCTGCTGAACTTCCTCCGGCGTCAGACTCAACTGATATGTCCACGTATCACGTTCATCATCTTGCAGGTATTTCGCTAGCATCTCTGGATATGGGTCAATTTCGATAGCGCTGTTGTAACTACCAATCATTGACTTGGTAGCATAGACTGGAAAACTGTCGTTTGGATCACCGTCTACCGTATAGTTCAGCGCATAAGCCTTATCAATTTGATTTGGATCGGCGATGCTCGCTTTTGAGTCAATGCGTAGCAACGTATGAGCAAATGCAGAGAGCGGATTGTCCAAGTACTCCTGCGCAAACATGATAGATAGCTGCTCAGGCGCCAATGTCGACATCCACTCATCTAATTCTGGACATTTAACAGATAGACTTGCAGCATCGATCGCTAGCACCTCTGTCAACCATGCCACTCGTGCTGGGAAACGGCACAAGACAGAATTATTATTGGCATCAGTTTTGGCTTGGTCGTTATCAGTCGCTGATGATGACACCAACTCTTGTGCAAGTGCTACAAGCATCGCATCCAATTGTGCACCTGAATCTCGTTGACCATTTTTACTTAAAAAAAAGCTCGGATCATCAACCAAACTCTCTGTTTTCTTTTTACCCAATACACTGTTTTTATCATCGTAAAAATACAACAAGCGTCGCCATGTTGTATGCTGTGCCAACTTGTCTGCTTTTACTTGTTGACGCCATGTCGATAGTAGCTGCTCTGTCTCTAAGCTTGATTCAGATAAAGTACTATTTTTAATATTAGGTTCAGCACTATTAATATTATCCGGCTCGGATAATGCATCTGAATTAGAATAAGTAGGTGCTGTGCTAGTAGGTGCTATGCTAGATGCGTCAGGTGACAATGCATCTGATTCAAGGACGGACAGGGGCGTTGGTAGAAATGCCTGTGTTTGAGCTGAGAGTAGCAGCCCTGCTATAGCTAATGGTAGACGTGCTCGCAGGCCAATGGTCATTAGCGTACAATCGATAGGTATGGACGTCAGTTTTATAGACATGAGGTAGAATCTCGCACGTTATTATTCATACGCTATCAGCGTTATTAAAGTTTCTAGGTCAAAAAATTAAACATATCGCCCACTATCGTTTAGCTACTTAGATAGAAGATTGTCTATCACACCATTACCAATACTAGTATAAAAAGAGAACATTATGCCCGTATTATCACCAAACTCATCATCTATGTCGTCAATGTTCATCAAAGATGGTCTACTATCAGCAGCCACTTGGCTAGCCTCACCCAATTACAATGTAAGGCCAAAAGATTTAAGTATTGACGCCGTCGTCGTACACAATATCAGCCTACCACCGAATGAATTTGGTGCCTGCGACACTAATGGTACGCATTACGTGAAAGCATTATTTACCAATCAATTAGACTGGGATGCTCACCCTTATTTTCAAACAATTAAAGGCGCAGAAGTATCAGCGCATTTATTTATCGAGCGTGATGGCGCTATCACTCAGTTCGTCAATTTCAACGAACGGGCGTGGCATGCTGGGCGGTCTAGCTACTTGGGTCGACCTGAATGTAATGATTATAGCATTGGCATCGAGCTTGAAGGGTCGGATTTTGTGTCCTTCACCTCTGCTCAATATGAGCAGCTAGCCAAAGTAATTGCCGCCATTTATAAGGCCTACCCCAAAACACGCCGCCACTTGACAGGCCATAGCGATATCGCGCCTGGGCGTAAGACTGACCCTGGTGATTATTTTGAATGGGCAAGGTTGCGCCAGTTAGTTACTGATGCAATGAAAAACGATGCACCGTCACATAAGTGATTTCCACACTCAATCCATTTATCTCAATGGTGAAAGTGATATAATTCGTCAGTTTTTCATCCATATCACATCGGCACATAACTCAATATACAACTTAGCAAGATAGGTTCTCATGGCAAAAAGTCGGTTATTTCGTTCAACCATGGTGGTCAGCAGTATGACCATGTTATCGCGTATTTTAGGTTTGGTACGTGATGTTGTATTGCTAGGGGTTTTTGGTGCAGGTGGTTTGATGGATGCCTTTTTAGTCGCCTTCAAAATCCCAAACTTCTTACGACGACTGTTTGCAGAAGGCGCGTTTAGCCAAGCTTTCGTGCCAGTACTGTCCGAATACAAAGAAAAGTACAGCTTGCAACAAGTGCAGATTTTGGTCAGTCGAACCTCGGGTGCATTATTGCTAGTGTTATCGATGCTTACGGTGGTGGTCATCTTAATCGCACCTTGGGTGGTGACGTTGTTTGCCCCTGGATTTGCCGATCAGCCTGATAAGTTTGCCATTACTGCTGAGTTATTGCGTCTTACCTTTCCGTATTTGCTATTCATCTCTATGACAGCTTTTGCGAGTGGCATTTTGCAAAGCTACGGTCGGTTTGCTGCACCGGCGTTTGCGCCCGTGTTATTGAACCTGTGTATGATTGGTGGCGCACTGATTTTTGCGCCAATGTTTGATACGCCTATTATGGCACTCGGCTATGCAGTCGCTATCGCAGGTTTGCTACAGTTTTTGATTCAACTGCCGCAGCTCTGGCAACAAAAGCTGCTTGTCGCACCAAAGATTGACTTCCAGCACGAAGGCGTTCGTCGAATTTTGAAACTGATGTTACCTGCTATCTTTGGTGTTTCTGTTACTCAGATTAATTTACTGTTGAACACCATTTTTGCCTCATTAATGATTGGCGGTTCAGTCTCTTGGCTCTATGCAGCTGAACGTATGAGCGAGCTTCCATTGGGTCTGATTGGCGTGGCGATTGGTACCGTCATATTGCCAAGTCTGTCGAAAAGCGAAGCTCAAAAAGACGACGTCAGTTTCAAAAAAACCATCGACTGGGCAGCACGTCTTATTATCTTGGTCGGCGTGCCTGCCTCGGCTGCCCTATTTGTACTGGCAGATGTATTGATGCAAGCACTATTTTTACGCGGTGAGTTTACCTTACGTGATGCCCAGATGAGCTCACTAGCCCTACGTAGTATGGCAGGTGGTATCTTAGGATTTATGCTTATTAAGATTTTTGCCCCTGCGTTTTTTGCGCGTCAAGATACCAGAACCCCTGTTAAAATCGGCATCATCTCTGTCATCGCCAATATGATCTTTAGTGTTATTTTTATCGGGATATTTTACTTCTTAGAGATACCGCTACATGGTGGTCTGGCATTGGCTACGACTGGTGCTGCTTTTGTAAACGCAGGCTTGCTATATTACTTCTTACATAAGCGTGATATTTTCCGTTTCGGTCCGCATTGGAAAAAGCTATTTACGCAGTTTGCTATCTCGACTGGCTCTATGATTGGCGTGCTGTATTTTATGCTACCTTACTTTCCTACCGATGAGGCTCAGTGGCAACGTATCGTCGCGCTGATTATTATGTGTGCCGTCGGAGCGCTGGTTTACGGTGTGGTATTGCTAGCGACTGGGTTCCGTCCGCGTCAGCTAAAGCACGGTTAGGATAAAGTATAAGTAAATTTATGACGGGCTTACGAAACCAAAACAAGCCTGTTATGAGAAATGACAATGCTCGCTGCTGATAATTGTCATAATAGATCATTAATGAATAAATGACATTTGAGGTTTGATATGACAACGAAACAGCCAATCTTCCAGCGCTTACCAATTTTGCTAGCAACTGGTGTACTAAGCACTGGACTCCTTATTAGCGGTTGTAGTAACAATGAGTCGGCTGAAAATGCTACTGATAATGAAGATGTGGCAGCGACCGTTGATACCTCAGAAGACGTCACATTAGACAATGATACGACTGACCAAGTAATGACCGATGACAGTGCTAGCGAAACAGGCGAAATTACAGATAGCGCTGAAGACAAGACAGCGATTGATAGTGATAATATTAATCCAGTCACTGAAGCGGCCGAACAAAAAAGCCTAGTGACCAATCCAACCCAAACCGGTACGCCAGAAAATACCGTCAAGCAAGCCCTAAACAGCTTGTATTATGGTGATGTGAAGGATGCGGTGTCATATTACCAAGTCGATATGGCAAACTTTGAAGAAGAGCTTGCTAATACTCAGTCTGCGTTTCAGCAAACAGTGGATGGCGTTACGATTACTGATACCAAATATAATGATGATAAAACTCGTGCCACCATCACTGGCGAGCTGATGTTAAAAGGACAGAGCGAACCTGCACCACTGACCTACCAGCTACAGAAGATAGAAGGTCAATGGAAGATTTTAGGTTAGAGCGTTTTAAGTTAAATTGTTTCAGGTGCTTTATCTAAAATATCGTCTGATGTGACTGCTTTACCAAGCATCACAACATCAGCGATAAACCCTTCCATATCGCAAACTTCAGGCATATAACCCCATTGCTCAAAGCCAAGCTTACGGAACAATCCTAAGCTTGGATGGTTATGAGCAAAGACAAGGGCGATAATATTTCGAATACCTAGACTTGGTGCTTGCGTCAACATCCAACGGGTCAGCAAACTGCCTAACCCTTTGCCCTGATAATCTTGATTTAGATAGATGCTAATCTCGGTACTGATGTGATAGGCCGTACGCGCGTACAAATCGCTGAAGCTGCCCCATGCGACTATTGGCGCCTTTGTCTGAGCTCCATCATCTGATGATAGTGCTTTAACCACATATATTGGTCTGGTTGCACTATCCAAATGCTCCTCAAACCAAGCAGCACGCTCCTCTACCGTAACCAATGCGAGATTGGCTGTTGCTTGTTTGCCCGGTATGCTTTGATTATAAATGGCTAAAACTTCTGCTAAATCTTCTTTACTTGCACGCTGCACAACGAACTGATCGGTGAGCTGATATGTCGATAATTCGGTTGGTACAGTATTCAAGGCAGCAGCAGACATAAGATCTCCATCGTTGTCGAGATTGTTGTTAGGATTGGTATTTAGCATCATTGGCAATAAAGAATAGCCACCCTATGCGCCATAGTTGCATTACACGTAGACTATAGGATGTTAGTGTGGCTATTTTACTTTATAATGGCTGATTTTAGACACATCAATTTTAAACATAGATGTGTTTTTTCGTTTTTTATTTGGTCTCATCATAGCTGAAAACTTATGAAAACCTATTTTCTTGAGCAACTGATTTCGTCGCCACACGCTTCATCTACGGACACTGTCCCAGTAGATTTGGCATCTTGCGTGCTCACTATCGGCAATTTCGACGGTGTGCACCTTGGTCACCAAGCCATGCTAGCCCAAGTTCGTGAGATTGCGCATACCCAAGATTTGGGTGCAGCGGTCATGATATTTGAGCCGCAGCCACGCGAGTTTTTTGCACCTGCTAAAGCGCCTGCGCGCCTGACCAATCTGGCAGAGAAGCAAGCACTGCTGGCAGAATATGGTGTTGAAACATTGATCGTAGCAGGTTTTGATACAGAATTTCGCTCGCTATCAGCACAAGCGTTTGCCGATATATTAGCCAAGCGTTTGAACGTCAAAGCGTTGGTACTGGGTGATGACTTTCGCTTCGGCCATGACCGTACTGGCGACAGTCAGTTCTTGCGTGGTTATGGTTTGGATGTGACCAACCTGCATACGGTCACTGATAGCAATACTAATAACGATAATACTGATAGCGACAGTGTTGATACGATCGATAACGACGCTGCCCGTATCAGCTCTACTCGTGTTCGTGATTTACTATTGGCAGGTGATCTTCAAGCAGCCAACAGGTTGCTTGGTCGTGACTATGCAATCACGGGAGGGGTTGTGCGCGGCGATCAGATAGGTCGTACGATAGACTTCCCTACCGCAAATATCGATTTACAGCGTATAAAGCCTGCCCTGCATGGTATTTTTGCAGTTGACGTGGTGAGCTTAGATGATAATGGTAATGTGATCGCTAATGGCTTGACTACGCTTGCCTCCGATGGTCATACAGGTGTTGCCGGATTGCGTCCGCATAGTTTGTTTGGCACGGCTAATATTGGCAAAAGACCTTCTGTTGATAAAGGTGATGACTGGCGACTAGAAGTCCACTTTCCGCAGTTGCAAGCTGATTTGTACGGATTGAACTTACACGTACGTTTCCTGCACTTTTTGCATGGTGAGCGTCGTTATGATGGATTAGAAGCATTAAAAGCGGGTATTTATCGAGACGTTGCTGACTTACTCGAATGGCGCGACAAGAAAATTTAAAGTTTAGTGTTACTCCAGACATAAAAAAACCCCGCGATATTAAGACTATTGCGGGGTTTCTCAAATATGCTTATGAGTCTTTATGCATCAGGATGTAAACGGACATTTAGCTCATCAATGGTTTCTACCCATGCTGCATCTTTTTGCCATTCTTCCTGCAGGAACATACGCTGATTATCCGTCCAAATACTAGCCTCTGTTAGTTTTTCTTCGCTAGCTAGTTGGTTTTCTGTAATAAAATCATCAATTGCTTCATCAGAGCTATCTAGACCTAACTGAGCAAATAACTCATTCATACTATATTCTGGTTCACCCAACATAACTTTCTCCTTAAATAGTACGAATAGGCTCGTACTTATTGTTTAGTGTGCTTATTATTCAAATTGACACATTCATTGTAGCAAGCTTTATTTTAATAGCTGTTAATCAACGTTTATCTAACGTTATCAATTGTATTAACGGTAAACAGCTTTTATCAATTTAAAACAGTAAGCTAATTTGCTCTCATTTGCCTATTTCTTATAGACATAAAAAAAGCCCTCATATTTCAGAGGGCTTTTTTATACTACCTATCTTTGCTACTTACATCATAGCTTATCGTATAGCAGCTTAGATTTACGGTAATAAATGTGCTACTGCATCACGCTCTTCACTAAGCTCTTGCTCAGTGGCAGCCATTTTCTCTTTCGAAAAATCTGATGATACATCAACGCCGTCTACGATAGACCAGTCGCCGTTAGTGCATGTGCATGGGAATGAGTAGATCAAACCTTCAGCAATACCGTATTCGCCGTTTGAGTAAACGCCCATAGATACCCAATCGTTCTCATCAGTACCTAATGCCCACGTACGCATGTGTGCGATAGCAGCGTTGGCAGCAGAAGCCGCAGATGATGCACCACGAGCTTTAATGATTGCAGCACCGCGCTGTTGTACTTCTGGGATATAATTTGCTTCGTACCATTCGCGATCAACTAAATCTAGCGCAGGCTTACCGTTTACTGTACAAGCGGTTAGATCTGGATACTGAGTTGACGAATGGTTGCCCCAGATGATCATTTTTTTCACGTCATTTACAGTGCTGTCAGTCTTACCAGCCAACTGCGCCATAGCACGGTTGTGGTCTAGACGCGTCATTGCAGTGAAGTTGCGTGGATCAAGATCTGGTGCATTACGCTGAGCGATAAGTGCGTTCGTGTTGGCAGGGTTACCGACTACCAATACTTTTACATCACGGCTAGCGACTTCGTTCAATGCTTTACCTTGTGCTGAGAAAATCGCAGCGTTGGCTTCTAGCAAATCTTTACGCTCCATACCTGGGCCACGAGGACGTGCACCAACCAGTAAAGCATAATCGATATCTTTGAATGCGACATTAGCATCGTCAGTTTGGACGATACCAGCCAACAATGGGAATGCACAGTCTTCTAGTTCCATGACCACACCCTTTAGGGCGTCAAGAGCTGGCGTAATTTCAAGTAATTGCAAAATAACTGGCTGATCTTTACCTAGCATCTCGCCAGATGCAATACGAAATAGCATCGCGTAGCTGATATTACCAGCGGCACCAGTGACGGCAACACGTAAAGGCTGTTTCATTGACATTGAATACTCCCTAATTAATTATTAGATAATTCTAATGAACGATTATCATTTTAGATATCGACTTGTTTGCCGCATAGCAGCATGTATAAACCGAGAGCTAGTGTAGCACTTCATCGCAGTGACCGTCTAGATACAGTCATAGACCCGTCAGGGATTATATTGTTACATTTTATACGAGAGGGTTTTTTTAGAGGCTAAACGCTTACAGATAAAGCGCTAGAGGGTTTTAGCACATGATAACTAAAGCATATTTTCACTGTATTATACGTAGATATAATGGTCAAAATAGGCAATTTGCACTATTAAGTTGGGCTAAGTGAAATGAAAAACGGTATCAAAAAAGAAGTTTGAGCAGATAACTAAGTAAAGGCTATCGTCCACCTGAAATGATAAATTTACTGCCACAGCTGTCTACAACGTCATGACAAGTACCAAAATCACTACCTTCATAACACACGTGTATATCAGTGAGTATCGATTGGCGACGGCTGCCTTCTTGACAGATGAGATCCACACTGTTTGATGACATACCACTATTGAGACGGGTCATTTGACTGACAAACCGTGATTTGGAAACGGTATAACTATTACCCGTATTTAATTCGTTCGGTAATTTCAATCCACCTGCATAATTGGTAATCTGGCGGAAGTAACTGCTGGCGCTAAGCGGACTACAAGCTCCATAACGTTGCCACGTTTGGCTACGTACCGTTGTGTCAGGCATGATTCGGTTGACGACTTTTAGTTGTAGCGGGGTAAGGCGTGGCTCACTACCGCGACCGCAGCGCTCACCATATCCCATATCTAGACCAGATACGGTCAATGAATACCCTTCTAAACACTGACGCATACGTGCCCGCGTTGGCTGCATATTACATAATGCTGGGGTCATCTCAATCATCAATACGCGCTGACCAGTCTTAACCGTGCTAGCCGCCTGTGCTGGTAGCAATACAACACCTTGTATAAGCAGTAAAGCGCCGAAGCTCATCTTCGCTTTAATACTACCTACACTGTGTTTGCTAGCCAAACCTGCACGCAATCGCATCATAGAGTTAGCAGCCTTGTTGCTCAGGTTTGTATCTGTCTTTGTATTTGCCTTCGATAAAAAGCATATCCGATTAGATAACGAATATTTGGTTTTTGGCGACGTAGACAGACTAAAATATTTTTTGATCATAGGACTGAAGGCAGTTAGTTAGCAATGATAAGACATAGGCTATAACTTAAATCATTAGACGCGATACATAAAACACGCATTGACCTAAGAACAAGACTGAAAAATAGGGTTTCCCATTAAGGCAATGGTAACAAAACGTTTTTTTTAATCTATAGCAAAAACGTAAACGTTGACGACATCGTCAGGAATCTCGATAAATGTTGATAAAGCACTGAAGGATAACGGCCGTGAAATTTACCTTAGCTAGATGAGTGCTGCCTGAGCAAATCAGAGTTGATCAATTGACAAAGCAAATTAGCAGATAAAAATAAACCACTAACAATAAATCATTAGTGGTTTATCAAATGCAAGTTCAGTGATTAAAATCCAGCTGGCACCGTACCCATACGCTGAGTAATCGGCTGACCACGACCCAACAGACTGCTATAAATAGTGGCGTTTTCCATCACGTGTTTGACATAGTTACGTGTCTCAGGGAATGCAATCGACTCTACATATTGATCTGCGGCAAGTGAGCCATAAACTGGCTGCCAGCGTTTGGCATTATTAGGTCCAGCATTATAGCCTGCGGTTGCCAATACTGGTTGATAATTGAGTTTGCCCAAAATATCACCCATATACCACGTACCATAACGGATATTGGTATCACCGCTATTGGCACGGCTCGCACTATACGTCTCGCCTAGGTTACGAGCGATATATTTTGCGGTATCAGGCATGACTTGCATCAGTCCACTCGCGCCTACGTTTGAGCGCGCAGAAGATACGAAACGGCTTTCTTGACGCATAATACCGTACGCCCATGCTGGATCAATACCTGCTGCCTCACTATAACGTACGACTGCGCTTTGATGCGGCATTGGATGCGAGAGTGCTAAGCTATCCACCCTATCAGTATTATCAACTGCATAAATCGCTCGATCGAGCCAGCCCATATCATAGGCTTGACGAGCAGCGGCAATAATCAAATTGTCATCACGATTATCACGAGCTTGCTTTACAGCCCAGTTCCACTCGCGGTTGGCATAAGTACGACTAGCCTCAGAGTTGTACAGCGCAAACGCACGGGCAAAGTTGGCATCTTGCATGACGCGCGCACGATCAGCGGTACTGACGTTAGGCAAATTACTACCACCTAAACGGCTAGCATCAAAACGCTGCCCTATTTTATCTTTTGCCATCAGGCCATAGTAGTCATTACTTTTTGCTAGGTTCTGATACATTTTTTTGGACGTATTACGCTTGCTACTATCGCTTGACTGCTCATACGCACGAGCCAGCCAATACTGCCACTGGGCTTCTTTTTGCGTTTCGCCGTCCATTTTTGAGATAGCTTCTACCACATCATCCCAACGACCGAAGCGAATCGCTGCCATAGCGTAATCTTCAGCTTCTTCAAAATTAAAATCATTGTCTAAACTGTTACGGAACCAATCCACTGCTTCAGCGTTAAAGCCGTCATCAGTGTTGTGATTCATACGCTGCACGCCAAGCGTACGATAAGCATAGCGTCGGGTTTCGTCATTCAACAATTTGACCGCGCGCTGATTGTCTTGTTTGATATCAAAGTCTAACTGTAGCGCCGCCTCGCGATAAGACTTGTCAGCCATACGGCCGATTGCGTACATATATAGGTATTGGTTGGTTTGGCTTGCAGGCTCACGACCAAAACGGCTAAAGAAAGAAGATGGGTTTAGCTGAATTTCACTCAGCGCCGAATAAGCAATTGGCGTACCAAGGCGTGAGGACAATGCCATAATATCGCCTGTCTTGCCTTTACGTAGCATACGCTTGAGCCGAGCCGCACGATCTTGATTACTAATCAGCGCATTGTTGTTCATCTCCATCGCTAGCTGATCGCACAATGCTGGTTGCTTTTGGGTGGTTAGCCAAACATCAGATTTGGCTGCCATAGCACGCATGGTGTCGCCACCATTATTAAACCCAAGCGCAACCGCACAACGCTCACTGGCATCGGCATTGGTAATCAAATTGGCTACCTGTCTAACCGAGGCATAATCGTTCGATCCTGCTTTGGTCTCCGCAAAATCCGCAACCAATTTCTCAGCCATAACTGTATCTGGATACTGACGCACAAACTGCGAGACCGCCGCTGAACTCTGTGAATTGAGATCTAGATTCATGCGCCAATAAGTCGGATACATCGCAAACAAGCCGCCACTCATGACTTGCTCATAGTTATAGAGCGCACTTATATCACCGCGATCTGCGGCGATGGCAGCTGCCATAAATGAGTCAATACTGCTGTCTTGCTGATAATCTTGTTGATAGTTACTTTCTTGTTGGTAGCTTTCCTCATCGCCCCACGTCAACTCGGCACAAGCGACCTGTGACACACCAAGTGCACTTACCGCTGTTGCCACGCTCAACGCGCTCAACCGTAGCGTACCTACTGTGATTCGCTTTGACGCGTGTTTTTGACTGATAGACTCTTCATCCTTGATGCTATGCGCAACACGCAATTTTGTCATACTGACTCTCTTTATGATATCTCTATAAATATGTGAATAACGGTTCGCTAAGTACCGCCAAGGGTATAGCAATCATCATACTATACTCATTGTGCTTTCAACTATCTCCTTTACCTTTTGTTAATAAATAGGACAGCACGGTGTAACATAGAAGTGATAGTGAGCCGCAGTTTTTATGAATAGTAATATGAACGACAGTAAATAATTGATACTGCTATGAATTATTTATCATATTGATACCCCATCGCTCGTGCTAATTTTTCACATTGGCACAGGGTTGTGATAAAATACGCCACCTGTTAATCGGCTACTCCGCTATATTTTTGGTCAATCATGGACTTATCCTTATGAGTGTTACTGTATTCAATCCCCGCATCGATGACGATGCTGCTGCTGAGACGACTGTCACCGCACGTGCTGTCACTGCACTCAAAGAAGCAAGTTCAGCCCAAGCGCCCGTCGAAAAAGCCGCAACCAAGAAGGTATTCATCACCACCCAAGGCTGTCAGATGAATGTCTATGATTCTGACAAAATGCTCGATGTGCTTGGCGATTCACACGGTATGGAAGTGACTCATGATATCGATGAAGCCGACGTACTGCTGATGAACACCTGCTCCATCCGTGAAAAAGCCCAAGAAAAAGTATTTTCAGAATTAGGCCGCTGGCGCAAGCTCAAAGAAAAACGTCCTGACCTCGTGATCGGGGTTGGCGGCTGCGTGGCCTCACAAGAAGGCGATAACATTCAGAAGCGTGCGCCTTACGTCGACATGGTATTTGGCCCGCAAACCTTGCATCGCCTGCCAGAATTATATGATCAATCAAATGAGCAACGTGAAATCGCACCTAAAAATCGTATTGGTACGATTGATGTGTCATTCCCTAGCATCGAAAAGTTTGACTTTTTGCCAGAGCCAAGAGTAGAAGGCTACAAAGCATTTGTCTCTATTATGGAAGGCTGTTCAAAATATTGCTCATTCTGTGTGGTGCCTTATACGCGTGGTGAAGAATTGTCGCGTCCACTTGATGACGTATTGGCTGAGATTGACAGCCTTGCCGCTCAAGGTATCCGTGAAATCAACTTATTGGGTCAAAACGTCAACGGCTATCGTGGCGAAAAAGACGATGGCAGTATTTGCCGTTTCGCTGAGCTATTGCATTATGTCTCGCATGTCGATGGTGTCGAGCGTATTCGCTATACGACCAGCCATCCGCTAGAGTTCACTGATGATATCATTGATGCCTATGCACAATTGCCGGAGCTAGTATCACACTTACATCTACCGGTTCAGAGTGGCTCAAATGCTATCTTGGCAGCGATGAAGCGTAACCATACAATCGACGTTTATATTAATCAGATTAATAAGCTAAAAGCCATTCGTCCAGACATTCACTTATCGAGCGACTTTATCATTGGCTTCCCTGGTGAAACTGATCAAGACTTCCAAGATACCTTAAACTTGGCAAAAGAGTTGAACTTCGATCACTCTTACAGCTTTATCTATTCTAAGCGTCCAGGCACGCCAGCCGCTGAGTTGCCAGATGATGTGAGCTTCACCACCAAGAAAGCTCGCTTGGCTGAATTTCAGAAAGTCATCATTGACTCGACACTTGCCAAAACGCATGAGATGGTCGGTACCACGACTCGCGTCTTGGTTGAACAAGTTGCCAACCGTCATCCTGATTGCTTAATCGGCACGGCGGATAACACTCGTACCGTTATGTTCCCCCATGATGTTGAGAAAATGGATGAGATGTTGGGTAAACTCGTGAGCGTACGTATTACTGATTTCGTCAGCCCGCACATGGTAAAAGGCGAGCTAATCGAAGTATTGGCATAGTGGTTAAGTTATAAGTTTGAGTAAGAATAAGAAAAAGCCATTTGCTAGTATAGCTAACGGCTTTTTTGTTGTTTAAATTTAAGATTAAGATGAATGATTGCTACTCTGATAGCCAATCTGTCTTCCGTAACTGCTGCTTGGTCTCACGGCGACGTTTTTTTCGGACGATATCGATATCTTCTTTTTCATGAATACCACCTTTTCTTAATAGTGGATCCAGTGCCAAGTAGTTGCGCGGCTTGACTGTGCCTAGCGAGTGTTGCACACCTGTCTCAGCTTGCTGCTCTAACTGTCGTTCAATCTGTTTGGCCTTTTTTAAGGTTTGTTTTAAGCTCATATTGTTACCTATATTTTTAACAACTCTAAATCTGTTTTATATGTTCGAGTGACAGCATAGTGGGATCACGACTAGGAAATCGAGCGCAAATAGTACACTTCGTACATTTAGCTCGATTGACACCGTCGTGACTCCCTATGGTTTTACTCATTAGCCTTTAATACACATGACCTGCTTAAGCGTATGCACCACCTCAACCAAATCCGTTTGATTGGCCATCACTTCATCGATGTCTTTATACGCTCCGGGTATTTCATCTATGACACCTTTGTCTTTGCGACACTCGACGCCATCCGTCTGCGCTTTTAGCTCGTCGATGGTAAATGCTCGCATGGCTTTACCACGGCTCATCTGTCGTCCTGCCCCATGCGAACACGAGCAAAACGATTCAGCTTCGCCCAGACCACGTACGATAAAGGACTTTGCGCCCATAGATCCTGGGATAATCCCAAGCTCACCGGCATAAGCACTGATTGCACCTTTACGCGTCACGTAAACCTGCTCGCCAAAATGCACCTCTTCATTGACATAGTTATGATGGCAATTGATGGCTTCTTTGGTCAGTTGAAATCGTGGCAATCCTGCTTGCGGCGATTGCAGCGCTTTAATCACCAAACGCATCATCTCGCGGCGATTCTCTAACGCGTAATCCTGCGCCCAACCAACTGCCTCAACATAATCAGCAAAGCTGTCAGAGCCTTGGGCAAAATAAGACAAATCACGATCAGGCACATGACCAAAGCGTGATTGACGCTCTTTTTTGGCAAGGTTGATGAAATAGCGACCGATACAATTACCAATGCCGCGACTGCCAGAATGCAGCATGACCCAGACATCATTGTTCTCATCCAAGCACAGCTCAATAAAGTGATTGCCACCGCCGAGTGTTCCCAACTGCTTCGCCCAAGTACGCTCAAAACCTTTGAGCATTTTAAGCAAACCCGGGTGTTTATCAGTAATCAGTTTTAGGCGTTTACCTAACGGATCAAGCGTTGAATTTTTGGCTTGGATTTGCTTGTGCATGTTGAAGCCGACTGGCACTTGTTGCTCAACGATCAACCGCAGTGACCTTAAGCTATCAGGTAGATCGCTCGCCGTCAGGGACAAACGTACTGCGTTCATACCGCAGCCGATATCCACACCGAGCGCCGCAGGAATAATGGCTGACTTGGTCGGAATCACGCTACCGACTGTTGCGCCTTTGCCAACGTGCACATCGGGCATCACTGCAATGTGGGAATGCACAAACTCTAGCTGGGCTAAATTGCGTAACTGCTGCATCGCACCTTGCTCAACATCCGAGGTATAAATTTTGACTGGCACGCCGTGTTTGGGATTTTTGTTTAATACTAATTGAATGCTCATAATTTATTATTTCCATTTTATTATTTTATAACTATGCATTTTTTATCATTACCAATTTTATAATTTTTAGACATTACTTATGTATCTCAATTAAACGAAACGTTTAACAAGAAATGAAATTAATAAATTATAAAATTTAGGTAATAAAAAACCGTATTCTTATTAATTAAAAAATTAATAAAAACTCATGGTTTATTTATTATGGACATTTTAAAGAAAGATAATATAGATCAGAACCGTCGGCCACAGCGTAAATATTATATGCATAGAAAAGCTTTAGCTAAATCATAGCCTGAGTCGCTTTATTAGCAACAACGGTAAAGAAAAATGTTAGGTAAACAGATAACAGCAAGCGCAATATAACCTAGCACGATCGCAGAGCAAATTTGACACAGTAGACTTAGAAAAGAGATAGCGCAAGTAGATACAGAAGGCTATTCGTTGATATCAGTAAATAGGACATCACTCAATAGCTTATATAAAAATTTAGCCAAACCTTTTCGAAGGTGTCATTGCTGTCATGTGGTTTACACATTTAATCTTTAAAAACGTCTTGGTAGTTATATAGGACACGATGATTCCTCCATAGGTTGTGGCCAATGTCAGGGCGACAATAGCAGATTAATTGAAACGATTTATCGCTTATGAAAGATAAGCGATATAAATCAATGAGCCAATAATAACGATTTAAAAATTAAAGTCAATAATTAATTTGGCTTGTATAGAAAATAATTTAATAAACGTGTGTTTAATTGATCACTTTGATTTAAGATCGTATCGGTAGTTTTTAAGCTATAAAACTATTTAACACTTCAGCCAATAAAGCAGCAGCGATAATTATAAATATCACCCCACATCCACGATTGAGCCACGCTAAGCGATTACCAACATCGAGCCAACTTGCTAGATTTTTGCCACCCAAGGTATATACGATCTGCCAAATCGTTTCACTCAAAAACAAGCCGATGGTCAATAGAACATATTGTGGCCATAGTGGCGCGCTGAAATTGATAAATTTAGGGAAAAATGCCGCAAAGAACAAGATAGCTTTTGGGTTAGACAGTGACACCCAAACGCCGGTACGAAATAAGGTCGTATTGCTCGGTGCAATTTTAGTAGCAGCACTAGAGAGCGAACGCGGCTGTGGTGTAGGCAATCCATCAGTGGCAGCATAGTCTGCTGCTACCTCTGCACTCAACTCTTTAGCATCACTCATCAAGCTACCATCGCCAGCATCTCGCCATGAGCTGATACCCAAATAGATTAAGTATACTGCACCCACGGCTTTAATGATTGTCAGTAGCCACGGTGACTGGCGACTGATTACGTCTAATCCAAGCAGTGTCGATAGCAGTAATACAAACAAACCAAGGCTCAGACCTGCCAGTGTCCATAAGGTTCGTTTGACGCCATAGTTCATGCCGTACTGAAATGCCAGCAGCATATTAGGACCAGGGGTCGCTGAGATAAAAAACGTACTTGCGAAAAACACTGCAAACAGATGCCAAGACATCAACCCACCCCTACTTTGTCATGTGTAAATGGTTCTAATACGAAAGGCTATACGACTTAAATATGCGACTAAAAAATAAACACCGCCATTAAGACGGTGTCACTTATACCTATATGTCAAAAAAGTCTCACAGAAATTACTAAAGGAACGACACGCATTCTACTTAATAATTACGATTACATAGACGGCTGAGTCGTACAGCTATCTAACAATTTTTTTAAAAACGCATCACAGCGTTCAATTTCGCTAAGCTCCACATATTCATCCGCTTTATGCGCCTGTTCAATACTACCAGGGCCACAAATAATCGTTGGGATACCTGCATTGGTAAACTGACCGCCTTCAGTCGCATAAGCCACCTTATGACGCTCATCATCTCCTGTCAACGCAGCGATTAATAATTGCAACTCAGCACTATCGTCATCTGTCATTGCTGGGACGCTTTCTTCTTGCATCAGCTCAATGCCAGTCTCTGGCGCGCGCGCTTGCATTTGGGCGTTTAGCTCAGCGACTTTGGCTTGAATGGGCGCTAGTATATCGTCTTGCGTCATGTGCGGCAGGTTGCGATAGTCAAAAGTAAACTCGCATAGGTTGGGCACGATATTGGTCGCTGTACCACCATGTATGGTACCTACTGACAATGTCGAGTATGGCACTGTAAACAACGTATCGTTATCATCACGAGTACTCAGCTCTTCAGCAAGCGTATCTACATAGCCAACCAATCTGCTAGCGTAGCTAATAGCATTGACACCTTGTGCAATCAGTGACGAATGCGCCGACTTGCCATGTACACGGCAACGATAAACCGCGATGCCTTTATGTGCAACTACCATAGCCATGTTAGTTGGCTCACCGACAATACAGTAATCAGGCATGATGCCGCGTGCTTTTAGGTCTGCCAAAATCAATGGCGCACCCAAGCAGCCAACCTCTTCATCGAACGACAATGCCAAATGCAACGGACGACGTAGCTGACCGCTATTCGATAACTGCACGGCTTGTGGCAATACCGTTAGTGCACAAGCGATAAAGCCCTTCATATCACATGCACCGCGTCCGTATAGCTTATCACCACGTATCGTCGCGGTAAACGGCTCTGAAGACCACGCTTGTCCATCAACTGGCACAACGTCGGTATGACCTGATAAGACCAGACCGTTATTGATAATATCAGCATTTTCACCAGCTGGTACGGTCACAAACAAATTGGCTTTGGTCTTAGCCTCGTTAAAAGTCAAATCTACCGTCAAACCTAACTGCTCACAATAAGACTTTACATCGTTAATCAAAGCCAAATTAGAATGGCGACTGACCGTATCAAAGGCGATGAGACGTGTTAGCCAATCGAGACTTTGAGTAGGATGCTCAGCACTTTTCAGCTGGACATCGCTGCTACTATCAACATTATCGCTATTACTGACATTGTCGCTATTACTACTGTTAATTTGGATCATAAAATATCCTTACTACAATTTTCAGAACTATGATGTGTCAGAGCTGCCTTACGATGGATTGTTATGATTCATCACATCCACCACTGGCGGCATTGGTTTTGGTAGCTTACCTTCTGCCTGTAGCTCTTTGGTCGTTTTAGCATCGATAGACAAACCCGCGATGAGCGCGATATCTTTGACAGCCTTACGTTTACGTGTGGCAAAGCTTACGGGGACCATACGAGCAAATTCATAGATATAAAGATAAGACTCTTCCCCACCTTCAAAGTCCTCATCATCTTCGAGACGAATTGCGCCAATCTTAGCCAAATCAGATAGCATCTCGTTTTCTTCACTGGTCAAACCACAATCGGTAATACCAAAACCGGTCATAAAACCGTTTGCCCACTGTTTCAACGCCATCACGCGCTCGTATAAATCATGTTCATCATCTGGGATGAGCGGCATGTACGCGTAGGCATCATCTTTGTCTTTTAGCTGAAAAACGATGTCTTCCGCTTCTTCTGTCAGCAAGGTCAATGCAAGCTCTGGTAATGGAGCAAAGCTGAGCTCTTCAAACACCTTAGCCCAAGTTGCTTCGTCGGGTGCATTACAAGCCGTCATAAGCCCTGTCATCATGCCATGCACTTCGCTGATAGACACGTCAGTCCAATCATCAAACGCAGTCAGCCAAGTATTCCAGCCAGAGATATTGTCATTCATAATAGATGTCCTAGTAATTGATTATTGCTCATAAAATAAAAATAGTCGCGATAAAATGTCATGGACAAATCATCGATAAATAAAAGTGAAAAGACAAAGCCTGATGCTTGTAATTACTTTGTTGATATAGATATTATGCGGTCACCTATGGCATTATTAAATACAGCGAACAAAATTCATTCACGCTTACTTGTTAAGGATAAAAACTGACTATGTATGATCAACTTAGAATATTAGAAAAAATGGTACTCGACATCAAAAAACAGTATCAGCTTGTCAGTGCTGAACTTAGCAGCTTAAAACAACACCCTGTTACTGATTCAAAAGAATTTGCCGCCCTAAAAACCAAATTAGATAACAGTCATAACGAACGTGACGGTGCCAAAAAACAACTGAACGATCTCGATAAGCGCTATCAGAGTCTTGCAGAAGCGCACCATATGATCGGTGAAGAACAAGACAAACTGCAAAAACAGATCAGCCAATTACAACAACAAAACAGCGAGCTGCAACAACATAATAATGAGCTAAAGCAGCAGTATAGCGATATCAAACAACAAAACAGTGAGCTGCAAAAGAAGAACCAATTGGCAGCCGAGCGTACGCAAGTCGTATTACAGCGCCTAACTCGTATCGATCAAGCAGAAGGCTAACGCATTCTTGTAGCAGATAACAAAGACGTACTGCTTATTGAGCTACCAATGCTATTTGTAAAATCTGATATCACTCATTTCACTGACCAGACATTGTAGGATTTATCATGACCGATGACCAAAGCAAATCGATAGAAAAACAACTAAAAAATACTCAAGCGCCAAGTGTGCCAGTAACAAGCGCGCCAGTACCAGCGCAAAAAACGACACCAGCAGCATCAAATATATCAAGCGCCATGGCACAATCTAATACCAAAACACCTAAAGCGCCAGAACCACAAATTAAAAAAGTTGATATTGCGATTGCTGGGGTTACTTATCCAATCTTTTGTCCAGTACATGAGCAAGAAGAGCTACTGTCAGCGGTTTCATATATCAACAACTATGCGCTCGATCTAAAAAGAGATGCGCCAAGCCTAAGTCAAGAAAGCATACTGGTACTGTGCTGCTTAAACCTATATGAAAAAATCCATGCCAATCAAAGAAGTGATGAAGATCGCTTGCAGAAAGACAAACAGTCTGAGGCATTGCTCAATAAAATTATGAAAGATGCTCATTCTATTCTATAGATACATCGTACTGTATTAAACATATAAGCGCCTAGCCAATAAAGTTAGGCGCTTTTTTTGGTCAATCATTTATCTATTTATGTATAAGGCGTGTAGGTCTTGCCTGCATGAAAGTCTGCTTGATGCTCATAATTGCAAAAGAATAACTCTTGGTTCGCTTCAATATTGCCATCGGTAGCTGTACTTGGTTTGGTTTCGAGTACACCGCGATATTCAGCCAAGCTGTTGCCACAGAAATTACACTGACGCGGTGTGGTCACATCCCCTTCTTTTGGCATCATGCTTTTAGGCGCACGTGGGTACATAAACTTATAAAAAGCCCACATTGAAGCCCAAATAATAAGGATGACGATAATAACAGCAAACACAGTAGTGCTCCTTCGATTACAGGTAAACGTGAGAAATAATAAAATCTACTAAATAAGATTATTTAAGACGTTTTGATAGCATAAATTTTACCGTCAATAATAGCGATAATACAATGCCTTTACCGTTTAATTGCTGATTGCGCTAACTGACTGGTTATATCCACTAGATAAACCTACTAACAAATCAGTCAACTGTACAACAAAAAGACCTGGCCATGATAAGCCAGGTTTTTATTAAAAGTAACCGTCAAGTTAAAACAACAATCAAGTTAAAGTAACTATTAGCTTTTAGCAGAGTTACAGCTGTAGCTCACTGATATCAGCTACCGTCAAGAACAAGGCACGAACCTGCTTTAGCAATGCCAAGCGATTTTTTTTAAGCGCAGCATCTTCACTGTTGACCATTACTTGATCAAAGAACTGGGTCAACGGCTCATCTAAGCTAGCCAGCGTTTGCAATACTTGTGTATAGTCCGCTTGCTCAAGCAATGGTTGTACCCTTGTCTGTGCTTGCTTCACATTTGCATATAAATTTTGCTCAGCAGACTCAGACAGTAGTGCCTCATCTACCGTATCAGCAACATCACCTTCTGACTTGACCAATATATTAGCAACGCGTTTGTTTGAATCAGCCAACATCGACGCTTGTGATAGCTCGCTAAATGCTTGCACTGCACGGATACGCTGATCAAAATCAAGCGGCATATGCGGGTTAATCGCTTGCACTGCTTGAATCGTATCGACACTAACGCCCTGCTCCGTATACATCGCACGGTAGCGCGAGTTTAAGAATGCCATGACTTGGGTAAAAGTATCACCCATTTTGGCGATCTTGCTACCTTCAGCATCGCTATAGCCTTTAATCGCTTGCTCAACGAGCGCTACCAGGTTAATCGGCAACTGCTTTTCGATCAAAATACGTAGAATACCAATAGCAGAACGACGTAAGCTAAACGGATCCTTTGAACCCGTCGGTGCTTGATCAATCGCAAAAATACCAACCAATGTATCCAAACGATCCGCTAAGGCTAAGCAAATGCCAATCGGTGTCTGTGGTAATACATCGCCACTGAATTTCGGCAGATACTGCTCTTCTAAACTGGCTGCAACCGCTTCAGGCTCATCGTTTAGACGCGCATAATAAGTGCCTGCGATACCTTGTAATTCAGGATATTCACTGACAAGCGAGCTAGCCAAATCTGCTTTAGATAAAATGCCCGCACGTACGGTTTCATCAACATTGATATCGTGGCCTTGCTGCTGCATCAATGTAGCGATGAATGCTGCTAGCTTGGCAATACGCTCAGACTTCTCCCAAATCGTACCCAGTTTGTCTTGGAATACGCGATTTTTTAGGCTTTCTGTGAGCGCAAACAATGGCTGCTTTTGATCTTGTAAGAAGAAAAACTCTGCATCAGCCAAACGTGGACGTACAACTTTTTCATTACCTTCAATAATCTGGTTAGGATCTTTTGACTCGATATTGGTAATAAAAATGAAATACGGCTGCAATTTGCCAGTTTTATCGGTTAAGCAGAAATATTTTTGATCCGCTTGCATGGTCGAGATAAGCGCTTCTTGCGGTACTTGTAAAAAGCGCGCTTCAAAGCTTGCTCTTAGCGCAATTGGGAAATCAACCAATGCGGTGACTTCATCTAACAAATCTTGCGGTACGATGGCATCAGAATTAACTTCATCTGCCAATGCTTTGACTTGGTTTTTGATCAGCATTTGACGCTTATCAAAATCTGCTACTACTTTTAGACCACTTAGTAATTCTTCATAATCATTGGCATGAGCAATACTGTGATAATCAGGGCTATGGAAGCGATGACCACGCGTTTGCGTACCAGTCTGATGACCTTGGATAGTGGCATCGATGACAGTATCATCCTGCATCAATACTGCCCACTGTACTGGACGTACGAACTCGTTACGGCTAGCGCCTGAGCGCATACGCTTAGCAATCGGCAGATTATCTAGTGCAGTTTGAAAAATTGCAGGCAGTAGCTCAGTGGTCGCTTGACCACGGATAGTCTGCTCAAAACCAACATAGTCACCTTTGTCGGTTTTGATCGTCGTAAGCTCGCTGGCTTCAATACCTAAGCCTTTGGCAAAACCCATGGCCGCACGTGTTGGATTACCCTCTGCGTCAAATGCCGCTTTAATCGCTGGTCCGCGTTTTTGCTCAGTACGATCTGGCTGCTTATCGCTAATACCTTGAATCTGAATGGCCAAACGGCGCGGAGCAGCAAAGGCTTTGATACTATCAAAGGTAATATCTGCTGCAGTTAATTGCTCAGTAACACTGGCTTGTAGCGCATCACGTAATGGTTTTAGGCTCTTTGGAGGTAGCTCTTCACACCCCAGTTCAAATAGAATAGTACTCATGGGATGCTCCTATTTATCGTTAGTAGATTGGTTAGTGTCAGTATTTTCTTTTGCTACGCCATCTGCTGCTAAGGTGTCTGCTGCCACGTCTTCTTTTGGTAAATACTTATCAAGTGCGGCTTGGCGATGTTCTTCATCAGCCAACGGGAAGCCCAATTTGGCACGAGCTTCAACATAACCAAAGGCAACTTTACGAGCAAGCGTACGCACACGTAGGATAAAACGTTGACGCTCAGTCACTGAAATAGCGCCACGTGCATCAAGCAAGTTAAACGCATGAGATGCTTTTAATACCATCTCATAAGCTGGCAATGGCAATCCTGCATCGACCAATTTGTCGGCTTGTTGCTCATAAAAATCAAACATCTCGCCCATCATTGGCACATCAGCGTGCTCAAAGTTGTAGGTAGACTGCTCGACTTCGTTTTGATGAAAGACATCGCCATACGTGACACGGCCAAACTCACCGTCTGCCCAGACCAAATCATAAACGCTATCAACGCCTTGTACATACATGGCCAAACGCTCAAGCCCGTAAGTGATTTCGCCAGTGACTGGGAAGCACTCGATACCGCCGACTTGCTGGAAGTATGTGAACTGCGTGACTTCCATACCGTTTAGCCAAATCTCCCAACCAAGTCCCCATGCACCAAGCGTTGGCGATTCCCAGTTGTCTTCTACAAAGCGCACATCATGCACCAATGGATCAATACCAATGGCTCGTAGTGAGTCCAAATACAGCTCTTGGATGTTCGGTGGATTTGGTTTTAATACAACCTGGAACTGATAATAATGCTGCAGGCGGTTCGGGTTATCACCATAGCGCCCGTCAGTAGGACGACGTGATGGCTGTACATAGGCCGCATTCCAGCGCTCAGGACCTAACGAGCGCAAAAACGTCGCGGTATGAAAAGTACCTGCACCGACTTCCATGTCGTAAGGCTGCAATACCACGCAGCCTTTATCGGCCCAATAATTTTGCAAAGTTAAGATTAAATCTTGAAAAGTCATCGGTTGAGAGTCTTTATCTTGTGTCATCGGGGTTATCGCTTGGGATGTCATAGTTTCGGTTTTCATAGTAAAGCCACTGTGAAATGAGTATTATTAAATAAATCTCTGATAGCGCACGCGCGACCTATTCGGCAACGACTCTATCTGCCTGCTCACCTTACTAAAAATTGACTATTTTATCCATATTTACATCAACTAAATTTGCATAGTGGGCACAAAACCTCGGTTATATAGCGTATTTTCAGGCAAATCATCATAGAAGTCGTACTAATACAATAAATAAAAAAATACCCAAATGCGCTAGCATTCGGGCAGGAGGAAAATTGTATCTTGGGCATCCTGATTGATCAGGCTTTTTATTTTTCGGAGGTCTACTGTTTTTAACAATTACGTCTAACTTAAACTTGACTCTTTAACTGGTTCAGAAAACCTAATTTTAAAAAAGCTAATTTTAAAAATAATTATCAGAATTCTATTATTGATAAGACTGATTGTTGGCTTTTGGCATAATTATCCATAGGATGATATAAATCAAAATGCCTGGTACTGCTGCGCTTAACGATGAGATAATGACAAATAATACTCTCACCCATGTTGGCGACCAACCAGCATATTCTGCAATGCCACCCATCACACCTGCTATCATGCGATTGTTTGGTGAGCGATGTAATTTTGCTAACTTAGTCAAATCAAATACCTCTCTATTTTCTATTCTTGTCTATTTTTTTATTCTATATTTCTAGTTATCTTAAGTGTTTAGCTAAAACATTATCTTGCTTTGCTAACTTACGGATCAGTATATCAATAATTCAGGATTTATCTGTTGAAGGTATAGCAGTACTTTGTGAGTTTATGCTACTCAAGCTTACCCTAATCTGTCATAGCACCATGCAAGCCCCTGATTTTAAATAGTTATTTCAAAATGTTTCAAAATCATCTTTGTTGCTATAACCTTGCAATTTCGCTTTACATATCTTGTTATTTTTAATTTAATCAAAGAGATAAGCTTGCTTTATAACGCTAAAATCGAGTCAAACTTTTGATAATCTGAATAACCTTTTAGCTAACCAATTTTACTCGATTAAAAGAACCCTCGATTAAAAAACCTGCGATTCCGTGTACGTGAGATATACCTCATTTTTACAATAACCCACCTGCAAATCATCCAAAACCTTTATACCATGCTGATAAGCAACTTATGTTTTCAGATGTTCTATGATGAAAACTAGGACACTGCTCAACTATTAGATAAAAATACCTTTACGAAGAATAGTAGAAGTAAAGAACGTGGTTGGTATTACTGTTCTTAATAAATGTCTACTTTGGATCATTTAACTTAGACAGTATTAGCTGTATTCTTTGGAATAGACATGGAACACTGAGATTAAAATAAAAAATAATAAGGATAACTATGTACGACACTGGATTGATGATTGGACATTTCGAGCCCCTGCACTTAGGGCAGATGCGCAGCATATTGGATGCAGCAGGACAAGCCAAAACCTTACATATCGTCATTATGGCGCATCCATCGCCTCATCCAGATTTTACTATCACCTTACAAGACAAAGCGCGTTGGCTACAGATGGCCTGTGCCGACTTGCCATTTATTCATATCCATACTACTCATGAGATCGAGCTACCGCTGCACGAACATCTGTATAACACTAGCGATGATGTCAGTATCGATGTCGCTGCTAGTAATGCCAAATTGCAACGTTTGATAGACGCCTTATCACTATCAGCAGAGACTGTATTGTTTATGGCGGACAACCATCCGCTCACTCACAATGACATACAAGAGCAGCTGCTTTTGCCAGTCGTTACTACGCCGCTACAGTCTGAGTTTGACTCTTATGCAATTGCGCGTGATCCAGTTGCCCATTGGTCAGCACTTCACCCACAAGCACGCGCCGACTATACTAAGACTGTTGCTATCGTCGGCGGGGAAAGCTCAGGTAAGACAACGCTAGTCCATAAGCTGGCCAATTATTATGGTGCTAGCTTTGCCTTAGAAATGGGGCGTCTGTATGTCGGTACAGATTTGGGTGGTAGCGAGGTTGGATTACAGTACAGTGATTATGGCCCGATTTGTCTTGATCATGCTCAAGCAATCCGAGAAGCTAAAGCCAATGCAACTGCCCCTATCACCATCGTTGATACTGACTTTGTCACTACGCAAGCATTTTGTGAAGAGTATGAGGGTCGCACGCATCCCTTTGTGGCTGCTTGTATTGATGAGTTTCGTTTAGACCACACCATTATGTTAGATAACAATACGCCATGGGTTGATGATGGTATGCGATCTTTGGGTACACCCGAAGCGCGTGGACGCTTTGAGCAGCGTTTGATAGATATTTTTGCGCGTCACGATATTACGCCGCATATGATTGACCAGCCTGACTATGATGCTCGCTATCAGCAAGCATTGTTATTGATTGATCAATATATCTATGGCAATAAATCATAAACTGTACTGAGCATATTTATAATAATTTATTCAATTAGCATATGTTATCTAACTAGCACACGTTATTTAACTAGCACATGGTAGTTAGCACTATATTGACATCAGTATTTACTTTAGGGGAAAAGCGATGCGTATTCAGCTATTGGACAACATCACCGGAAAATGGGCGATGCAATGGATTATTATTTGGTTTATTTGCGGTGTCATTGCCTTATCCGCAGGCTTTTGGCTCACGACAGACCATACCACGCTTGATTGGTTTTACTTAGCAGTCTCATTTATTGGTTTGGTTTGCGTGGTCTCGTTATCATTCCGCAAAAACGTCATGGGCAATGGCTTTGGTATGGGGGCAACCGCAGGCGAAGTCATCGTACAGACAACGTCTGGCGCAGTAGGCTTAATGCTTGCTCCACTATTTAACTTTTTTACCCATGTTTACGGTATTTTTTATTGGTCAAAGCACACCGACCCTGATGGCGACATGATACCCAAGTCAGCGAGTAAAGCTGTTTGGTTAATCACCGCTGCATTTATCGTCATTGGCCTTGCCCTTTTTCCTACGATAAATGATTTATTAGCGAGCTACGGCTATGCGGTCGTAGAAGATGATAGTAGTCTGTTTTTGGGATTTATCTCTTTCTTTTGGATTAATGTGATTGCCTTTGTGCTTTCTATTACCGCTCAGGCAGCGATGATTCTGCGTTATTCGTTTAACTGGTGGTTATGGATCATCGTCAACTTCGTCTGGCTCATTGTGAATCTGATGTCTGGTAACTATATCTTTGCTATTCAGACTATGGTGTATCAAGTAAACGCCTTTATCGGCCTTTATGAATGGCATCGCAGCGAGCAAGGATAATGTGTTTCTTGTAGAAAAGAACCCTTGGGAGTTTGAATAAAATCTTGCTGATATAGTATCAATAGTACGAGTGAACTTGACTGTGCCGTCTATCAGATAACATGGTAGACAGGCGCAATTAGTGCTACAACTGATATTAACAATCATATTCATACTGAGATCAGTAGCGAGTCCATTAGCTAGTATCAGTTACTTATCTTATTTACTAACAGGGAGGTTAGTATGTCTCGTCAACCCAAAATGTCTAAACGTACGCTAGAGCAGTGGCTTAGTGAGTACTCTGTCAGTCACCAAAACTTGGTCAATAAAAAAATCCATTGGCTATGTGTGCCAACCATTTTTGTCAGCCTGTTAGGCATGGGCATGTCGCTATCCGTATGGTTTACCTTAGTACTAAGCGCACTGGTATTACTGTTTTATATGCGTTTATCTACGCCACTGTTTTTAGCAATGGGAATGTTTATTCTTATTTGTCTATCAGTGATGGCAGCGATGCCATGGGGCTTTAAAGCGTGGGCAGCGGTATTTGTCGTTGCATGGATTGGCCAGTTCATTGGGCATAAAATCGAAGGTAAAAAACCTTCTTTCTTTAAAGATTTACAGTTTTTATTAATCGGTCCAGCATGGGTCGCTAACAGTTTGATGCAACGTAAATAGTCGTTAATCTCTGCGTAATTTCTGCAGGAATTTAGCTTAGCTGTAGGCTATTCGATAAAATCTACAATTCTCACCCTCAACAAAAGAATGTCGCCAATAAAAAAACGCCACCCAGATATTACTGAGTGGCGCTTTTTTTACGTAAGCTTTTAGGAATATTGATATTTTGGGACTATTAAGCTTTTGGGGTTATATAGAATAGACTACTCTATCTTACGCACCAAACACTTTCATACGCTCTTCGACTGGCTTAAATGCTTTTTCTCCCGCTGGCTGCTCAATCGTTCCAAATACCAATTGTGCATTTAGCGTCCAGTCTTTGTCGATATCCCAAGCGCTGGCTACTTTTTGATCGATTACTGGATTGTAGTGCTGTAAGTTTGCGCCAACATCGATACTGGCTAGTGCCGTCCAGATAACATACTGATGCATGGCGCTGGTTTGACTTGCCCAGATTGGGAAGTTGTCAGCATATAGTGGCGCTGCTTCTTGCATGCCTCTAACGACTGCTTGATCTTCAAAAAACAGCACCGTACCAGCTCCGTTACGGAAACCATTGACACGCTCTTTGGTCGATTTGAACTTCTCTTCGTCACCAACGATTTCGCGTAATGTATCTTCGGTCATATCCCACAACTTGCGATGGTCATCGCCGAACAATACAACGATACGCGTTGATTGCGAGTTAAACGACGATGGCGTGTGCAAAATAGCATGCTCAACTATTTTCACGATTTCGTCGTTAGCTACTGGCAGTTGGTTGCTTAGCGCATAGATAGAACGACGTTTCTCTGCAAGCTGCTGTAGTGTTGTTAAATCTGACATAGTGTTTCTCCATGTTGTTAGTAAAATAGTTATTAATAAAAATAATTTTTAGCGTTAATGGTTATTGATATAAATGCTTTAATTGATAAAGAGCTTTGTTCTTGACTACATAAATAGCGGTACTTCCATCACTAGCACACGGCTAGCTACTGTTGCGTCCATCATAAAGCTCTGAATATCCCAAATGCAAAGGCCGTCACGAATAGACAGGACTTGGCCATCTATCACGACTTCACCACTGATGACAAATACGTAGACACCGTTGTTAGAGTCATTTAACTGATAAGTTTGCGATATACCTTCGTCAAAACCACCCATGCTAAACCAAGCATCTTGATGAATCCAAACACCTGCATCATCGGCATTAGGTGACAGCACTTGGCTAAGCTCGTTAGGTCGCATGATATCGCCCATATGTACCTGCTGATAACGCGGTGCGACATCCATTTTGTTTGGTATCACCCAAATCTGCAAAAACCTCACAGCCTCTGCATCGTCACCATTCATTTCACTATGGGTAATGCCTGTACCCGCTGACATCACTTGAATCTCACCAGTTTCTATGACGCCCTCGTTGCCGATACTATCGCCATGAGCGAGCTTGCCGGATAGAGGAATACTGATAATCTCCATGTTACGGTGCGAGTGTTTGCCAAACCCTTGACCGCCAATGACAAAATCATCATTAATAACGCGTAAGGCACCAAACCCCACACGCTCAGGATTATGATAATTGGCAAAGCTAAAGGTATGCCTGCTTTTAAGCCAGCCATGATTGGCATCGCCACGTGAGTCTGCTGCATGATAGATTGTTTTCATTATTTATCCTTAGCTATCAACAGATTAATCCTCTATATACTTATTATCGATTAATCTATTTAAACAATAGGCTTATTATAATTATTAATTCTACATAGATAAACAACACTAAATGCAATTAACTATTCTTTTTTATAGAACAATCAGAGCGGTTTTAACGTAATATAGATTTTTTACATATATTAGCACAGCTAACTTTATATAAATTACTTTAAGTTATGTTTATATAAAAAACTGTCTGCTGTTGAAATGTTCTGTGAAAATGTTCATGACTGTTTTTATTTAAAAGTACCCATTCATGATTGTTCTTCGTAAGCGTATAAGAGGTAGATCAGTTACTGATTGTTTATCGCTTATTGTCTATTGAGTAAGCACCCGCACCATGAGCAAAAATCATCAAAAACCCACCTGCGATCGAAATGTTTTTCATAAATGAGATCATCTGTGATTCATCAACCCAGAACTGATGAAAAAGAATAGCTGACACGATGCTAAACCCGGCGAACAAGAAAGCGATTGGGCGAGCTTTATAACCTAGCAAGACAGCGATACCACCTAGTACCTCAAACGCGATTACCAATGGTAGTAACATACCAGGCACACCTACTGACTCCATATAGCCTTGAGTAGTCGCATAATCTGTGATTTTACCAATGCCTGCAAAGATGAAAATGATTGATAATAATAGACGACCGAGCGGTGCGCTAAATTGCTGTAACTTGTCCATAATAATGCTCCAAAAGTGTGTTTAATCATGTCTCTAAGTAGAGAATAGCGCGATTATAGGCGTTGACTAGCATGGGATAAACAGCAATAATCACAAATATAAGTTCTTGGTGTAAGAACAATCATGAGGCATCGATAATGGGTCAATTAGAAGACATGGCGATGTTTGTACGCATTGTTGAGGCAGGTAGTATTACTAAAGCTGCTGAGCAGTTAAATATTGCAAAATCAGCCGTCAGCCGCCGACTTAAAGAATTGGAAGAGCGTTTAGGCAGTCAACTAATCAGCCGTACTACCCGCCAATCTAAGTTGACGCAAGCTGGTGAGCAATATTATCAGCAAGTGAATAATATCTTGCGTGCGGTTGACGCTGTCAATGAGCATGCTACTGACGCTCCCATGCGTATTGAAGGTACGCTAAAAATGACAGCGCCGTTGTCCTTTGGACTCATGCATCTGAACGATGTGATTGATAAATACGCCAATAAACATCCCAATCTGAGATTCGATCTGGATTTTTCTGACCGACGTATCGATTTGATTGAAGAAGGCTATGAGTTGGCTATTCGAATCGGCGAGCTACAAGATTCTAGCTATCAAGCAAAAAAATTGGCATTGATTCGTTGTGTGATTTGCGCCAGTCCCGATTATTTGGCAAGAATGGGCATGCCTGAGACGCTAGACGATTTAGACAACCATGCGCTTTTGCAATACAGTCTCGGTCAAACCAATAGTATAAACTTGGTGGATACTGAAGGCAGAAGTCATCATCGTACGATAGATGCCAAAATCAAAGCCACCAATGGTGAGTTCTTAGTAGATTTGGCAGTCAAAGGACATGGCATTACCTTTGTGCCGACTTTTATTGCTTATAAACAACTGGCGCTGGGCGAGCTTGTACCTGTATTCCAACACTATCAACTGCCAACCCTAACCGCTTATGCTGTTTATCCAAAGAATCGTTTTTTGTCGCAGCGTTGTCGTTACTTGATTGATTTTATTGCAGAGCAATTCGGTGACAATCCGTACTGGGATCAGTATTAATCAACACTCTTATTATCTCTAACGATATCAATTGTTACTGGTTTTGAGTCACCTTCCCTTCTTTAACCCGACTAATCGTCAGCCCCGTAAACCCGAATAGCAGCGTCAGCAGCAGTGACAAATAACAGAAGAACGCATAAGGCAAGTAGTCTAATACCGGCACCCCTAACGCCTGACTGATAAACACCCCGCACACACTCCAAGGCACTAATGGATTAATCACCGTTCCTGCATCCTCAATCGTCCGCGACAGATTCTTAGGATGTAAATGTAAGCGCTCAAACGTCGAGCGAAAGGCCGTACCTGATAATAGAATACTCAAATACTGCTCACCGATTAGTACGTTAATGCTTAGTGCCGACATCGCTGCCGCAAATATCGCTCGTCCTGAAGTCGTCAATGTGTCCTTAATACCAGATAGCAGTGCTGGCAGAATACCCAGTGCCGTTAATAGACCACCTAAGCTTAATGCCAGTATCACAATCGCCTGAGTAAAGAACATACTCTGTACACCGCCGCGTGACAGCATACCACCTACCTCACCCAACTCTAATGACTCAGCAGGGGCATAGCCTGCAAACAAGTAACCACCCAATTGACCAAAACTTGGTGAACTGTGTACATAAGTAATGATCAATGCCGCGGCAATCGTACAGATAATCGTATAAATCGCATTGACCCGAAACAATGCCAATCCAACCAATACCATAAACGGTAGTACCGAATATCCATGTACCAAACCGCTGTCTATCAGCTGACCTTGCAATATGGTTACTTGACTCAGATCAGCACTGGTCGTCTGTCCTGAGAACATCCAAAATAAGACGACTGTCAGTATCCATGCAGGCACTGTCGTATACATCATATTGCGAATATGCTCAAACAGATCGATACCAACGACAGAGGAAGCAATAGTACAGGTATCAGATAATGGCGACATCTTATCGCCAAAGAACGCACCTGATACCACTGCCCCCGCTGCTATCGCCACATTGGCATCAAACGCATTACTCATACCAATAAACGCCACGCCCAAAGTAGCTGCAGTCGTCAAACTACTACCTAGGGCAATACCGATAATAGAGGTCAAGATAAAGGCAGAGATATAATAGTACTCAGGTGAGATAAGCTGAAAACCTACATACATGAGTGTAGGAATCGCACCCGACATCATCAAAGCCGCAACCATCAGTCCAATAAAGAAGAACAGGTAGATGGCACCAATACCGCGCATGACGCCTGAGGCCATTTGCGCTTGCATGTCATCAAAGCTGAGCCCTTTATACATACCGATAGCCAGTAGCACACAGATAGCCAATATAAGAGACAGGTGCGGCACCCAGCCAAAGCCGATCATGGTGATACCCATGATACCGATGACGATGGCGGATATGATAAAGGCGAGCTTGGCACTGATTAATGTGAGGGGTTTTGGTGGCATTGGATGCCCTTATGTTGCTATAGGTTTAGTTTGCTCAGGTATTCGGGGTGCGCATCTATTCTTCAATATCGATAATCTCTGTCTTGCTGATAGTTAGCTTTAGTTTTTGATTTCTATGTTTTCGCTATTAGCTGACTTAGGACAGATTTTACACATAAAAAAAAGCCTCACTGTGAAGTGAGGCTTTTTGCGCTTTTTCAAGCCATATTTGGAGCGGGAAAAGAGATTCGAACTCTCGACCCCAACCTTGGCAAGGTTATGCTCTACCACTGAGCTATTCCCGCTTAGTATCAATCCGTAGCGTTGTTAACAACTACTCCGTCTCGATAGGCTGGCTATTTTAGCAAATATTCTGTGGGTGTCAACACCTTTTTTAGAATTTATTTCTAATATTTTTAGCTAAATGCCCTTTTTATCGGATAAACAAACATAAGCAATTGATTTAAAAACAGGAATTAATTTTAATTGAATTAAAAATATTTCACGTTAATTATAGAACTTTAAGCCTAGGCTCTACTCCCTTCAGCTTTATATTGGTCATAAGACAATCGATAAAGTAAAAACTTACTATTTTCACTCTAATAAAAAGATATCGCACTTACAATCATACGCTTTATTGTTACTTTTCCTATCTTGGTTTTAGGTGGTTAACATTATTATACTTATGTCCAATGGCAGTTAAGGTAGACTTTTACTGTTTAAGCAGATGAATAAGCACTACTAAAAGATTAATAAACACGGCTCCCTCATCTGCTGCACTGTTTTTTAACTTGTTTGGCTTTATGTTTTTCCATCTTATAGAGAGGATATTTTTATGAAGAAGTTATTGAGTACGACGGTAATGGCCGCTTCGTTGTCAGCCCTGACCTTGACTGGCTGTACCAGTACGACCAGTACTGGCGCGGTTGGTGTTGATCGTCAGCAGTTGCTATTGGTGTCTAGTGAGCAAGTATTGGCACTATCTGCCCAAAGCTATGCCAAAACAATACAAGACGCAAAATCAAAAGGTGTGCTAGATACCAACACCGCTCAGCTAAACCGCTTAAAAAATATTGCGAACCGCTTAGTTGGTCAAGTTGGCGTCTATCGCGCAGATGCAGCCAAGTGGCAATGGGAAGTACACACCATTAAGTCTAACGATCTAAATGCCTTTGTGGTGCCGGGTGGTAAGATCATGTTTTATTCAGGCATCATCGATCGTTTGAACCTTACTGATGATGAGATTGCTGCCATTATGGGTCATGAAATCTCTCATGCATTGCGTGAGCATTCACGCGAGCGTCTATCACGCGAGTATGCAACCCAAACTGGTATCGGTCTGGCTGCCAGTATATTCGGCCTATCACAAGGACAGGCTGAGCTAGCAGGTACTGCTGGTAATTTAGGCTTGAGCCTACCCCACAGTCGCACTCAAGAAAGCGAAGCCGATCAGATCGGTCTTGAGCTGATGGCACGTGCAGGTTATAACCCTCAGGCGGCTGTTACCCTGTGGCAAAAAATGCAAAAAGCAAGCCAAGGTGAGCCACCACAATTCCTCAGCACTCACCCAACAAGCAGTAGCCGTATCGCAGAGTTACAGTCATTGATGCCAAAAGTTACGCCTCTATATCAACAGTCGCGTCGCTAATAAGTAGCTAATTAGCGACTTTTAGGTTTTAGCAGTGCCTGTTCAAATATCATAGAAGCAAAGTACAGCCAAAGCGTTGTGCTTTGCTTTTTTAGTTATAGCTAGGACACTGCAGGTTTTATAATTGACAAGCATTGTAGTTGATAAGCACTGTAGTTGATAAGCACTGTAATCGGCAGGGTTTGCAATTGTTCGATTTGGCAATCGCACGCTATCCCGCTTACCTTGTCTGTTATAATGCCGATAAATATTATTTGAAGATTGTCCAATCAAATTGCACAAAATACATTGAAGGATTGTTATGAGTATCACACCTACTACACCTACTGCCGACGCACTTCATGCCGAATTACAGGCACTTGCGCCGCAGCATATCGAACTGATTAATGAGTCAATGTCTCATGCCGGTTACTTTGAAGGTAAAGAAAGCCACTTTAAGCTCACTATCGTTAGCGATGCATTTGACGGCAAACGACTGGTCGGGCGTCATCAGCTGATATATGGCTTAGTCACGCCTTTACTCACTTCACAAGGCGGCCAAGTACATGCCCTCGCTATCCATGCCTATACTCCGACAGAATGGCAAGGTCAAAGCCCTGCGAGTCCATTATGTGCCGGTCAAAACAAATAGCCGATTATGTTTGCATCGCAACTACATATTTTAAATTAGCCTATATAATGCAGTTTTAGAGGGAGCAATATTCAATGAAACATCTACATATGCTGATGGCAGCGCTGACTGTTGTGCTATTTTTATATCAAAGTTACTTAGTACTCAGCGCAGACCGCCGCGCACCACGTGTGGTCAAAATAGCCACGCATATTATCTATGCCCTGCTTATCCTGTCAGGTGCAATGATGCTAATGCAATTGATGGGTGCCAACGCTCCTGTACAGTGGGTGTTTGCCAAAATTATCTTACTGATCGCTGCTATTAGTTCAAGCATTAAAGCGTTTAAGGTTGATGCGACACCTGTGCAAAGAAAAACAGGCATTCTTATCGCTGCCGTTGCCTATATTGGTATCGTGATACTTGCCTTTGCCAAGCCAGCAAACTTATTTTAATAGGCGATTTTCTATTTTAATAAGCAACCGTTTTAGAAAGCTGTCGATGTGTTGATGATATGATGCGAAAATTTTTAATCATCGATGGATTTTCAATATCTTAATTGCGCTATTTTTGCTATCTTAAATAGATATAAATACAATCACTTAGCCACTGGAGCCATTATGAAAACGTTTACGACAGCGACACTACTAGCTGGCATTTTTGCGCTCTCAGGCTGTGCCTCTACTGGTAACATCACCCCGCAATATGTACCGCCAAGTACTTATCAAAATTATAATTGCCAAGCACTTGGCCAAGAGTATACTCGTGTCAACCGCTATGTCGAAGCGGCACGCAATGAGCAGTCTACCCTATCGGCATCAGGCGTCGGTGTTGGTGTCTCTGCAGGACGCTGGGGTATCTCGCCGAATATCAGCTTTGGTCTAGGCAAAAGTAACAATACCAAAGCACGTGATGCAAAATTATCGCGTCTCTACGGTGAGCGTGATGCAATTGTCCAATCTGCCCGCATTCAGCGTTGTAGCTTTGCCAATGGTATCAAGATTTATGGTGAGTAAGCTTAAGAAATTGCAATGCTATCTGCACGACTAAGATAGTGCCTGATACCGTAAAATAGTGTATGACACCATAAAATAGTACATGAAATAGAAAAAAAGCCAATATGCAGATCGCATATTGTCTTTTTTATTGCTACGGTTTTTTATAAGAAAACATGAGCGTTTAGATAGCTTGGAGAAAAAATAATCTAGCCTGACTAATACTAAGACTGTAAGCTTTGTACCCACTGAATGATTTGATGACTTGGTAGCGCGCCTGATTGTCGCGCCACTTCTTTACCGTTTCTAAAAGCAACCATCGTTGGCAAGCTGCGAATATTGTAAGGAGCGGCTGCCTGCTCGTATTTATCCGTTTGTACCTTGGCAAAGACCACCTGTGGCAATTGGCTAGCAGCGCTCTTGAACTCTGGCGCCATCATGATGCAAGGCTGACACCAGCTCGCCCAAAAATCCACGATAGTCAGTACATCGTTCTTTTGGATAACCTTATTAGCTGTTTGCGCATTTAGCTCATGTGGACTGGCAGTCAATAATGGCTGACCACATTTACCGCATTTTGGCGCAGCGCTTAATCGTGCAGCAGGTACACGATTGGTTGCTTGGCAATGTGGGCATACTAGATGAAAACTTTGCTCACTCATTATTTAATTCCTATTATAATTATTTTGTTATTTCAAATACTGTTCATGAACGCTCTTATCTAAAGGCTATTTACGTTGCTTGCTGTAGTTATAGCTGTAGTCGTCGTTGCGTTGATTGATTACATGAATAATTTTAGCATAGTTAATTGGGCTTATCCTTTATGCGAGTTTCTGTGCCACACCGCTATACACATAGCTCATCGGCCGTGGACCGGGCAAATACGCTTCGCTCAACTCATCAATAGCAAAACCACCTTCTCTAATAAGCGCCGGAATATCGCGATTTAAATGACACCCACCTGCTATAGGCTTCCAAAAAGGCGTCAATCGATGCTGCCAACGCTCAACAGAAGAATCTGGTGCCAGTCCGTGCTCACAAAATAGTAAGCGACCGCTAGGTCTTAGCACGCGCGCCATTTCTCGGAGCGCGGCTACTGGGTCATCAATACTGCACAAGGTAAAAGTCATTACAATCGTATCAAATTGATCTGTATCAGCATGAATACCTTGTACATCGACAGCTATCACTTCAACCGGAATGCCAATGTCAGCTGCACGCTCACGAGCCAGCGACTGCATCTGAGCTGCTGGATCCACACCGATAATAGAAGAGACTTTATTAGCATCATAAAACTGCAAATTCAAACCGCTGCCAATGCCAATCTCCAACACCTTACCGAGCGCTTGCGGAACAATTTTGGAACGTGCTTTCATGACATTGCCCGTACTACAGGCAATATCTATCATCTTTGGCAACACATAGCGCTCGTAAGGGTTCATTGTTCTCTCCAGTTATTGCCGCCTTTAGCGCTTGCAGTTGGTCATACACAGTATCTAAAAACGGACAGTCTACAGGTTAGCATTCTTATAGATATCAATCATACGATACTTACGTAGAGCTGCATCAGGTAATGACTTTCAGTTATTGCACTGTTTAACTTATCCACCAAGGACATTGATCGGTACTTTTAGATAGCGCGTACCATTGTCCTCTGGCTCGGGAAAATGTCCGGCATCGATATTGATTTGTACAGCAGGGATGATAAGGCGGGGCATATCTAAAGTCGCATCACGGCGCTCACGCATCTGCACAAACTCTGCTTCGTTTATACTGTCTTTGACATGAATATTTTCTAGTTTTTGCGCGGCTACTGTCGTCGTTGGGCAATGCTGACGACCTTTGCTCGGATAATCATGACACAAATACATGACGGTATCTTCAGGGAGTGCTAGCAGCTTCTGAATAGACTGATAGAGTGTTTTAGCATCACCGCCCGGGAAATCACAGCGTGCTGTACCGACATCAGGCGCAAACAACGTATCCCCAACGAATACCACTGTTTTCTCATCATCAGCGGCTAGATAGGCCATATCGGCACGCGTATGTCCGGGTACATACATCGCAGTGATAGTAATGTTGCCAAGCTCTAAGGTCTCGCCTTCATCTGTCAAAATATCAAACTGGCTGGCATCAGTGCGGAAACTGGTGTCAAAATTAAAAATTTGCTTAAAGATTTTTTGGACTTCGGTGATATGCTGACCGATGACTAACTGTCCGCCAAGGCTTTCTTTTACATGGATGGCGGCAGATAAATGATCTGCATGCGCATGGGTTTCAATAATGTACTTGAGCGCCCAATCTTGCTCACGTACAAACTCAATCACTTCATCGACACTGCTGGTATTGGTTCTGCCTGACTTAGCATCGAAGTTCAATACAGGATCGACAATAGCACATAATTTTTGCTCAGTATCAGCAAGTACGTGGGTATAGGTTTCTGTATCGCTATCTAAAAAAGAATGAACTTGCATGGCGGCCTCTTCAATTATTTATACATATTTTGGCTATAGGAATTTTTATCTTTAATTAACCCTTAAGTATGATATTCAGTCGTATATAATGCGTTCCTACGACTTATCTAATGCCACCAATATAACAACCGCTATACAATTTATCAATTTATATAATGTAATTAGTGATAACTTGCTATGTGGCGTGATATCATTGATAATCAAATATATATTGCTCAAAACATCATGGCATTTGTTACCATCTAATGTAAGGAATTTGTTCTGACTACTTCTATTTCAGCCGAAGGTACACCTACTCGCAGTACCACTGACGATGGGTCATCTGATACTGCAGATTTAGTACCTGCCGATCTTGCCAAGCAAATGCAGCAAGCATCGCTACAAGCCAGCCAACTACTAAAGTCGCTATCGCATCCTGATCGCCTACTTCTTCTCTGTCAATTGACCCAAGGTGAATATTGTGTCGGTGAGCTTGAGGATTTGGTCGGGGTTGGACAGCCGAGCTTATCGCAGCAATTGGGTATATTGCGTAAAGACGAGCTGGTCGCCACACGCCGCGAAGGTAAGCAAATTTACTATAGTATCGCAAGCGAGGATGCGCTAGCTGTACTCGATCTACTGTATCAACGTTTTTGTGCCAAAGCAGAATAACGCCGCCCTCGCCTAATTATTTGTATTATCTACTGTGGTGATTGATATGTCCTCTATCGTCGCTCGTCTGATTCCAGCTTGGCTGCGTCAATACCAGCTCTCAGCGTTACCGACTGATCTCGTCGCAGGCATAGTGGTGGGCGTGTTGGTCATACCGCAGAGCCTAGGTTATGCGGTGCTTGCAGGACTGCCGCCTGTCTATGGCCTATATGCAGCGATCGTACCTGTCCTCGTTTATGCGTGGCTCGGCTCTAGCAACGTACAAGCCGTAGGTCCCGTTGCCATCACCGCCATCATGACCGCCAGTGGTCTACTGCCTTATGCTGAGCAAGGCACTGAACAGTACGCACTGATGGCCAGCCTATTGGCACTGATGGTAGGTGCACTGCTATGGATAGCAGGCAGGTTAAAACTTGGCTGGATCATGCAGTTTATCAGTCGCGGTGTGTCCGCAGGATTTGTAAGCGGTGCAGCGGTCCTCATATTTGTCAGTCAGCTCAAATATCTGACCGACATTCCAGTCACTGGCAATAGTTTGATTGGGTATCTATCTACTATGCAGCGCTATGCCAGCCAGCTGCATCCATTGACCTTAGCGATTGGTGTGACCGCATTTACGCTATTGGTTGCCAATCGCTATGCAAGTGAATGGATATGGCAGACGTGGCTATCATCGTCATATGCCAAATGGGCAGAGCGCTTATTCCCGCTTATACTACTCGGTATCGCTATTGTACTCAGTATGGCACTGCATTGGAGCACATATGGTGTGGCGACCATCGGTCGTATTCCACAAGGGCTGCCGAGCTTTACGTTACCGCATATCTCAGACCTACAAGAGGCGCTGAAGCTCTTGCCGACCGCAGGATTGATGGCACTGATCGTATTCGTGTCGAGCAGTTCAGTTGCCAGTACTTATGCTCGCTTGCGTGGTGAGAGTTTTGATGCCAATCGCGAGCTGACTGGACTGGGTCTGGCCAATCTGTCTGGTGGACTGTTCCAAAGTTTTGCAGTTGCGGGTGGCTTTTCGCGTACGGCTATCAATGCCGACTCAGGTGCTAAGACACCACTTGCCAGTCTCGTCACCGTACTGGTAATGATTGCCGCGCTCATAGCCTTCAGCAATGCGCTTGCTCCACTACCCTATGCACTACTGGGCGCAACTATCATGGCCTCTATCATTGGCCTGATAGATATCGCGACGTTGAAATCTGCATGGCAGCGCGATCGCTTAGATGGTGCTAGCTTTTTGGCAGCGTTCGTCAGTGTCCTGATATTTGGGCTAAACACGGGGCTGGTCATTGGTCTAATGGTGTCATTCGCCAGTCTCATCTGGCAGTCGAGTAAGCCGCACGTGGCTGTCGTTGGACAGTTGGGCGGTACAGGACATTTTCGTAATATCAATCGCCATGACGTCGTAACTTTTAACAATTTATTGATGTTACGTATCGATGAGAGTTTGTTCTTTGGTAATAGTGAATCTGTACATCGACGCATCCTCAATGCCATGCAGCAATATCCCGATGCCAATGAAATTATATTGATTATGGCTGCCGTCAACCATATAGATCTGACCGCCCAAGAAATGCTTTGTACCTTAAACCACGAGTTGGCGTTACAAAACAAGCGCTTACACTTTAGCTTTATCAAAGGTCCTGTGATGGACATCATCGGTCACACCCCACTGATTAGCGAGCTATCAGGGCAAGTCTATCTGAGTACTTTAGATGCTGTCGATGCATTAAAATAATCTATATTTTGACCACAACAAAATTGCTGCGACAGCCATAACATTAGTTTTCATTCAACCTCAACTACTATTGTCGCCTACAACACAATATCGCTATGGTAGCGCCTGTGTTATGCTAGACGCACTAAATAGGGAATCAATTAACCTAGAAATCGGCCTAAAAAATGCTGATTTATAGTCCTTTGATATTCTTAGCCCAACCATCAATAATAAATATACTTTAACAAATATAACTGAACCTATTTTATGACCGATGATTTAACGATTTATAAGCAAATATACCCAAGCCAATGCGTTAAGATTGCTGAGCTTGGTTATCGCTCAGTGCTTAATATTCGCCCAGATGCCGAAATTGAGACACAGCCTAATAGCTGCGATTTAGCAACGGCTACCGAACAGGCAAACCTAGCGTATCAGCATCTACCGTTTGATGATGAGCGCCTAAGTATGCTAACGGTCGAGCAGTTTGCCGATTTCTATCACTCCATGCCCAAGCCTATATTGATGTTTTGTGGCACTGGGGCACGCGCCAAGCTACTGTACCAAAGTGCATTGATGCAAGGTCTGTTATAACGATAACCGTCGCTCGAACTAACACGTTTTATAAACCCAACAACACCAATAAAAACAAGGAGCTCTTATGAGCCATGAAGTTAGCTTTACCGGACAAATCACGCCTGACCAAGTGCCTATGATTGCCGAAAATGGTTTCAAAACCATTATCAATAACCGTCCTGACGGTGAAGAGCCAAATCAGCCAACCAGTGCCGAAATCGAAGCAGCAGCCAAAGAAGCTGGACTTGCTTATAAAGAGATTTCTTTTGCAGGTAATGAGCTGAACCAAACTCATGTCGAAACGTTTGCAGATTTCTTTAATCAAGCTGAGCAGCCAATGCTGATTTTTTGCCGCACAGGTAACCGCTCAAACGGTATCTATGAAGCAGCTAAGCAAATGGATTTACTAGACGACTAGTACAGCATGAACAGACTAGACAGTTAGCGTATTTAGCCCACAGAATCTTGTGGGCTTTTTATTGCGCTTATCATTATGCTCAATACGCTCAAAGTGTCATTAATCACAAACAGCCTAATCACCTCCCGATAGCTGTACAGCAACCTCGACCAACCTCAATAGTCACGACAAGTGGGTTACTATACGAGCGTAATACCGCTATTATCATTTGATAGGCTTGATCTAGCTTGGTGGTTAAGACACCTCATTAGCTAGACGATTAAATACCAAAACACATGGAATGTGAGCAGCTGTATAGTGACCAAGGTTGCCCCGCTGCTATTTACTTTCAAAACGCCATCTTGATATGGCATTTAGTTTTACAAGGAATGTTTGATGAATAATACCGCGCTAGCATTACTGCCACTAGCCCTTGCCTACATTATGTTCACTCTAGGAGCAGGGCTAAAACTTAGTGATTTTAAGGTCATTGCCAAATATCCAAAAGCGTTCTGTGTCGGCTTAATCAATCAAGTTGTATTGGTACCGTTGGTTGCGCTAGCAGTCGTGCTAGTGACGGCTCCGCCACCAGCGATTGCTTTTGGGATTATGCTGATTAGCTTTTGCCCCGGCGGCGTCACTAGCAACATGCTGACCTACTATGCCAAAGGAAATGTCGCGCTCTCTATCGCGTTGACCGGTGTGGTCAGCATACTATCGGTCATTACATTGCCTATCTTAATTACGTTGGCTTTTGATCACTTTATGAAAGATCAGGCGAACTCTATTAGCGCGATAAAGATTGGCTTAGTCATGTTCTTATTAACCACATTGCCAGTGTCTCTTGGTATGCTTGCTCGCCACAAATTTACTGACTTTATGGTACGTCGTAGCAGTCTTCTAAACGGCTTGGCCAGCGTGTTTTTTGTACTAATTGTCTTTGCTGCTATTGCCTCTAACTGGCAACTACTACAATCACAGTTCACTCAAATTGGTTTAGAGCTTGTCTTTATCATTGCTATTTTATTTGCTATTAGCATCCTAATCTCTAGAGTACTAAAGCTCAGCTGGTTTGATACCAAAACCATCTCGATAGAAACCAGTATCCAAAATAGCACGACGGCTATTACCTTAGCCCCTATCATCATGGGTGTGAGCACACTACCCGTCATCGCGCTGCCTGCTGCTTTGTACGGTGTGCTGATGTATGTCGTTGCGCTGCCTGTTATTTTCCTAATTAAAAACAAGAACTGATGATAGCGAATGTAATAAATAAAAAGCGTCCTTCTAAATAAGTGCCCGTCTAAATATTGGATGGGCGTTTTTTTGGAATAGGATTTAAATGATAGAAATATGGCTCGGGTTATAGACTGGTCAATACTCAATATTGAGTACATAATAAAATGCTACTGTTATCGCTTAATAGGACTCTATGATGCAAAAACCGCTATTAATTATTGGTAATAAAAACTACTCCTCTTGGTCGCTACGAGCGTGGCTATTGCTCAAAGCATTCAATGTTGATTTTGATGAGCAGCTTATTGAGTTGTTTCATCCATCAGCACGTCCAACGCTTGAAGCGCATTCACCAACAGGTAAAGTACCTATTTTAGTCTATGGTGAAAAAGATAATAAAGTAACCGTTTGGGACACCTTAGCTATTGCTATTCATGTTAATGAGTACTTTACGGATATTGATATTTGGACAGGCAATGATAAATCTAACGCTGAAAAACGTAATAGTAATCAAAGTAGGATAAATAGCGCCTATTGCCAAAGCATCGTGGCTGAGATGCATTCGGGATTGACAGGCATGCGTAACGAGATGCCGATGAATATACGAGCAACGGCTAAGATACAACCAAGTAGTGCTTGCTTAGCAGATATCGCTCGTATCGAAGACATTTTTGCCGATTGTTTAAAAACTCGCTCAGCAGACAGTTTCTTATTCGGAGATTTCACAGCAGCTGATGTGTTTTTTGCTCCAGTGGTGCTACGATTACAGACTTATGCTGATGCGTCCAATATTACTTTGCAGCCACTGACCAAGCAGTATTGCCAAACTATGCTAAATCATCCGTACATACAGGCATGGCAACAATCAGCACTGACAGAAACTCGAACTATTGAAGAAGATGAAGCAGGCGAGATACTGTCTGTCGTTGGCGAATAAATAGTATCTTGCATAAAAAAACCACTTCAGCTTAGCTAAAGTGGTTTTTTGTTTGATAAGACTTCGAGCATAACGTTTTACTGCTTTTGCTCTAATGCCTCTTTTACCGCTTTTTTACCCCATGCGCTCAGATCGAGATCTAACTTTTCATACTCTTTTGCATCGAATAACGGCTCTTTAACCCCTGATTTTAACTGACTTGCAAAGTCGTCAAGTAAACGCTTGGCTCGCGGAAATAACATTATCAAGGCCAATAAGTTTGCTAACGCTAGCACGCCCATCAATGGATCAGCGAAGAAGAATACTGTAGTAGCGGCAGGAGCCACTGCGCCCAAGAATAATATCGCCATCACGACAATTCGTAAAACCAAGGTCGCTTTTTTAATGTTCTTTTTGATCAAGAAATTAATGGCATTTTCACCCATGTAGTAGTTATACATGATAGAACTTAGTGTAAATAACAATAGCGATATAGTCAGAATATACTGCGCCCAGTTCCCAAGCTGAGTCGTTAACGCTTGCTGTGCCAGTACAATACCATCGACTTCAGCACCTGGTTGATATACGCCGCTCAGTAAAATCATAAATGCGGTGGCACTACATACGATTATCGTATCAATAAATACAGATAATGACTGCGAGATACCTTGACTCACAGGATGAGTGGCATAAGCGGTGGCAGCAATATTAGGCGCAGAACCTAGACCTGCTTCATTAGAGAATAAACCACGCTTCATACCTTGCTCAATCGCCACACCAATACCACCGCCCACGACAGACTCAATACCAAATGCATTTTTAACAATCATTACCATCAACGTAGGCAGCTCTGTGACATTGAGCAATATAACAACAAGTGCCATACCAATATAGATTAATGCCATAACAGGAATGACAACGTCGGCGACCTTTGCAATGCGCTGAATACCGCCAAAGACAATGAATCCGCCCGCAATCACCAGTACTACACCCGTTATCCAGCGGTCAATCCCAAAGCTTTCAAGCGCTGAGCCTGCTACCGTGTTGCCCTGGAACGCCACAAATCCGATAGAAAAAGACAGTAGTAGCGAGATCGCATAAATGACGGCAAGCCAGCGATAGTCTTTACCTAACCCATGTAAAATATAGGTCGCAGGGCCACCGCGAAAGTTACCATCAGTGTCTCTACGCTTATAAAGCTGCGCTAAGCTACACTCGACAATACTGGTCATCATGCCAATTAAGGCCACAACCCACATCCAGAATACCGCTCCCGGTCCTCCTAAAGAGATGGCAACCGCAACGCCAGCAATGTTACCGCCGCCCACACGTCCACCGATAGAAACGAGCAACGCCTGACGAGCAGAAATTCCGTCGTCTCCTACTTCATCCGTTTTGAACACACGGAACATACGTTTAAAATATTTAAACTGAGCGAACCTACCTACGATGGTAAATAATAAACCAAAGATAATTAGCATAGGCACGAGCGCCCAGCCCCACGTTAGATCCCCGACTAGGGCAAAAAAAGCTTCAATGTATTCCATGCCTATTTTCCTTATAGTTCATGACGCTATGATAGGTTTTATTGCATACATTATTGCATCAACAACACGAGTTTGTAATGCAAATGTCGAATTTGTAACGTAAATACTGATATTTTCTGAATGAAATCACGTTATTGGCTCACGCAAGTGGCTATTTTCTAATTATCAGGATTTTTTTATATAGACGTATTTATGCGATAGCACAAAAAAACCACCTCAACCGAGGTGGCCTTTTGTACTGAAACTAAACTGAACAGCTTACTGCATGACTAGGTATTCAAAGGCTGACAATGCTGCTTTACTACCTTCACCCATCGCAATGTTAATCTGCTTAAATGGTACGGTGGTTACGTCACCACAAGCAAAGATACCTTTACGATCTGTACGGCAGCGCTCATCGATTTCGATCTCACCAAAGCGGTTTAGATCAACGAAGCCTTTGATGAATCCAGTGTTTGGTACTAAACCAATCTGTACAAACACCCCTGATAAATCACGCTCATGAGTCTCACCTGTGCTGCGATCTTGGTAGACGATAGACGATACTTTACCATCAGTCGCTTTGATCTCTTGCGTCGCTGCACTGGTAATGAACTCAATGTTGGTTTTTTCTTTGGCTTTATTAATCAATACTTGGTCAGCTTTTAGCTCATCAGCGAACTCGAGTACAGTAACGTGATTGACGATACCTGCCAAATCTAATGCTGCTTCAACGCCTGAGTTACCACCGCCGATCACTGAGATGTCTTTACCCTTGAAGAATGGGCCATCACAATGCGCACAGAAAGCCACGCCTTTACCGATATTTTCTTCTTCACCCGGTACACCAAGCTTTCTCCACTGAGCACCTGTTGCTAAGATAATACTACGAGTATTAAAAGTCTCACCAGTATTTAGGTGAATACTGTAGTTCTCTTCTTCAGTCTCACCGATTTCTTTAACGCTCACATGCTCTTTTAGCGTGATGTTATATTCGGCTAAGTGCTTGACAAAGTTAGTAGATAAATCTGTACCGTTGGTTAGCGGCACTGAAATCAAGTTTTCGATATCTTGCGTGTCTTTTACTTGTCCACCGATACGATCAGCAACCATTGTAACTCTTAAGCCTTTACGCGCTGTATAAATAGCAGCAGCCACACCTGCAGGGCCAGCACCGATGATAGTAACGTCTTGCTGCTCTAATTGCTCAGCATCGTCTTCTACTTCTGACAGTAAGTCAGGGAACTGCTCTTGCAGTTTTCCGATCAATTTAGCAGTGTCGATTAGGCCGTTAGCAAATGGCTTACCGTTCAAAAACACAGCTGGTACGCCTTGGATTTTATTTGCTTCTACTTGCTCTTGAAACAATGCACCATCGATCATCTCGTTGCTGATACCATCGTTTAGTAGCGCAAACTGGTTCAATGCTTGAACAACTTCTGGGCAGCTATGGCATGACAATGACACGTAGGTCTGGAACTGTAATGGCTTATTAAAGCGCTTAACTAACTTTTGGATGCCTTCATCCAACTTTAACGTATGACCACCCGCTTGCAGAATCGCCAAAATCAATGACGTAAACTCATGACCACCTGGGATACCGCTGAATACGATACCAGTGTCGTTTGATGCGCCATCAATGTGACTGACTACTTTAAAACTAATCGCACTAGGCAAACTATCGTCAGTTGCTTCTGCATCAAAGTTGATTTTGTCTGTTGTTCCAGCAATCTTGGTCAAAAAATCTACCAATTCTGCACGTTTTGCATGTGTACCATTACCCAATACAAAGGTAATTGGACGTGTCATGTTTTCGCTATAGCTCTTAACGGCATCTAATAAATTCTGATCTATCATGTTTGTTCCTCATTATGACTGAATATGTAACGGCAGCTATCATGCTACACGTCTAAATATAGAATAATTGGTGTTAATAATTTTGTATAAAAGGTTATATATAATGGGCTCTTGCCCTTTGATGTGTCTATTATCAAGCGTTTAGCGAGTTTCGGCAAGCTGAGAAACTCAAACTTTATGTTTTATAAAACCAATCGTTTATTAACTTAAATAATTAAATACAAATACACAAACAAATGATAGTGATGGTACATGGTCTATTTTTTCGCTACAATCGAATGGTATTGATAGCAATATGCATTATCAATATCGTGAAGTAGCTATCTTTATTACCATTAAACTTTCACCCCTTCCAAAAAAAATCTCACCATCATAAGCGTCTTAACCATAACGTGCTTACGCTTATCCTAAGCTTGCACTAAATAACAAGGATGACAACATGACAATGACAGACACATGGCAAGATCACAGTGATATTATCGATGAGCTCAAGCAAAAGGACACGCATTTTGCGAGTATCTTTGACGAGCATACAACTCTAGATAGGCAAATCAATAAGCTTGAAAACGATGTGGTCAAGCATGCCAGTCGCGACGAAGAAATCGAACAGATGAAACGACGAAAGCTACAGCTTAAAGACGAGATTTATAAAACCATTGATAAAAATAAAGCACAGTCTCGCGCTTAATATTGCGTCTATACTTAGAGATATGCTGAAAAATAATACTAACAATATCTATGCTTAAGACGTAAAAAGACCCCATCAACTTATGTTAATGGGGTCTTTATTTGTAGCACTGACTTAAATCAGACGTTTAAGATACAGCGCTACTTTTATCTAAGTATGAAATATCTACTTAGATTTTACCAACTAGGTCAAGACTTGGCTTTAATGTGTCGCCACCTTGTTCCCAAGCTGCTGGGCAAACTTCGCCGTCGTTTTCACGAACATACTGTGCTGCTTTTACTTTGCGTAGCATGTCTTTTGCACTACGGCCGATACCGCCAGCATGGATTTCAGCGACTTGGATCAAGCCATCAGGATCTACTAAGAATGTACCGCGCTCAGCCAAACCTGCTTCTTCAATCATGACGTTAAAGCCACGAGTGATTTTACCAGTAGGATCGCCGATCATTGGGTATTGTACTTTACCGATAGCTTCTGAAGAATCATGCCATGCTTTATGCGTGAAATGCGTGTCAGTAGATACTGAGTATACTTCAACACCAAGGCCTTTTAGCTCGTCATAATGAGCGGCCATGTCTTCTAGCTCAGTTGGGCAAACAAACGTGAAATCAGCTGGGTAAAATAGGAAAATCGCCCAGTTGCCTTTTACGTCTTCTGAAGTGATGGTTTTGAACTCACCGTTTACGTATGCATCTGCTGAAAATTCTGGGATTTCTTGATTGATGATAGACGCCATGGTTGGCTCCTCTATAGTTAAGTAAATTGGAAATTATTTATATGGTTTTTTCAATTAGCCCTCTAGCTCTCTGGGCTACCTGACAAACTATACGCGAATTCTACGGTTAATCCAGTTAAAAGTTTTTAATGTGATGTTTTGTTTTATTAAACTTGTTAAACTATTATCTCTACATTTTATCATTGGTGCTTAATTGGTAATTTGCTACCTTATAAAGGTTGACCAAACATAATAAATTGCATTAAAAACCCACTAACAGAGAGGTTTTATGATTACTTTACGACAACTTGAGTTTGCCCTAGCCGTCGCCAAACATCGTCATTTTAAACGTGCGGCTGAAGATTGCAATATCTCGCAATCTGCACTAAGTTTGGGTATCGCAGAATTAGAAAAACAGCTAGATACTCAGATTTTTGAGCGCAACAATAAACAGGTATTGATTACCCCTATCGGTCAAGACATCCTCACACGGGCGCAGCGAGTGTTTTCTGAGGTCAGCGATTTGACCACGCGTGCTCATAGCCATCAGACGCCGCTTGCCTATCCCATGACTGTCGGTATCATTCCGACGATTGCGCCTTATTTGCTGCCAAAAGTACTGCCTGCGCTGCGTGCACAATATCCAGAGTTCCGTATGACCATCGTCGAACAACAGACAGAGCGTTTGCTTGAACAGGTACGCTACGGTCATATCGACACCGCTATTATTGCGCTACCTTATGCGGTAGATGGGCTACACAGTTTTGAGTTTTGGAGTGAAGACTTCTTTGCTGTATTTCCAAAAGATGACATACATGCCAAGCTTGAGACCATCAATGCTGACGAACTGGCAACTGCCAACCTCATGCTACTTGGTGAAGGACACTGCCTAACTGACCAGACCCTGTCTGTTTGTCATTTCGAACGCGCACAAATGAAATCAAGCTTCTCAGATGCCAGTTTAAACACTTTGATTCAAATGGCACTTGCCAATATGGGCACAACGCTAGTGCCTGAAATGGCGCTCGATCAGCTACACCTGCAAAACCAGAATGCCGTCGCCATACCACTAGCTGAAGAAGGGCCGCATCGCCATATTGCCTTTGTCACCCGCTTAAATTATGCACGTGTCGACGATGTCAGCCTGCTGGGAGATGTATTTAATAAAGCATTTAAAGATGCGGTAGCTAACAAAGAATAATCAAACCATCTTTGCCACGGTCATAGTGAAAAAATGACATATGAAAACTGCCTCAAATAAGCACGATGAGCTTGGCAAGTGCTTTGCACAGCATTTGTCAGCTATGACCAGCGATATCTCGCCAAAGCAAATAAATAGACTTTGGCAAAATATCGTGACGCGCTATGGCGAACCACAACGTGCCTATCATACGCTCGATCATATTGAGCAGTTATTGGTACAGTTTGAAAGTATTAAGCACCATCTGTCTGAGCCGCATATCATTGCATTGGCACTGTACTATCATGATGTGATATACGACCCAACATGCTCCGACAATGAGCTAAAAAGTGCAGAGTTTGCAACAGATACCCTGAGCTCGTATCTAAGCACAAAGCAATGCCAGCAGATCTACGCTCTCATTATGATGACGGCTAATCATCAGATAGATACGTTGGTAGACAGTGACAAATATAACGATGCTGCGTATCTTTTAGATATGGATTTAAGTATCTTGGGCGCGCCGTGGTCTGCATATGAACAGTATGCAAAGGCGATACGCCAAGAATATACGCATGTCGCCGATGACAGCTACCGTGATGGGCGTACTGCAGTGTTACAAGGGTTACTAGCGCATCCCAAACTCTATCTGACTGACCATTACTATAATCAGTTAGAAACGCAAGCTCGAGCTAATATCAAGCATGAGCTTACTTCCCTTGCAGCTTTATAAATAGCTCACTGCCCTGCCGTGCTGGATGTGAATTATAGCTAGGCTCCATAATATCGATATCAAAATGGCTTTGGAAACGCTGCTGATACTCTTCCTTGCTGCCGCCGAATGGTGGTTCTTCTCGTCCAAAATCCGTGTTAAATAACAATCCAACCAGCTTACCTTGTGGCTTTAACAGCCTCGCCATCTGCTGCACGTATTCATCACGTCTCGATGGATTGATCGCGCAAAAAAACGTCTGCTCAAGTATCCAATCAAATTGATGTTGCTCAGCTGACAAGCTAAAAAAATCCGCACAGATCAGGTGTTCAGAAGGAAAACCAGGATAGCGCTCTGCAAACGTCTCAATCGGTGCAGGGGCAAAGTCAACCAGCGTGACATTGGTAAAACCTTGCTCATATAAGTAGCCCACTTCATAAGCATTACCTGCACCTGGCACTAGTATCGCCTGATTTTTTGCACTCTCAGGTAACTGGTCAATATAAGCTTTGAGCGGTGGTGATACCTGCCCCATATCCCAACCGATGCTGTTCTTCTCATAACGCTGCTGCCAAAACTCCGCTTGGTTAACGTGTTCCATATGACATCCCTGTATATAAATCTATTGTTTAAACGAAACGATTTGTACCGTTATTCCTTATCATATCAGGCTTATTTAGGCGTGTCCCTATTTTAAAAAATGATGATAAAAATAGGACTTGTTGCTCAGCATAATGAAAGTGACGCAGATGATATTGAGGTGCTTACTAGAACTATTTAGCTGATTAGATGGTTAAATAGTTAGATGATACGTTTAGTCCAGCTGTCCTGTTTTACCCGCTAGGACATTATGCCATTGCTGATAATCTGGCATCGCTGTTGCAACCGTTTGCCAAAACGCTCGGCTATGGTTGGCATGATGCAAGTGGCACAGCTCATGAACGATTACGTATTCGGTGCATTCAATAGGATAGGCAGGAAGATAGACTGATAGCCAAATTCGTTTTGCGCGCGTGTTGCAGCTGCCCCAACGTGTGTGCATTTTTTTTAACCGTATTTCATTGGCGTAAGCGCCAACGATTGACTGCCACTTTTCAAATAGTGCAGGTGCGACTTCGGAGAGTTGTTGCCGATAATAGGCGATTTTTTTATCGGGGCTTAGCGTAAATGATTGCTCCGTACCCCATAATAAAACTGAGTTATTCACAGCTGAAGGGTCAGACGATGTATTCTGTCTACGTCTATACTGTTCTAATACCTGCGGGTGATTTGCAATCGCCCAAGGCACCCGCTTAGCCACAGCATGCAATATTTGTGATGCGCTGACATGCATCGGTGCAGAGACCATCAACGTATGGGGCTTTAAGCGAAAATTGATATTTTTAACACGCTTTTTACTGATGTGTAGCTCGATGCCTGCTTGCCCAAGCTGCTGTCTGACAGTATCTAAATTGGTGTCTAAGCTAATGCTCTATCTCCTTGGCTGACTATTACCGCCATTCTAGTAATAGTCATTATTAATAGCCATGCCTGTTCAGCTGTCGCTCTTGTTGAATGTCACGTATCACAGTGCTTGTAAGTGGTTGTCAAACGACATCATATGCAGTTGACTGTCTTTGATAATCCGCTCATGAGGTTCAACATCGTCTACGTTCGATTTTACTTCTGGTAAAACAGTTACTTTTAGCGCTGTTAACTGCCCTTGACCATCACTAACGATAAATCCTGTCGGCTCGGCATGTTTATCAACTTTACTCATGGAAGCACCAGAATTAGCTAACACCGAAGCCCCTGCACAATCTGGCAGACTTACATCATCAATCAGCTCGCGAGTATGCAAATCATAAATTGCCGCACAGCCGCCAATTGGCGTGGTCACACACAGTAAGTTACGCTCACTATCCACCGCCACGCTAGCGATATATTGGTGAAAACGTTGCCATTGATTATTTGGCATAGTGAGTGGGGTAAAGCTAGCATCACCACGTTTATGAGTCAGCACTAACGGTACATTGATATGTTTTTCACCTTGGAACTGAATACCGATCATCACTGTGCCGTCATCGTGCATGGCTAAATGGCGCACACTCATCTGATTATGTTTGGGAGTCACTTGCTCAAGCAATGTGCCATCGTGACGATTCAGATAAACCAGTGAGGGTCGCATGGTATCTAGATTTAGCTCTTCGCGTGAGGCCTGCTCGGTTTTGATACCCCCATTTGCAATGACGAGCGTTTCGCTATCAGGATGCATAATCAGTTCATGCGGCCCGATACCATATGAGTCAAACTCTGCTACTTTTTGATAAGCATCATGGGCATCATAGATACCAATTTTACCTGCCAAACTCACTGTGTCGTTCTCAGTTACGTAGAGCAAGCTGCCATCTAAGCTATAGCAAGCATGACCATAAAAGTGACGGTTTACATCAGCTGTAATCGCATGCTGTACTTGCCCATTTGACGTATTAAGTACCCAGAATTTTTCGCTTGGACGACGACCCATGACGACGACATCACGTCTTTTTTCAACATTGCTATACTGAACTTCAGATACATTGACAGATACAGGCTGAACAACGATGTCGTGGACACGCTCAGGCATAGTTGTCTGCCAAACGATTTGTCTGTCAGCATCAATACCTACCACGCCAAAGTCGTGCTCACTCTGGCCTGATGTAGCCTGATCTTTTGGCAGTGATGCAACGCCACTGACCCAGCTGACTGGGCGCGCTAGCATCGTTGTCGTATGCATGACAGCAAAGTCAGGCGTGTTACTTTTATCATCACCTACAGCATGATAAGCCTGCTTCCAGGTTACCGCTGCTTGCTCACAAGCATAACGTAAGCGCGAAAGCTTCGGCGTTGAAACAGGTGCCGCACTTAATGCTTGCAACTGCGTACGAATACCATCTACATAATCTTGTAGACTGGCATCTGGATGCTGCTGCTTACGATAACGATGGTGAATACCGACCAGCGCCGCCGTACCAACTGCTGTCAGCACTGAAGTCGTCAAAAGCTCATGAGTTGACGAAGTTCTCCCAGACCGATTAGACCTATTCATCTGGTCATGAGTCTGGGCTGCTGACATTGCTGTACTCGCTTCGATAGTAGACATTGTCTAATCGCCATCAGTGCTGTTAAAGCCCACGCGAATACCAAGTGCTGGGATTAACTGGCGTTTAATCAGACGAGTGACATCAGTCAGATGATCGTATAACGCTTGTTGATCGTCCTTACTAGCCTCTGATAAATCTTCTGGCATTTGTGCTAATAATGCGGTTGTATCAGCCAATGCAGTTGATAGATTATCCGAAACTTTGTTTTCATCATTGCTACCAAGAATAGCTGTCAGTACTGGGTCAGTCATGGCTTTATTAATCGTATCTAACTTAGCATTGATGATAGCGCGGCTTTGACCAGCAGTAGCAGCAGGCAAATGCCCTTTTGCCTTACCTGTCAGACCGAGTGGCTGATCAATGGCATTAGATTTCATGGTCTCAATCAATGACAGTAGAGAGTTAATCCACTGATTTAGGCCTCTATCGCTCTCTGCTGTTTTGTCTATCGCCAATAAATCAGTCGCGTTTTGCTGCCAGTTTTTCTCGATGTCTTTTAGACGCGTGCTCAACGCACTACTAGCGCTAATCACATAAGCACACTGACCAGCGTCTAAACTGTCATTGGCAAACAAAGCCTCTTCCAACCCTGGTACGCCTTGTACGATAGCGCTCTCGCCAGCAAGTTGTTCTGGCGTTAGTTTTGGATTGGCAGCAATCAAATCAGCCACGCCACTGTGTACAAGTCCGCGCTCGTCAGGATAGTAGTTGATGTATAGATTGCTCATACTAGCAGTCGCAGGACCAAAGTTGACCATCTCAGCACTTGACCAAGCTTGTGCCAATACTAGCCACTGTGCACGTAATGCTTGTAGCTCATCGCCACTTACTGGAGCTTGGGTACAGTGCTTCTGCGCCAGTTCGTTCAACAGATCGCTTTGCTTGGCTGCATCAGCATACGCAGGAATCACGATATCGTCTGCCACATGCGTCAAATACGTTTTTGCAGTCTCAGGGCTGATATCTACTGCAACGATTTGCTCAGTACTTTCTTTGCTGTTTTCTATTGAGCTGTCAGTAGCTGCACTGTCTTGCACAACTTTTTGGCTGTCTACATCTGCAGCTTTGTTGTCATCGGCAGGTTTGACACAACTGATCAGCAGTCCAGCACTCAATGCAGATAGCGCCATTGCCAAAGCGTGGTTTATTTTCATAGGTTTCTCGGTAATGTTATAGGTAGTAATTTATAGCGTTTTTATACTGATTTTATAATAGCGACTTTATTACAGCGACTTTAGGAACGCATTAAGCTCTGCGCGACCTTGTTTGTCCAACTTCAATACTTGTTGCTTTTGCTTTTCGGCTTCTCCGCCATGCCATAAAACCGCTTCCATCAACGTACGTGCACGGCCATCATGCAAAAACGTCGCTTGAGGATCAACTGTCTGCGCAAGTCCTACGCCCCAAAGTGCTGGCGTACGCCATTCATAAGAGTTGGCTAAAAACTCAACTTGGGCATCTTTTGGTGGTAGCTTACCGGCAATCGTACGATCAGCGAGATCATTGCCCATATCATGCAATAGCAAATCTGTGTAAGGATAAATCACTTGTCCATGCTGCTCAAGATGATCATCGTCGGTTTTTGGCAACTGATATCTTGGCGTATGGCAGCTTTGACAACCCATGTCATAAAAACGCTTTTTGCCAGCTAGCACAAGCTTATCATCTGCATTACGGCGATGCGGCACTGCTAGATTTCGAGTATAAAACTCTACAAATTTCGCGACCTCATCGTTTACTTCAACGGGTGATTTACCATTGCCCTGCTCATCAGCACCTGTCGCTGCATTTAGGCAAGCGGTCTGCGTTGGCATACAGGATTCGTGAGGACGGATGTTTGATGTCAAACCCATATCTTCGTTAAAGGCACTTTGATTTTGGGTGATAAGTTTGGTTTGACCTGCTTTCCACCCAAATCGTCCAAGCGCACGCTTGCCCGTCTGTGGATCCATGACCCAGTTAAACTTACCACTGATATCGCTATCATTACTGTCGTTGGCTTGTTTTTTAATGTCATCGTCAGGTATTTGCTCTAGTAACCCAAGCCCAATCATCGGTAGCGCCACACGCGGTGATACCATCATGTCATCGTCAAAAGCACCGTAACCAGGTTTGGTCAAATTAAACGTTGGCGCACGTAGTGTCTCGACATATCCGTCAGCAAAGGTAACTGGTTTGTCTGTCCATTGCACCGCAATTCTCGCTTCAGCAGGCACGCCCTGAATACCGCGATCTTGTAGCTGGCCACCATACATAGGATGAACCACCTTTTCAATTAGCGAATCCTGTAGCTGCTGACGTTGCTCATCGGTCGTCGCTGGCATAGACAGACGAATCAATAAACTATCAGCATCGTCATCGACAGTCATCGGCGCGTGACCTCGCCCGTCTTTGACATGACAAGACTGACAAGCGGCCACATTGAATAATGCGCCCAGTCCATCACGACTATCAGTACTAGCAGGTGCAACGACCCATGGCTGCTTGAAAAACGCATTACCAATAAAGAACGACCCTTTACGAGAAGCTGCTAGATTCGATGAAGGCTTTGAGTAGCTCTCAGCACTGCTAATACTAATACCAGAGTCACCGCCCTGCTTAATCTCTTGAGGGTCAAAGCTCACCAGTTGCTGCATCGGCATGCCTGCCAGGGTTTCTATATTTTTGGCATGTTCGGACGACAGCGATTGGCTGTTTTCACTGCCGCTTTCATTACTTGAGGCCTGCTCTGAAGTATCGTCTGAAACGCTATCAGATGGTTGACACGCACTGATAGCCATTGCACTGGCGATAATTAGCGCAAGCTTAGAAGGTATATGTCGTAGGATTTGAGTAGCAAGAGGAGAATCAGAGAGGTTAACATAATTGGCGTTCATAGAAATTAATTGCCTTAGCGCTAGAGTAGAACCATTAAAATTTTGTCATACCATCTCATTATATGTCGTCACAATCATTGCTTATCGACATATAATGAAATGATACACCAGCCAATTGGCTCATTTAATGCTCGTAAAAATGCGTTGCCAACGGTGGCTGACAACGCACGTATTATATCTAATCTAAGTATCCAATAAACAGCGGTTACTGACCTATAACGACTAATAAAACGTCGCAAAGCCAATGAAAAGATTTTAAATAAGGGCCGCTAGCTTAAATTTTTCTTAAAACTGTGACCCTGCATCTGCGTCTAGATTATCGATACCAACTGCTTTTGCAGCGTTTTCGATACTGGCCGTCAGCTCTTGTAAACTAGTGATACCCGCTTCAACCCATCCACGACGGACGTTTTGTTCTTCAGCAGAGATACCTTCTTGGCTGGCTTGACCGACAGTTGCAATCATCTGGTCAATCTTGATGCCGTCTTTTTCGCCTTTTTCAACGATAACGTTGAACGCGCCTTCTACTTTGTTGAACTCAGCAGCCAATTTATCAGCAGCTTCTGTGTGGCCGTTATCCGTTAGATAGTCTTTGATACCGTAGCCGCCCACTGTCTTGCCAGCGACTGTTGTATAGCTACCATTAAAGACGTTTTGGATACCGCGCGCATTATTGGCATAGCTTAAATGAGTCAAATCACTAAAGCATTCGTGCTCATCTTCGGTAGAACCCGTAACAAAAGCGACCTGCATACGCTCAGACGCAAGCTCACCTAATGCTAAGCTGCCCATTTGATACATAATTTGGCGCAGACCATTATCGTATTTGCGCGCTATCAAATCACTACGCAAAGTATTCTCAGTGTCGGGCTGCCACTGAGCTTCCATCGCGGTCAAATCATCAACCAATAGTTGAGTTGCAGCAGTTAAGAATTCCCCGCGGCGCTCACAAATATTGGCATCTTCATTGACGGTCTCACCACTAGTACACTGTCCGGCTTCAGTCGCATAGTCAGTGACTGGGCGATTACCTGCGCCTTCTTTTACGCCGTTGTTGTCTTGACCCCACAGCATAAATTCAATCGCATGATAACCAGTCGTTACATTGGCCTCACTACCACCGATTTCATTCATTTCTGCGAGTAGCTCAGGTGTAATCGTACTGGTATCTTGCTTGATACTACCCACAGTAATGCTATCGCTATTGACGATGTTCTCTTGGCTATTATATTCGCCTTCGTAGTCGTCACCAACATAATCAATCAATGCTTCATCAAGTGGCCAAGCATTGATCTGCCCTTCCCAACTATCGATACTGTTGATAGCACGTTTGTCGTTGGCAGTCACAAAGCCTTCATCAAAACGGAAAATCTCAGTTTGTGAATATGGTTGACGCGCTGCTTTATAGGCAGCTTTTGCAGCATCAAGGTTCTCTTGTGTTGGGGTGGCCACGTAAGTTTCTACCGCAGTTTGTAGCGCTTTGGCCGTGTCCAACGAATCTTTATAAGCGGCGTGTGCCATATTTGCATAACTGATAATCAATCTATCAATATGTGCTTTTTCGGCAGCAGTCATCTCTGAATTATCAGCTGTCTCTGTGTTTGCTACTTCTGTTTGCGTTTCTGTCGCAGCATTGGTGTCTTCATCGGCTTGCTTTGTACAGCCCGACACCATTAACAATCCTGCAAGTGCAACAGCTAAAGTAGTTGGTAAAAGCTTACGGCTCGTTACTGTGGTAATCGTCATACATATCCTCAAGAAATATAGCAAAAAATTCGTTTTGGTTAAGTAGCCTCAATTATTTTGATAATCAAGCCATGTTACAGCAGGCTATCTTAGCCATGCACATTGACTCTCAGTGCGCACGATAAGACGTTTAATATTGCATCAATAGCAAACACTGACAAATTATAGTGTTATTGATAATCATTATCAATATTTAATTTAATATTAACTATATCTATCAATCATCACTATTTTATTCAAACTGAAAACACAAAAAAAGAGCCAGCATATCGCTGACTCTTTTTGAAATATATGTGCTCAAATATCTAGCACATACTCAATAGCTATATAGCTATTGATTAGTTTACGCTCTGTGGTGCGTTAACTGTCAGCTCAACACGGCGGTTTTGACCACGGCCATATTCAGTATTGTTGTCTGCGATCGGACGTGACTCGCCGTAAGCAACAACGTTTACACGGTTTGAAGCAACACCGCGAGCTGTTAAGTAGTTAGCAACTGAGTAAGCACGATCACGTGACAGACCCATGTTATAAGATGCTGAACCTTTGCTATCAGTGTGACCAGCGATAGTAATTGTGTTTTGGTTGTACTGGTTCATCGTTGAAGCAAGCTTATCAAGCGTTGGCTTGAATGATGAGCTAAGGGTTGCATCATCAAATGAGAACGTGATGCTACCTGGCATAACCAAATCAATGTTACCAGTGGTTGGGTTCTGCTCAACAGTTACGCCTGTGCCAGCCATTTGCTGCTCAAGCTGACGAGCTTGACGCTCCATGTAGTAACCAACACCTGCACCTAGTGCTGCGCCGATAGCTGCATCACGACCAGTCTTGTCGCCGCCTGTTGCTTTTGAAATAGTTGCACCACCTGCTGCACCAACTAAACCACCTAGAGCAGCTTTATTTAGACGCTGTTGTCCAGTGTTTGGATCTGTTGTACAACCACTAAGTGCTAGACCTGATGCTACTGCTGCAATCATTAAAGTATTACGCATAATATTTCCTCTTAAGTTTAAAAAATCGTGCTTTTTATAAAGATTGTCCGTTAATCTTTTTTAAGTACTTATCTACATTCCCCATTATTATGGCAACTAGAACCTATCTCTGTGTAATATTTTGTCATACCTATGTATGATAAGTGCAGGTTATATTTCAATGATTTTATAGGTCAAATCTTCGCGCCTTGCTACCACTAGTCACGTTTACAACCGTACACTACAACATGTTTCTGCTAAAATTATATCGCTAGATTTGTCGGCTTTAAATAGTCATGATTTAAAGCTTTACGTTCATAATATTCCTGACTTGACTAGGACAGATTCAGCGACATACGGCTTATTATTAATCAGATAGACTGAAAAGGATTGAGCATGCGATTGACATCTACCATTCGAAAAATGCATAAACGTTCACCTAAACTGGGTAAAGCTGTGTCGCTTGCAACAGCCACTGGTGTCATCGCCGCCAATAGCTTCGGTGGTAGTATTCCTTTATGGCTAATGGGCGTCGGTAAGGTCATTACTGGCGCCTCTATTGCAGACAAAGCCGTCATCAAAATTGCTACTCACTGGATCAGTAGCAACAGTGCCTTGATCGACAATATGTTGCCTCGCAAAGACTGGCGTATCAGTCTACCCGACGATATTCATACCAATGGTAAATACCTGCTAGTGAGCAACCACCAATCATGGGTCGATACCAGCATCGTGCAGTATATTGGCGAAAAGCGCTTGCCACTTACGCGATTTTTTACCAAGTTTGAGCTGATCTACATCCCTATCGTTGGCCAAGCTTTTTACTTTTTAGATTTTCCAATGATGCGCCGACACTCAAAAGAAGCCATTGCCAAAAACCCTGCGCTAAAAGGCAAAGACATCGAAGAAGCCAAACGTGCCTGCGCCCTACTAAAAGACAAACCGTTTACCTTATTAAATTATTTGGAAGGTACTCGTTTTACCAAAGCCAAACAAGCTCAGCAAAAATCGCCTTATACGCACTTGTTAAAACCTCGTGCAGGCGGATTATCACTGGCTATCAGCGCACTAGGTGAAGATATCGATGGCATACTAGACATGACCATCGTATACCCTGATGGTGTGCCAAGCTATGGGGATCTTTGGAAAGGCAATATCAAACGCTTGGGCGTTGACTTGCGCTACATTGATATACCAGATGCTTTGTTCAAAAGTATCAAGCAAGGTGGCTACGAAAATGACGAGGATACAAAAGCTCAAATGTTCGACTGGGTTGAACAAGTGTGGCGTCAAAAAGATGAACGCATTAGCACTATGTTGGCAGACTTTGAAACCAATCCTAAAACGCAAGATGCCTAACAAAGATGCTCAGCAATACTAAACTAGTTATCCGTTAAATCTTATAAAATACCAAGCACAGTCGATACAAGCGTACTAAGTAGTAAATATCGATGTAACAAACGTTGATGTAATAAGTATCGAGTACGAGATAAAAAGTTATTGAGGAACAAAGTTACGGGTACAGGTGTCACCATAGTCATATCTTACTTATGATGTTTACTGTTAAAACAGCCATGCATCATAAGTAAATTTTAATCATAGATGGGTTGTTTTTTAACCTTATTCATTGATAATGTGACTAATCATGAACGCATAGATTTTCGATGTCTACTTTGATAGTAAATGGTAGTAAATATCGATTTCTGACCCATTCTTTGTGCCATTTATTACTTATAAGGTATGACTGTGCCCACCTCTACTACTAGCTCGCCGTTAGCTACCGAATCTGTTTTGAGTCAGCCTCCTTATCCAATAAGTGATGAGCCGCCAAAACCGAACCATCCAAAGCCGAGTCGCTTTAAGCTCACTTACGATATCGTTATGATTATTGCAATCAGTATTGATCTGCTATTGATCAGTATCGACGCTATTTTGATGAGCAATTTTAGTAGTAATGCTGCAGAATGGCTAACCATCAGTGAAGCGCTCAATTGGTATCAGAGCACTCTACATGATCCTCTACGCACTGCTGGAGGTTTTTTTACTATCTTTTTGGTCGTTGAGTTACTGTTGCGCTGGGCGATTGCTATTAAACAAAAAGTCTATTATCGCTGGTTCTTTTTCCCATTCGTTCATTGGTACGAAGTATTAGGCTGTTTTCCGCAGCTACGTGCTTTGCGACTGCTGCGAGCGGTCGTTATTGGACGACGTCTATATCAGCTTGGCTATCAAGTACTGCCGCAGACGTGGATCAACCGAATCAAGTTCTATATTGACCTACTGTTAGAAGAGCTCTCTGATCGCGTTATTTTGACAGCGATACAGAACTTTCGACAAGAACTAACCAGTTCAGACACGCATAAATCATTCATCGAGTCGACGATTGCAAAAAATCGAAATGAGATTGAAGCGGCCGTATTGTCTATGCTGCGTACAGAGCTTGCACCGAAGCTGCAGGAACTGACTGCCTCATCAGGTGGGGGCAGTATATTGGCGAGCGAAATGGGTAATGCTATTGAGGAAGGATTGGCCAACACACCTGAATTGCGCCGCTATCTACGCATGATACCTATCGCGGGCAGCCTGATTGAATCACAGCTGCATCACGTCGGGCACAATATCGGTGAGAACGTCGTCAATGCATTAAACAAGCGACTTTTAGACCCTAAACGCTTGGATATATTAATGATAGAAATTGCTAGCGGTATTGCGCAAATAGATACCAATAATACAGCGCTAGATACCTTAATTTCTAGTATCATTGATGACAGTTTGACTGCGTTTGAAGCGCAAGTAAAAGTGCAGCAATGGAAGCACCAAGATATGCTAAATCTATAGTTTAGCTATCTAATAGCATGACGTAATAAGAGACATAATACCGTGACAGAATTATTTTTAAGGGTTTGTATATGACAGTTTCAGCTAACGATAACCAGACTGCACCAGCGCTAGCTTTCTATGGCAAAATGCTGACGTTTTCACGCGTACAGTTTAGTACAAGCGATCTAGCAGCTATAGAAGCTCAGCTAACTGAAACGCTCAGTAATAAATCGAGCAATATCCCTATCCTTATTGATAGTGACGTTGAGCAGGATTTGTCAGCATTGGTAGAGCTGTTATGGGCATGGGGATTGCAGCCTATTGGCGTGGTGACAGGTATGCTTGATGCGCAAGCACGTGAGCAGCGCTTAGCGATATTCCCAGCAGATGGTAAGCGTATTGAGCGTATATTGCCAAGTAAAAAAGCGTCCATCCCTACCCAACCATCGGCAGAGAACAACAACGCCAAAGTAGTTAATGCTAACAACGTCGATGATATTTCTTCCACAACCGAACCTGCTACTGAAACGACACTATCTAATATGCCAACCGAGACATTGGTAAGTACTCAGCATATTACTAGCTTAATCTATGATCAAATGCTGCGTTCAGGACAAAGTCTCAATCACGTTGGTGGCGACTTGATCTTGACCAGTAGTATCAATAGCGGCGCTGAAGCGATTACTGACAATAGCTTGCATGTATATGGCCGTGCACAAGGGCGTTTGGTGGCAGGCGCAACAGGTGATAAAGATGCCCGTATATTCTGCCAAGTCTTTAATCCGTCATTGGTGTCAGTAGCAGGAACCTATTGCTTACGAGACAACTTACCTGAGCATGTCATCGACAAGTCCGTGCAAGTAAAATTTGTAGAAGGCGAAGGCTTAGTATTTACCGTGATGGATGAAGCTTAAGACGCCATTAAAAATAATACACGGTGAAGTGACGTTATAGAAAACTAAGGTAGTTAAGCTGCTCTATTCGACAAGCCAAAGAGCATGACTATGACCCTACTGATACCACGCAGAGAGGCTAATTGAGCGATACATAGGTTGTTTTTCTGCTTTAGTATCGAGCTGCTATAATTTTTTGTTTATTTATGCTAGGCTAGCTTCGAAGATAGTGTATATATGTTAGGTAAATAACATGTAGTTTTGCTATTTATACAAAAGATATCCCATTGATTCATAGGAGTGTGCCATTGTGGCGAAGATAGTTGTAATCACTTCAGGTAAAGGCGGTGTGGGTAAAACCACGACAAGTGCTTCTTTTGCCGCTGGTTTGGCGTTACGTGGCTATAAAACGGTTGTTATCGACTTTGATGTAGGTCTACGTAATCTAGACTTAATCATGGGTTGCGAAAACAGAATTGTTTATGACTTCGTTGATGTCATCACTGGAAACGCGCGTTTGTCGCAAGCACTTGTCAAAGACAAACAGCTTGAAAACTTATATATCCTGCCCGCCAGTCAGACACGCGATAAAGACGCACTGACCGACGAAGGGGTATCAGAGGTAATGGCTGAGCTCTCTAAACAGTTTGACTATATTATTTGTGACTCGCCTGCTGGTATTGAGCGCGGTGCACAGCTAGCGATGTATCATGCGGATGAAGCTATTATTGTCACCAACCCTGAAATCTCTTCAGTGCGTGACTCAGATAGAATCATCGGTATTCTACAAAGTCAGACGAAAAAAGTAGAAGAGAACCAAGGGACTGTTCGCGAGCATTTGATTATCACTCGTTATAATCCTGAACGTGCGGCTGCCAATGAGATGATGGATATTGATACTATCTCAAATGATATCCTAAAAGTTCCACTACTTGGGGTTGTTCCCGAGAGCCATTCAGTGCTCGAAGCGTCCAACCATGGCGAACCAGTTATTCATTATACTGACTCTGTTGCTGGTCAATGTTATGAAGACATTGTCGCCCGTTTCTTGGGTGAAGAGCGTCCACTACGTCATATTGACGTGAAGAAAAAGAGTCTATTACAGCGCTGGTTTGGGGGATAATGATGACTAAGAAAAAAGGATTTTGGAGTAGCCTATTTGGTACTGACGACAACAGTAACGCAGGTAGTGCAAATTTAGCAACTGAGCGTTTAAAAGTTATCGTTGCTAGCGAAAACAGATTGAACAATCGCTTAACGGTTGATCGTATCGAAAAAATGAAACGTGAAATCTTAGAAGTTGTGAACAAATACGTTAACGGTGTGCAGATTGATGATGTCAATATTAACCATCGTTCTGAAGACAGCTTAGATGTGTTAGAAATGAATATCAATTTACCTGAGCATAAGAAATAGCATTCTAACAGTACGTATTTCTACAATGAATAAAAAAGCCCCAAGTTTGATACTTGGGGCTTTTTTATGTTTATTGGCCATAGATTACTTCATACGGGCAATAAGATTGTCTTTTTTGACAAACTGATGATATAACGCGGCTGCTATATGCAAGACCGTAAAACCAATAATCAGTGGCCAGATAATCTCAGTATGCAAGTTATTGTAAAAACGAGCCAAGCTTCTATCTGGGGTCACAAATACAGGGATTTGAAAAATACCAAAAATATCAACCGGTCGACCGCCATATACTGCCATCAGTAAGCCAACCATTGGCATAGCAATCAGTATGGCATAGAGAGCAAAATGTGACATCTGAGATACGAGCATTTGCCATTTTGGCATGGCTAACGGTGGTGGTGCCTTAGTAAAAACGCGGTTGATGACTCGGGCAATCATCCAAAATAACAAGCTCACGCCGAACGCTTTATGATATCCAATAAACATATTGCTATCTAAATTCTCATATAGCAGTATCATTATCCATGTGGTTAACAGTAAGGCTGCACTAATCCAATGAAAAATACGGCTACTAACCGACCACTTTGATACATTCGAGTTGGCATTATTCATGAGTGACTCTACTACCTTTATCAGGAATTATCTCTAATCAGTTTTATAAGCCAGTTAATAAGTCTTCAACAGATGAAGTCATTAACATTACTGGATTACTATTTATAGAATGAAGAATACCTTAAATACAGGTGAGAATCTAGCTATCCGAATCAATCAGGTGGTGGGCTATTTTATCCAAATCTGGCACTAAGTATAGCTCGTCATCAATCATCACTGTTTGATATAGGTAGGATGAGACGTCATTTTTATTAAAGTACTCTTCCCTATCTTCGCCATTGGCAGTACTAAACTGTTCAGGTGTCTCTACATCTTTGACTTCAGAAATTCGTGCTTGCAGCTGACGCAAATCACCTGCTGTCTGTAAGGCAAAACGGTGATCAGTCGTATTACCTTCCAAAACAACCATTTTGTCTGGGATTTGATCTTGCAGTAGCAAATGAAATACAGCCAAATCTTGCTGTTGCCAGTCGTACCTAGAAACCTGCTGCTGGGACTCATCCACACTCAAAATTAGGCTACTTGGAATGATCCAGTCCGGCTGGTTAACTGCTGGAACAATAGTGACGTCAAGCATACCGTTGTTGGTAGTCAACAGACTCACAGCCTCAAACGAATGTTTTAAAATTTGTGTCATACGTCACTCGCAATAAGTTAATGTGAATGGCTATCTGCCCTTTCACCAATGTAATCGGTTAGTTTTTTTGCTAAATCGGTAGGGCTACCAACAAAATTGCAATACCCTGAGTCAATGATAGCCTGAGGTTGACTTGGACATGCACTCAAGCTCGGATCTTGGGCCCATAATTGACTGTTATTGTCTTGGATTAAGTCTAGATACTGAGAGCCATCATTACCCATACCTGAGAATATAATATTAATAAGCTCGCTACCATGAACATCACTGGTATTTTTGAGCAGCTGCCCAATTGCAGGCTTATATTCACCATGCCAATCTTGATCCAATAGTATCACGCGACCTGTTGAATCACAGACAACCTGCTTATCAATAGGTACTATCAGACACTCTCCTGCACGTAGCCGCTGTGAAGAAGCGATAATCTTACAGCGCCAGTCATTGTGACGGTTAAGTATGCGGGGCAACGTACCAATCATGGCTTGATTGAAATGATGCGCCAATAAAATACAAATTGGCAGTGTGGCTGGTACGTTATCTAAGAATTCTTTGACCGCACTAGGACCACCCATAGAAGCACCCAAAAATACGACATAATGCCAGTCAGTATCAGCACTCTTGTAAGTTGGAGCATCTACCAGTGTTGGCAAATCAAGTAATTGGGCAAATTTACGCTTCAACTTACGCTGCCATTTTGCATATTCTTGGGATTCATTTAGATACGGTGCTTGACTGAAGCCAACCAGTACTGCTGCTGGTTTGGATGCCACCGTCGCTATTGCCACACTGTCATCATAATCACTGTCTATCAGCCAAATATCGATAGCTGAATTAGAAAGCGCACCTGTTTCCCGCCACTGTGCTCGTGACACACAGCCGACCAGCGTAAAGCCGAAGCCACGTACCGTATCTGAAAACGCCATGCGCTGGCGATGGTCTTCTGCCACCACCATCACTTTAATATCGTTTCTATTTTTTTTTCGCAGCGCTAAAACACGTGCATTATCCTTCATTAGTCAGGCTGACCCCTTCACCTAGTAATTTTTGCATTTTATCAAGCAGCTCTTTTTCTTGGAATGGTTTACCCATATAGTCATTCACACCAATCTCTAAGGCACGCTCACGATGCTTTTCGCCAGTACGTGACGTTATCATAATAATCGGAATTTGCTTTAGACGACTATTATGTCGGACTTGAGTGGCGACCTCGAAGCCGTCCATACGAGGCATTTCGATATCAAGTAATATCATGTCTGGTGTCATATCTTGCAATATCTCAATTGCGTCAATACCATCTTTAGCGACTGCCACATTGAACCCTTGACGCTCTAAGAAACGTGAGGTTACTTTACGTACCGTCACGGAGTCATCGACGACTAGAATGGTAGGTTTGGACTCTATACGTCCTCTTTTGGCATCAGCAGCTTTCGTAATATTCTTGACCAATTGCGCATTACGCATAAGGGCAATCAAATCTAAGATGAGCATGACCGAGCCATCACCCATAATAGTAGCAGCTGAAACCCCTGGAATATTTGATAACTGTTGGCCTAAAGGTTTGACAACAACTTCTATGCGCGAACCTGCAATCTGATCCACTTGCAAAGCGATATTCTGTCCAGTACGGTTTTTAATAATGATAAGCGGTAAGCTGGTATTGGTATTTACCACCAACTCATTTAACTTATTGCCTGATAAAATTTCATTTAGATAACGTACTCGATACTCAGTGTCTTCAAAATTCAATGTGGCATCATTTGATTGATAGTAGTCATAGAGCTTCTCTGGATTCATTCGAACCACGCGCTCAATCTGTACCAATGGAATCGCATAGTAGCGATCTGCAGCACGAACAACCAACGCGTCAGACACGGCTACCGTCAATGGTAGGCGCATCGTAAAACTTGAGCCTTTACCCAACTCTGAAACGACGGATACCGCTCCACCTAGTTGACGAATTTCACTAATAACAACGTCCATACCAACGCCGCGTCCAGAAATCTGAGTCACTTGCTGACTAGTACTTAATCCAGCGTTGAAAATATATTGCATAATATCAAGGTCTGACAGACTATTATCATCTGCATCAATTAGACCCTGAGAGATGGCTTTACTACGTACTGCTTCAACATCAATACCTCGCCCATCATCTGTTAATTGAATGACGATTTCACTACCTTCACGACGGACCTCAAGGGTGATACGACCGCTACGCTCTTTGCCTGACTTCAGACGGGTTGACGTGGTTTCAATACCATGGTCGACAGCATTACGTAACATATGCTCAAGCGGTGACGTAATGCGCTCTAGGATGGTTCTATCCATCTCGTCATCAGCATTAATGATGGTCAGCTCAACAGACTTATTAAGCTCGTTAGCTGTTTGACGTACGATACGTTCAAGACGTGGTGTCAAGCGTGTAAATGGCACCATACGTGAATTCATCAAACCGTCTTGCAGTTCCGTCTGGGTACGAGACAACTGTAGCAGCAGGCTTTCGCTATCACGTGTCTTTTCTAATAATGTATGATTAATATCAACCAAATCTGAGGCCGACTCTGTTAAAGATTTAGACAGCTGATTCAAAGATGAGTATTGATCCATCTCTAGAGGGTCAAAGTCTTCATTATCGATGAGTTCCTCATCTATTTGAGACAAAATCTGTGCTTCTAGCTCGATCTCCATACGACGTAGCTGATCTGCCAGGCGTTGTACTGTCGTACCCATCTCTTCGATACTGTTTGTTAAACTACTGATACCCATATCGATACGAGCACGGTTAATCGCTGACTCACCAGATAGATTAATCATGTGCTCAATCAAACCACCCGAGATACGAATCATCTCATTGCTACTAGCGCTCTGATCTTCCTCGTGAGTATCTCTAAGCATAGACGGCATTTCACTGATGTCTTTTGCAAGATACTGTGAATCTTGGTTTTCTTTGGCAATCAAGATTGCTTCACGCTGGGCTTGTAGAGACTCTTTAGGTATCGTTTTTAGGCTATCAGGGTTTCTACCAAATTGCTCCAACGCTTCAATTAATAGCGTAGGCGTCGGTGGATTAACATGTTGTTGAAGAATAAATACTGCATCAGCCAGCCAGTCATGACTTGCAACCAGCAACTCTAATACTTTTTTGGTGGCTGGACGTCGATTACTGACAAAATCTGTATAGACTGACTCCATTTCATGAGCTAAGTCAGCAATACCAGAGGCAGTGACCATTCGTGCGCCACCCTTTATGGTATGCAAGTCACGTTGGAGCGCTTGCAACGCTGTAGTATTACTCGTATCTTTTAAGAACAAGTGCAGATACTTATTACGATTAGTAAGCTCTTCTGCTTCTTCTAAAAATACTGCTAATATATCAGGATCAGGGAGTCCGTTAGCCCATGATTGTTTAATCATGCTATCCAGACTTAGGGTACTCAATGCCTCATTATCACTATCAACAACATTGGCAGCAATGCTACGCTCTGTAGGTTCAAAGTGATTTTTTGGTACTGGTATGACTAGATCGACTACCTCTGGTAACGTTTTTGCTTTTTCAAGCTGATGCAACTGTTCAATTAGCTCTGGAGTAAAGAAAGATTTCTTATGACTCACAATATGCATCACTTGTAGTGACATCGTATCTTGCACCATTTGCATGATTTCAAGCCACTGCGCGGTTGGCGCTCTTCGGTTCTCTACAAACGACTCATAGACGCTTTCTGCTTCGTGGGTTAAATCACCAATACTACGGATACCGGCCATCCGTGCACCGCCTTTAATCGTGTGCAAATGACGCTGTAGAACTTTCAGCGCATTGATATTGGTGATATCGGCCCGCCATTTATTGAAGCTTTCATCTAGTGCAGTATCAAGCTCTTGTGCTTCTTCTAAAAATATCTCTAATAGCTCGATATCAGTATCAATGGTTTCGAACTGTAGCTCAGTTGCTGGAACAACTCTAACGGTGAAGCCAACGTCCTCGTTCTCATCCCTTTCTTGATAAATACTCTGTAGATCATCAATGACTTGTTTATCTATTTTTAAGGAGGTACTTCCAGCTAAGGCATCAAACAAGCCAATCAGTTGAGCATGACCTGCATGCAATATCGCTTGAATGTCTTGATTTTGAGCTTTATCGATATGATTACTCAAATAACGATACGCATTACCCAGCTCATCTAAAATCGTGACAAATTTTGGAAATGCTTGCGCCTTTTCCATGAGAGAGGCTATTTGAGAGATTTGCTGCTCTATATAACTTTGAATATGCTCTATTTCAGTATGATTCAACGCATCATCTAGTTCCCACTCAGCATCAAGCAACGTATCAATATTACTGTCTAATAACTCTTCTATCGTCAGTTTCTTATTGGTCATGACAGTAGTGTCATTAGCCACGTATTGCTCACCAAGCATGGCTTGCAATGACGCTATATCATGCTGACTCTGCGAACCATCGTCCTCTGTTGATGCATCATGCTGCTCTATATTTTGCTTATAGTTGTTTAGATAACCCTCTATTAATGTGGCTGACTGGGCTAATGCTGCTAAGTGCTGAGCATTCATGCCTATATCTTGTTGTTGTAGTGACTCCAAGCTATGTTCGATAGTCGCACTGACTTCGCTGATAGCGGCCAAAGCACTAGAACCAGAAGCGCCGCGCAAAGTATGAAATGCGCGTACGATTTCATCTGTGATTTCTATATGATGCTGTTCTCTATTGTCTTTGACAAACTGCTCGATACAATCAAGCAGCTCTTCTGCTTCATCAATAAATATCTTACAAAATGCTTTTTCTTCCTCAGTTTGCGGGGTCAGGACAACCGCTGCCTCTGCCATTTTTTCATTGACCGAATGAAAGGTCTGTAAGGTAGAGTCTATTGCTTCATTACTGTTGTCATCATAAGCATTGCCAGTCTCAGCCGTATCAGACCATGGCGTTGTTTCTTCCATCTCATCTATAGAACTACTTACTGACTGTGCAAACAAAGCAGCATAGCTAAATCCATTACCCTGCTGCTTGCTATACGCATCAGCACACGCAATCCACACTGGAACTACAGTTGGATAGTCTTGAGTACCCTGTTCAAATGCTACAAGCATCTTGGGGTAAACTGCCAGTACATCTATAATCAACTGACGCATATCAGCTGAGATAGCGACACTGTTATCTAAAATACGGTTGAGCATGTTTTCTATAGACCATGCTAGTTCCGCTGTATAGTTAGCGCCTACCATGCGGCCAGAACCTTTCAAGGTATGGAAACCACGGCGAATATCTGTCAAGCCCTCTAGATCGGTCGAATTTTTCTGCCAGCTTTCATACAACGGCACAATTTCTGCCAATACTTCATTGGCCTCTTCTATAAATATCTCTTTGATATCAGGATCTGCATCGTCGGCATCAGCTGGTAGTTGATTAGTCTCTTTAATAAAAGGTGCAAGACTCTCTGGAATATCCAACGTAGAGAGATATTCGTTGATATTCGCTTCTTTGTTATTCGAGTCAGTAACAAACTCAGTACTATCGTTATTAGAATCGTTATCAAAATCATCAATTTCTAGTAGCGATTTTTCTAATTCTGCATCATCTGACATAACCTCTTTAGGAGCAAGTTCAGTTAGCGTCAGACCAGTGTTGACCGGCTGCTGATTCATAAGATTACTACTTTGTAAGATAGTAATCGCAGGGTCAAAGCTTGGTGGTCGCTGGGCTGAAAAATCTGCTACCAATGCTGGTAGAATTTTTGTGGTATCAACCACTAGATTTACCACATCATCTGTTACTGGCAATGTTTTATCTAATAAACGATTGAGTAGGTTTTCGATTGACCATGCTATCTCGCTGATACTAAAGGCACCAACCATACGACCTGAGCCTTTTAGAGTGTGAAAACCTCTACGCACTTCAGTCAATGGTGTTAGATCTTGTGAGTCTTGCGCCCAGATAGGAAGAAAATCTTCAAGATCAGTGATGATTTCAGTCACTTCTTCAATAAAGATATCATGGACATCTTCATCTGTTTCAAAGTTATCAGGCTTTACGTGTTCACGAGCCTGCTTTAGTGCATCACTTTCAATACTGTTGGACAGACTCGCATTATCTTGTTCAACTATATTTGCATCGTCTACATTGATAACAGGGCTGATCTCACCACTATCATCGTAACGTACAACATTCGTCGCAGCTGATTCTTGAGCGAATACAGTCTCGTTAATCGTTTCTGGTGAATCGATGTCAGTATCAAGAAGCTGTGTTGCTCTGGCTGTATGTTCGTTTGCTAAAGTAAGCAACTGCTGATCGAAAACCTGCTGCGCAAGATAATCAAGTAATAGCTCCATAGACGTTAAGCTCTCAGCCAACGCCTGCACCAAACTCCAGCTCGGGGTAGTAATATTACGAGTAGTTAACTGTGTAAATAAACTACCGATATCATCCATAGTATGACGAATTTCTGGCAATTCCATATCGTCAAAAGCTTGACCAATACTGGTAAAATCAGTAGACGCTGGTAATAACCTAATATCTTGATGTTGTATATAATCGTTGAAATTTTGCTTTATCTCTTCTACTGCAATTCGAAGCTCACGTAGGCCATCATCGGTACTAATGAGTTCATGTTTACCTGTTAATTCTATCTCGTTACTACTTATCACTTCAGGCAAAGTAGCAAAAGAGGTTGCATCACCAATCTTAAGTGAAATAGTTTGCTCAGTACTATAAATAGCGTTGTATAACTCTTGCAGCTTGCGTTCAATTTGCCATTGCTCTTGCGCAAAACTTGTTTCTGATACAAGAGACTGTTTCAAATCTGCAAGGATTGATTCCACCTGAGACACGTAGTAAGTCCAGCCTCGGTTTTTGAGCTGTTCTCTGATATGTTGTAAAGGAGCTACCAAAGTATCTGGCTCATCTAGCTTGAAAATAAGCGCATCAAGCTGAGTTAATAATTGCGGTAAAAAACGAGACGCTGTCGTGGTGCTTTGAGATACTTTATCCAAAATAGACTGGGTACGTTTGCTACTGTGCGCTAGATAACTCAATTCGACATAGATTGCGGTGGTCAATCTTACAACTATCGTTGAAGGTACTTCATTTGACTGGGCACAAGATTCTATAACTTGATCAAGCTGACCTAATAATGGTGCATAACGCTCAGGAAGTGGCGTCTCATTATGAGCCAGATCACTTAGCAATAACTCAGTCAAACACCATAGTCTTTGTAAACCACTATCTTGTGCTGTCTGCCTAAGATACTGGCTAGCTTTTTCTAAGGTACTGAGTGCTGATGACTGATTTGTATTAGTGAGCAGTAATGCTTGTACTTGCTGACGCCATACGAGTAGCAACTGCTGACACTGTTCACTTGTCAAGCTAGCGGTAGCTTGTTGTGTAGGCACGGCCACTTCAATACTACTGATAATATTTTCGTTATTCGCATGATCGTTTGCGTATTCATGCTGAATATCACTAATGTTTAGAAGAATGACAGTTTCTATATCTCGTTGAGACAAAGCTTTGGTCAGCTCATCAACTGCCCTATTTATTAGGCCTATATGATAAATTCCTGTACGGGCATACTGATTGATCTCTCGTTGTAATAATCGATGAGAGAACTGACCTATACGCTGCTCTTTAATAGAAAAATCGTCACAACTTTGTAATCCTGCGAGTTGACTCAACTTACTAGCAGCACCCGCTAATAAGGGAAGCTTAAGCATGATTAGCGCACCGCTAATCTGATGATAACTTGATATCAGCTGCTCATGATCGATGCTAGATTCACCTAATTGCCAACCGTCAGATATCTGTGTTAACTGCTGATTGAATAATGGTAGCAACCACTGAAACGTCACGATGTCATTGGGCTGGTTTTTCATAGGTTTATCCTAACTCGTCTATGCACTAATTTAGGCACTAATTTTTTGCCACACATTAACCTGTGGGTGCGCAATGCGGCGCATATTTGAAGGACGCCAGAACAACGCCTCACCTGGAGCCAATATAATATATCCCTCTAACGCGCACTGCTCTGATAACCGTGCCAAAATATCACGCTGATCAAATTTACGAAAATATAGCAGCATGTTTTGGCAAATAATCACGTGCTGAAGATGCGTAGTGGGTGGTTTTTGTTCAATAATATTGTGTACAGAAAAATTGATATATGGCTGCAATACAGGTGCTACCTGCCAATTCTCCTGCATACTATTAGCCGCTTCTGACGTGTCAGATTTAAATCTATTCAATGTACTTTTAGATGGCAGCGGCTGAACAAACGACTGACATGATTGCGGGATTAAAGTTTGCTGCCTGTTATCATACTGCCCCAACCGTGCGCTTTTAATAGCCTCTTCACTGATGTCTGTCCCTAATATGACATAGTCTTGACATCGCTGTGCGGCCAAGCTCATGGCCAGTGACCAAGCTTCTTGTCCACTTGCGCAACCAACACTCCAAATACGAAATAAACTATCAATGTTGTCAGCTTTATGATGCTGTAATGCATACTCTGTAACAAAGTCGATAGAGGGTCTATGTCGAAAGAAGCGACTCTCATGAATGAGTACTTTATCTAGCAACTGCTGACGCAACTCATCACTTTTCGATAATTGATACCATAATTGTTGAACGCTCAATCCGTTCGACATCGCCGTACAGTCGATTGCATTAGCCAGCCACTGTAGCTGTATGTCTGGCAGCACAAATCCAGTTTCCTGCTCTATGTACTTCTGCCATCGCTGCACATCCAAACTGTCGACTTTCATCAAAGTATTACCTAATGTCAGATCAACTGTATAAGCAGATGATTTGGCTTACCAACATTACCTAAGCTAGATAAGTCACCTACTATAATTACGGTTTCTTTTTATCACTCTTACAGCAGCAAATTTATTCAATACGCAGAACAATCAAATGCTGTCGATCTTGTCCTAAAAGAATAAATAATCACTAAACGCTTTCTTTCAATGCGCCTTCCGTATCTAACACTTCATAATCTACTAGCTCGTCGTCGTTCGATACCTTAAAGCCTGTTACCGATTCCTGTAGTGCTGCTGCCATTTCACTTAGCTCACCAATAGAACGGGCTGTTGCCATCGTTCCGGAAGAAGTTTGTGAGGTAATATCTTGAATGATGTTCATGGTGTGAGAAATATGACCAGCAGACTCAGCCTGTTGTAATGCAGCATTTGAGATGTTTTGAATTAAGTCAGCCAAGGTGTTAGAAACGCTCTGTACTTCTTCTAGTGCTTCACCCGCATCTTTCGCTAAGCGTGCGCCGCGTACAACTTCAGAAGTTGTCGATTCCATTGACATAACCGCTTCGTTGGTATCGGCCTGAATGGTTTTTACCAATGTTTCAATCTGCTTAGTAGCATTAGCTGAACGCTCAGCCAGACGCTGTACCTCATCAGCAACAACCGCGAAGCCTCGGCCCGCTTCCCCTGCCATCGATGCCTGAATAGCGGCGTTCAATGCCAAAACGTTGGTCTGGTCAGCAATATCGTTGATTAGTCCAACGATATCACCAATCTCTTGCGAAGACTCACCAAGGCGCTTAATACGTTTTGATGTTTCTTGAATCTGATCACGAATAACGTTCATACCCTCAATAGAGCGTTGTACAACTTCTGCCCCGTTATGAGAAATAGCAACTGAACGCTGGGCAACCGTTGCAGATTCCGCAGCATTGTTTGAAACCTGATCAATTGAGACAGTCATCTCATTAATAGCGGCTGATACACCAGCAATCTCTTGTGCTTGGTGTTCAGAAGCTTCGGCCAGTTCAACAGCATTCATCTGCGTTTGATCTGAAGACTGTGAGACTCGGTCAGCAGTGCTGTTAATAACCAGTACCAACTGTCGTAATTGGTCAATTGCAAAGTTGACTGAATCAGCAATCGCCCCTGTAAAGTCTTCTGATACAGTCGCATTGACTGTCAAATCACCTTCTGCCAAATCACCCAACTCATCAAGCAGACGTAAAATAGCGATCTGGTTACGTTCGTTTTCTTCTTGAATTTGACGCGCTCGCTCAGACTCAGCTTCTGCTTCTTGACGACGACGCAAGGTTTCTTTTTCAATAAGCGATCGCTCTGATCCACCACGGTTTTTCAGTAGCTGGTACAAAGCAAACAGAATCCCTAATGCGCCGATTGCAAATACAGCCGCTGGCAAGATAACGGATTGATTGAAACTATCGAAATACTGACTTACCGATGATAGCGAGTTAACTAGCCAAATCAGACAAGCCAAACTTAATAGAACAAAAAATCCTAACAATAGCTTCCAAGTACTATCAGCGTCTCTGCCATCTGCTGATGTTTTGGACATACCAGCTACAGGTTTTTTTATCACATCACTCATCTTGCGTTTTCCTTTCAAACAGTCATCAAAGTCTAATTGTGGCTGACTTTGACAATCGTATTGTTATCTAAACAATGATTAGCAAAGCCTGTATAAATGCTGACATCGAACTTTATTATGTCAGTCGCTATTCCTCTATCGTTACTCAATAGACAGGTATTTTATAAGTAATAGCTATATCGCAGCATCTGAATACCGAGGATCCTGTGCGAGCAAACTTGGCATAAATACATACCAGTCTTGGTCGTTTTTGAAAAACTTGCCATGGTTATAAGGCGCAAACGGCGACTCTGGATCTATGGCTTCTGGACGATACTGTTCTTGTGTGAACTGTTCGATACCAAGCACTTGATCCACCAGCAGTCCTGAAAAGTTATTGTCATAATCAATAACGATAACTTTTCGTTGGCTCATTTGTGTCAAGCGACTAGGTACTTGCAAAAAATGCGACAAATCCGTCAAAGGTAATAGTCGCCCACGAATGTTGGCAATACCTAGCATCCATGGCTTTACTAGAGGTAGGCTAGTATATTCTGGCATAGATAATACTTCTGATACCTGACCCATAGGGGCAACTAAGCGCTGTCCACCAATTTCAAATACCACACCTTGCCAATCAAACTCTTGGCCACCGCGGCGACCGCTTTTGCGCGCGCGTGCCAAATCTGCTAAACGCAGAAGCTCGATAAATCCTCTAGAAGCCACAAGTTACTCCATCACTTTGCGAATCATATTGACCAATCCACTTTCATCAACTGGTTTGTTCATATATTCTTTAGCGCCTTGACGCTTGCCCCAAACTCTATCTGTTTCTTGGTTTTTGGTACTAATCATAATGACAGGGATATGAGCAGTGGTTTTACCGCGAGTAATCTTGCGGGTGGCCTGAAAACCATTCATTTCAGGCATTACCACATCCATCAAAATCACATCTGGTAAATGTTCAGCTGCCATTTGACAGCCTTGGTCACCATTGGTCGCTTCCAACACTTGGAAGTTGTTTTTGGCAAGCATATCGCGAAATTTCGCCATTTCTGATGGCGAGTCGTCAATGACTAAAACGGTAGTCATAGGAGGTTCCTTTATGTTCTAAAATATCTGTGAAGATATATTGATATATGGTTCAGATAAAATGATTAAAAATAGCACTTATAAATCGACTGGTAGCGATTCTTTAATCATAACTATTCAGTATTGAATAATCTGGAGCGATAATATCAATCACTCCCTGTAAGTCTATATTTATTCGATTAACGGTACTGATTAATGGCATCAAAAAGCTCATCTTTACTAAATGGCTTAGTCAGATATTCATCAGAACCCACAATACGACCACGTGCCTTATCAAATAGACCATCTTTAGATGACAACATGATTACCGGTTTATCAGCATAATCGGGGTTATTTTTTATCAGCGCACAAGTCTGATATCCATCTAGACGTGGCATCATAATGTCGACAAAAATAATATCTGGATTGTTATCTACAATCTTTGCTAGCGCATCAAAACCATCGATAGCGGTCACTACTTCACAGCCCGCTTTTTGTAATAAAGTTTCTGCAGTACGGCGAATGGTTTTTGAATCATCAATTACCATTACTTTTAAACCTTCAAAATTATTTTCCATTCTCATTGTCCTGTAAACGACTATTTGTTCGTAACTCTATCTAGTAATACAAAATTTGCTTGGCTATTTTAAACTTTTATATCATCTATTGTCAGATCGATATAAGTACCTATATTTGCATTGTCTGCGTTGAAATTTGTGATAACAGCGAATCTTCTACGATTGATGCCTACTGACTAATCGCGGTATCAATATAGCGTACTATACGCACTTTATTATTATTAATCTTACAAAATCTAGCGTTATTTAAGTGCCTTGAATAAGATAACTTACCCTTCGCATATCCAATAAAAAAGTCACATATAACAATGATTCCAATTAATCATAAATCCGTTCTTTGATATATAAATAGATTAGAGTTCAAATAAAAGGCATCGTTATTATAATTTTGTATTGTATATAACTGGCAATCATATTACTGAATAATTTTCATTTGTAATAAAAATGTATCAGTATATTTTATAGTGTTTGTTTTAGCATAGTTATTATTGCTTTTCCAGTAATTAGCAAAATTATGTTCGAACTCGTTGGTATCATAAATAACTGTTCTTATTTATTAAAGGTATAATTTCAACTCTTCTTAATACTGAGTTATCAACTTTCTTAAGTTCAGTAAATATCTTACAGTCGTTCCACCGCGTTACAATTCACTATATAATAATATGACGATTACAATGGTGACTGCTATGACAGCTTCTAGACATTTAAGAAAAAGCCTCTATTTATTCAGCGTACTATTTATCGCTGCTTGTCAGCCGTCACCTATAAATGAATCAGCCGTTACTGACACTGAAGCAGAAACCGCAGACACGCCACTTATCATCACAAGTGATAGTGTCACCATGACGCCAGAACATATCCTGAGTATCAAACCTTCAAGGTATCAGCCGAGTCTCGGCTTACAAGGTAATATCGAACCTATCAAGCAGACCACATTCGTTGCGGTACATCCGATTCGTATAGAAAAAACATTGGTTAGTGAAGGTCAATGGGTAGAAAAAGGCACGCCATTGCTCGTATTTAGGCGTGTAGGTACTGCTAGCAAAGCTGAAGGTTTGAAAAAGCCTGAACAAGATAATGTAGAATCAAACGATGTTAATAAAACCAATCCAGAAAATACGCAAAACTCTGATGCTAAATCTGCACAAGCTGCGCCAGACGCAGATATCGCTGTTGTGAGAAAAACTGACAGTGACAAAACGCTAGAAGCAAATTCTGCGACAGATACTGATAGCAATACCTCTACTAATCAAAATGCAGACGTTAATACGGCTAAACAAGATACCCAGTATAATTCGATTACCATTCATGCCAGCTTTTCGGGGCGAGTAGAAAACTTGGCTGCTAATGCAGGACAACAGCTAGCGGAGCGCGCACCTCTACTACAGATCAGTGACGAAACCAAGCTGCACTTTATGGCTACCCTGCCTATACAAGCAAAACCACAGCTCTCAGTTGGCCAAACGGTCAATTTTACCGCCGAAGGTATCTCAGACAAGTTTACGGGACAGGTCAGCAAACTAGTATCGACCAGTCAGCCAAAAAAGCTCTTGGTCTATGTTAATGTCATCGACAACGAAGTAAGTCGTGATAAGTTATTGCCAAATATGAAAGTCACAGGGCGCGTCAATTATGGTCAAATAGATGTAGGCACTATCGTACCTAGGCGCGCGCTACACGATGTCGACCTGACAGAGTTGCAAACTCCTCCTTATATGCCGCTACAACCATTGACTGCAAATGTTTGGATAATCGGACAAGATCAGCGTTTAACACGCCAACCTATTGAAGTAGTTGAATACGATCCTACTACGCAGCAGTATTTGATAGCAGGTGTGAGCAATGATAGCTTGATTTGTTTGGCTGACTTACCTGTTGATTCTAAAGGTAAAAAAGTCATTGTGTCATAATAGCTTATGCTGACAGTTACATTTGGTAGAAACATTAACAAAGCTTCTCTTGTTTTGTAACAGCATAATTAGGCAATATGGCCCTACCATATATAGCATTATCCGAGTATTAAAATACGACTCACATGTAATTATGCGCTATTCTGTACATTTGAAAACGTAGAGGCTTAATAGTTTAACTATTTATCATTACTAACAGCTAATCATTACCGAGAACATTATACTTTTTATAAATCACAATAACAATTAGAGGACACCCCATGAGTAAGCAGATTTTATTGATTGAAGACGATCCAGATTTGGCTGAGCTGATCAGCGATTATTTGACCATGAACTATTATGATGTGCATCATGCTGGTCTTGGTCAAGAAGGTCTCGACTTATTAGACACCAAAGAGCGCGATATTGACTTGGTTGTATTGGATCTTATGCTGCCTGATATGGACGGTATGCAAGTATGTCAAAAGATTCGTGGCAACAAGAACAACATGACCAATAAAGTACCTATTATTATGCTGACCGCAAAAGGCGACACGACCGATCGCGTGTTGGGGCTAGAGATGGGTGCTGACGATTATATCGCCAAGCCTTTTGAGCCACGTGAGCTTTTAGCTCGTATCCGTGCGGTTATTCGTCGTCATGAACAACCAAATCAAGCCGATAGCCAATCAGACAGCTTAACCTTTGGCCGTTTGAGTGTGTTCCCTGATAGTCATGAAGTCACTATCGATGACCAACCGGTACGTCTAACCACGCATCAGTTTCAGTTGTTACACTACTTTGCCACTCACTCTGGTAAGGTGTTGAATCGTGAGCAGCTCTGGCAAGCGATGCCAAATGATGACAGCTCAGACAATATTGACCGTGCAATTGATGTACATATTTCGCGTCTACGTGCTTTAATCGAAGACAATCCACGCCAGCCAAAGCGTATTATTACTGTACGCGGCGTCGGCTATCAATTTGCCACTGATCAGGTTTGATTGTAAAGGATGCCTAATTAGCTGACTCATGGTGTAAACTCTATATCATGAGTCGGTACAAGCGTTTAATAATAGAGATCGTTTAATGCAGCAATTGGGTTTTCGTTCCGTATTTGCCAAACTATTTGCCAGCGTTATGCTGGCACTTACGTTATTTGCTGTAGCAATGGTGTTGTTGACCCAACTTGTTCATGACAAAGATGCTGGTATTCGCTCAGAGATATTAGCCACGCAGATCTTGGGGCAAATCGATCCCTTCTTGCACGAATTGAATATTTCTATCAGCAAAGACAATCGTTTGCAGTCTCGTTTTATGCTGGCGGTCGTTAAGAAAAGCTTCGATATTTTTGATGAATCACTGCAAGCAAAAATGGGATTGTATGACAGCGAAGGTCGACTGCTTATGCAAACTGACAATAGCGACCTACCCCTAGAGCTTCCCCCTACTCCGTCTTTGTTCTCGCGCGTTTTTCCGTCACTTGCAGATACATCACCTACCAAGCAAGCCCAAGTGTATAGCAGTACAGGTTATACCTTACTGTATGAATCACGTTTAACACCTAAAAAACCTGTCCTTTCTGCAGCCTTGAACTTGTTCACTGGTACGCTACTACTCTTGCTCATTATGGCAGGTGTACTATGGTTGATTGCCCGGACGATGACGTGGCGTATTGACCAGTTGAGCCAACAAATGACTCAATTGGGTGATGGTGATTTTACGGTGCGAGTGAATGCACGTGGTAATGATGAAATCGCTGCACTAGCACGTGGATTCAACCAAGCAGCACAAAAAATTGAACACTTAATTGATGCTAATAACTTGCTATTAGCACATGCCTCTCATGAGCTACGTACACCGATTACACGTATCCGTCTACAGATTGAAATGATGGATATGTTGGCTGGTGCACTACCAACTGATACCAAAGCAAAGTTTGATAAACGGGCACAAGCGATCAATAGAGACTTATCAGGTCTTAATGACTTAGTAGAAAGCATATTACTGGTTAGCCGTTTGGATGCGGGACATGCCTTACAGCAAGTTGAAAACCTCGATTTATACGATTTGGTAAATCAAGAGCGTCAGCATTACCCTGAAGCCACGCTGATTGGTGAGCACATCGTAATAGATGGTCAGTCATCAATGTTGACTCATTTGATTCGTAATTTACTTACCAACGCTATGCTACATGGCAAGCCACCTGTTACGGTATTGCTATACGGTGTTCAGAGCATAGAAGAAGCTGGAACTGTACCTGACTATCTATTACAAACAGTGCTATGCAGCAGCTTTGTCGATTACAACAGTTTAGACTTTGATGATTATGAAGAAAACACTGATGCCAAGGTAATTGAACACCAAACTGCTAAGCAGGAAGCTACTAGTTCGGTTGATAAAAATAAATCCGAAACGACTGACTCAATAGTAGAGCTACCAACGCCGACTATCTACAAAAACGGTGAGGATATAGCTGCCAACAATAAGAACAACGAGAGCAATGGTGAAGTCAGTATTGATAATGGCCTTTCAGATGGCAGCTTAATAGACAGTGCTAGCAAACCCCAACCTACTACTGGCGAAACATCACTACTTGCTGACTATTACAGCTTTACCAGTGAATTAACTGACAGAATTAAGAAAGTTATTTGGAAGGCTGTTCCAGACTCTACTGAACCTGCTAGCGACGCCGATAATACCAACAATGCTAACGTGACTGAAGTAGCATCAACAAGCTCTATAAGCAACGTAGAAAGCGAGAATACTGGCACTCTTATCGAGAACAGTGTTCAAAAATCAGATAGTTCTATTACTGATGCCGCTACTAAAAATAACAGCTCAAATAATACGAAAGATGACGCCAAATCTAATAGCTCAAACAATGAGAACTCAGGCGCAGTCGTGCGTAAAGAAGGCTTATTTGCTAAGCATATGAAGAAAGCCAAAACTGAACCCGAACGTCCACTGCCAAAATATGCCGTGCTAGCGGTAATCGACGAAGGCACTGGTATCCCTGAAGGCAAGCGGGAAGAAGTCTTTAGCCCATTTGTACGTTTACAGCAAAAAAACAAAGGCTCTGGATTAGGGTTATCGTTAGTCTCACAAATTGTTACCGCTCATCAAGGACGTATTATTACAGATACGCTAAATGGTCATACTAGATTTTTGGTGACTATCCCAATTCATCATGACCCTCATTACAACTATCACGAGTAATCAATCCCCATCGTTATATAGATAGCTATCAAGCTATCGCCTTCACACTTGCCATTTTAACTGCTTATTCTTAATAGCTATTAATCATAAGCCGGACACGTATGTGCATATCCAAAGTGCCTGATAATATGCTATATTACCGCCCCTTATTATACGGTTATTGACTGTTGTCGTTTTGACCAGCTTCTTACATATTGAAAGAGGCCTGATGACGCGTTTTTGACCATTAAAAAATTTATTAAATTTTGAGCCCTCCATGAATGACATGATTGTCTTAAACGATGTGACCAAAAGTTTTTTAAGCGACCGATCAATCAAAGACAAAGACGGCAAACCACATTGGTTTACCGCTGTTGAGCCGACATCTCTGACTATCAAACAAGGCGAAATCTTTGGTCTAATGGGTTATTCAGGGGCAGGTAAATCTACCTTATTGCGCCTAATTAACATGCTTGAGCGTCCAGATTCGGGTCAAGTCGTGATAGATGGTACTGACCTAACCACGCTGTCTGCCAGTGAGCTGCGTATTGCTCGTCATAATATCGGTATGATTTTTCAGCAGTTTAATCTGATGTCTAATCAAACGGTTTTTGATAACGTGGCATTTAACTTAAAAATCTCTGGTTATCCAAGTCGTGACATTCATAAGCGCGTCATGGATTGTCTTGCGATTGTTGATTTGACCGATCGTGCTGGTCACTATCCTGCGCAGCTATCAGGTGGACAGAAACAGCGTGTGGGTATTGCTCGCGCGATTGCCCCTAGTCCAAAAGTATTGTTAGCCGATGAGCCAACCAGTGCGCTTGACCCTGCAACGACCCGTAGTTTGCTGACTTGTCTGCGCGATATCAATGAGCAGCTTGGCGTGACTATCGTCATCGTGACTCATGAGATGAGTGTGATTCGTAGACTTTGTGATCGCGCAGCGTTATTGCATCAAGGACAACTTTTGGAAGTTGCGGATGTGCGAGACGGTCTGATTCAAGCAACCACCCCGATTGGCAAAGGCCTAGTCGTCGAGGACTAATGAGGCAGGAGAAATAGATATGTTAACTGGTACTGAATTATCCGCCTCTATAGACAAGCTACTTGTGTTACGCAAAGAGATCGTGAGCGCGTTTATTGATACGTTTGTGATGCTCGGTATTTCAACCACAGTCGCAATCGTCATCGGTGGACTGTTTGGCGTATTCTTGTTTTTGTCTAGTGATCGACAGTTTTTGCAAAACAAGACGTTGTACGGTGTGCTTGGCGGTATTACCAACTTTATGCGTGCTTTCCCTTTCGTGATTTTGATGATTGCAATGAGTCCGTTTACTAAGGCCATCGTTGGTACGGGTATCGGACCAATTGCTGCATCACTAGTACTGGCTATCGCTGGTTCGTTTTATTTTGCGCGTTTGGTCGAGCAAAATTTACGTGAAGTGCCGCGCGGTATTATCGAAGCCACTGAATCAATGGGTGCACGACCTTTTACCATTATTAAAGTACTACTTAATGAAGCTCGCTCAGGTTTAGTATTGTCAGTCACTATTCTTTGTATCAGCTTGCTCTCTTATTCAGCGGCGGCTGGTATGATTGGTGGTGGCGGTTTGGGTGATTTGGCCATTCGCTATGGCTATTATCGCTATCAAACCGAGGTAATGATTTTTATCGTGATTGTACTATCCATCATGGTCGTCTCGATTCAAGCCTCTGGTAACTGGCTCGCCAATCGTTTAGACAAACGTTAAACCGCTTTAGAGAATACTTGACTTTACGAGCGACTAGGTTTATTTTTGGCAACACTTAACCCTTATCTCAGCTCTTACAACAAAAGCAGCATTACTATTTATAATGTTGCTTTTTTAATGTTCAGACGATAAACGTTTTACTCAACCCCATTCATTATTAAGGACATATTATGAAATTAACAGATATCAGCCGTCAGTTAGCTACCGCATTTGCTGCTGTTGGTGTATCAGGTCTAGTCTTAGTTGGTTGCAGCAATTCATCAGCGCCAGAAGCGACTAAAGAGCCAGTAACCGAGGGTGCCACTGCAGAAACTGCCGCTAGCGATATCGATCCTGACCATACCAAAATTGTTATCGGTACGACTGAAGGCGATTTTGCTGATATGGTTCGTAACCAAGTAAAGAGCACGCTTGAAGCTCAAGGTTATGAAGTTGAGTTGATTGCTTTTACTGATTATGTCCGTCCTAACCTTGCATTGGCTGAAGGCGATTTGGATATCAACATCTTCCAACATAAGCCTTACCTTGATACCTTCAAAAAAGAAAACAACCTTGATTTGGTTGAAGTATTCCAAGTACCAACGGCTCCACTTGGCATCTACTCAGGTAAAAAGACTAGCCTTGACGCTGCATTCAAAGGTATGAGTGTTTCTGCACCAAACGATCCAAGTAACTTTGCTCGTGCTTTGGTAATGATGGATGATCTTGGTTGGATTACCCTAAAAGACGACATCGATCCATTGACTGCGTCAAAAGCTGATATTGCTGACAACAGCAAATACGATATCGAAATCGTTGAGCTAGAAGCTGCTCAATTACCACGCGCACGTGATGAAGTTGACTTCGCAGTTATCAACGGTAACTATGCTACTGACTCTGGTATCAAATTGACCGAAGCATTGTTCCAAGAGCCAAGCTTTGCTTATGTAAACTGGTCAGCGATCAAATCTGCTGATACTGGTAAAAAATGGGTTGAAGATGTGACCAACGCTTATAACTCAGAAGCTTTCAAAAAGTACGCTCATGAAACGTTCCCTGGCTACAAGTACCCAAAAATCTGGGGTACTGATCATAGCGCACACATGGACACTGCTGCTAAAACTGAAAGTGCTGACGCTCCAGAAACTACAGAAGCTGCTGCTCAGTAAGACTTTAAATCAAAATTACCTAGTTTTTTAGGTGTTATGATTGATAGAAACGCCCATTACTTAGAGTGATGGGCGTTTTTTTGTCTTTAATTTTGGGAGTGCTGTCTTCCAATACCGTTATCAAAAGACTAACTGTGCATTAAATAACTATCAAATAACTATTAAAAATCACGTTACAGCCTGTTTGCCCTTTGTAGGAAACCGTCACTCGCGCTTCCACTTGTCCTTGGTTTTTCCTATAGTGGACAAGCTCAATAGCAGTTTACTCGTTAGACCATACTATTGATAACATTTAAAACTAATGAAAATTATAAGACACACATAACAAGGATAATAATATGAGCGCTAAAAACTATAATATTCGTACCGCTGGACAAGCAAATATCCCAATCCTAGGGCTAGGTACTTGGCAGTCAACTGGGCAAGATTGCGTAGACGTGGTCAAAAAAGCGTTAGAAATGGGGTATGAGCATATCGATACCGCTCAGGCTTATGGTAATGAAAAAGAAGTTGGCGAAGGTATCAGACAGTCAGGAGTGGCTCGCGATAAATTCTTTTTGACTACTAAGATTTTTCCAGATGATATGAAGTTTGAGCCAGAAAAACTGGTCGCAGCAGCGAAACGTTCTTTGGAAGACTTGGGTACAGATTATGTCGATCTGTTGCTATTGCATTGGCCTGATGACCGCGTGCCATTATCTGAGACCATTCCTGCGCTGTGTGAACTCCAAAAGCAAGGCTTGACGCGTCATATTGGTGTTTCAAACTTCAATATTGCTAATATCATTGAAGCCAAGAAATATGCTGATGTACCTATCGTCGTGAACCAAGTAGAGTTTCATCCGTTCATTAAACAAAACACATTGCAGACCTTTTTGAATAATCATCATATTCTACTAGAAGCCTACTCGCCATTAGCACGTGGTGATGTATTTGATAATGAAGTAATTAAAGAGATTGCAGATAAGCACAACGTAACGCCAGCACAAATCTCATTAGCATGGATCTTGTCAGATAAGCATCGTGTGGCTATTCCGAAAACGTCTAACCCTGATCACTTGCAAGGCAATCTAGATGCCATTAAAGTTGAGTTAAGTGCAGATGAGTTAGAAAAAATCGGTAACCTAGCCAGCTCTGACGGTCGTAAAATTGAACATCCTGACTATAGTCCAGTATGGGATGACTAACAGGGTTAATAAGTACGATTAACTGATTAGCTAAACAAAGCGCAATAAAAAGCCACCGATTATCGGTGGCTTTTTTATATGGTACGAAAGCTTATAATCATTACTGCTGTAGCGTTTCGGTCTCATGAATCTTTTCAGCAGGATTATACTGTTCAGAAGTAGGTATCGCTCCGCTGCGATTATTTTCTTTCATAGATTTGGCGACTTCTGGTGGCATATAGTTTTCGTCATGCTTAGCCAGTACTTCCCCAGCAACGAAAGTATCGCCCTGCATTTTACCCGTAGCCACGACGCCTGAGTTTTCAGCAAATAGGTCTGGTAGAATACCTTGGTAAGTCACTGGCACGGTTGATTGAAAATCAGTAATCGCAAACTCAACATTTAATGGATTGTCTGCTGCACGCTGCACACTACCGGCAACCACCATACCACCAGCACGAATACGTTTGTCTTGAGGCGCTTCGCCTTGGGCAATAGCGGTTGCATCAAAGTAGTAGTCAGTTTGCTGCCCGATGGCATAGATAACCAACATAACTGCTACTGCCGCACCTGCCAGCGTAAACATAACCCACGTCAGTTTTTTCCGACGAACTGCATTCATACCACTACCCCATTAATGAGTCACTGTTTTATAAACCATAATCAATCTACAAAACAGAAAATTTTGAAGAAACTACCATTAGAAAAACGTTTTGAAAATGTCTTTCTAATCGTACTCTTCTAATCGCTATATGGTAGCATTTTTCGGCCGAATCAATAAGCCTCATCACTGCCTATAAGGTCATATTTTTGTCAGTGTAAGGATACGGTTTCTTACGCTAAAACCATGATATTAAGATGATTTTTATTCAGCTTGTTTGGTTACAGGCGTTGAGGTTTTGGTCGTCCGTTGTGCTTGACGCGCTTGCTGGATGGTCAGCTGTTTGATAAGTGAATGTCGCTGTCTGCGGCTATAGATAATAAATGCCAACATCACGCCGATCGTTATCGCCCAGCACGACCACACAAAAACCCCATGCTTACCCATGGCGAAAAACTCAGATACGCTATAAAAGTAAGGCTGCATAGTATTTTCCTAGCCGTTATTTGTGTTGACCACGAATGTATTCTTTGACCCAAGCTTTGCCTTGATCACGGTATAGAATCAACGTGTTAGTACGATAAATCGCTAATGTTGCAACCAGTAAATAGCTGCCGATAATCATCAGTAATAAGGGCATCCACATATCTGCCGACATCTTCGGTGCGGCGGTCAAACTAAAAGTCGCGCCTTGATGCAAAGTATTCCACCACTCTACTGAATACTTAATAATAGGCAGATTCACTGCGCCCACGATAGATAAAATAGCGGCCGCTTTACCGCGATTGGCCGTATGCTCAAAAGCGGCAAACAGAGCCATTACGCCCGCGTATAAAAACGCCAATATCAGCATTGACGTAAGACGTGCATCCCATACCCAGTAAGTACCCCATGTTGGCTTTGCCCAGATAGAGCCTGTAAGCAAACTGATGACACACAGCAAAAACCCCATCGGAGCAAGTGCCTGCGCGACCAGACTGGCCGTCTTAATCTTCCACACCAAATAAATTACCCCCAAGACCGCAAGGGAAAAATAGATAGAAATGGCAAGACTGGCCGCTGGCACATGGATAAAGATAATGCGATAGCTATTACCCTGAAGATAATCAGGCGGCGCAAAAGCAAGGCCCCATACGCTACCAATGAGCAAACAGAGACTGGCTAGTATCGCTAACCACTTGACCCAAGGGCTAAAGATACGAAAAAACTGCTTGGTACCCACAGTGGTCAAGAAACCCTGCCAAATGCGCTGCCACAAGCTAGGGGATGAGACGTTATTCAGGTTGGGCATGGGAAGAAACCTATTACACAGCTTACTGGCGATAAAGGATGCGGTCTACCAAAGTACCACTATCAACTCACCTGCTGGCGTTAAACACTGGATAGAATCTACAAAGAGCTGTTTACGTATTCAATTGACTATTATAGCAAAATTGCCAGTTTTCACCACGATGTTAATACATGTGATGCAGATAACTAAATTTCGATGACCGGATTTAGATGGCTAGGTTTAGATAACTGAGTTTAGATGACCAAATTTCGACAATTGGACTTTAGGATTGCAACAAGCAAATCGTTTAATTGAGCCATGACATTTTTAAAGTTGTAGCAATCACCCATGGCATGACCAAGACAGAAACAATACTTCCTGCTAGTAATAAGGCTAAAATAGGCAAACCGTTCAGCCCAGAAGCAAATAAATCAACTGCACCTGTAGCAAAAATCAAGACTGGCAACTGCATCGGTAAAGCAATCAAAGGCACCAATACTGCCCCATTCTTTAACGATAGCGTCAAACTACTGGCCACTGCGGATAGCATTAGGAGCATTGGACTACCTGTCACGATAGACGCCATCAATATCCACGCTTCAAACCAACTGAGCTGAAATAACGGCACGGCAAGCAAGCTAAGCGCTGCCACAATACCACTGCTAAAAATCCAATGAATGACCAGTCTAATCAACACCCATAGCGGTAGTGACGCTTTGGCCACGACCAATTGCGCGAGCGTACCATTATCGAGCGCAGGCTTAAACAATCCATCAACGCCCATCACCAGTGACAACAATGCAGCAATCCACACCGCTGATACACCCAGACGCTGCAATAGCGCAGGCTCACTACCAACTGCCAACGGAAACAAAGTAATAATCACTAAGAACAGTACTAACGGATACAACCATTGTACCGCTCCTTGCTGCTTGACTTGCCATTCGCGTCGCCACAGCTGCATAAACCCAATACTGCGAGGTGCTACGACAATAGCATTTGGACTTTTATTCATGGCTGCTACTGATCCTACTTGTATTGGACTGTCTGTCATTATTCGTCCTTGCACATATACTGATGGTACTGATAGCAATCAAACTTATACCATGTAATTTGACAAATCGAGCACTTGATTGGCGACACCGACTGCCTGATGGCTGGTCATTAGTATCGACCCGCCAGCCTGTGCAAATTCGCATAACCGCTCTTCCATACGCGCCACCATATCGACATCTAGCGCCGTGAAAGGCTCATCAAGTAACCAGAGCGGTGTTACATCAGGAGTTAGTAGGTACAATCGCGCCAGCGTGATGCGCCGCGTTTGCCCAGCGGACAAATGACTTGAGCTGATCGTTTCAAACCCTTGTAGCCCAACCCATGTGAGCGCATTATCAATATCAGCAGCGCTTGGAGTAATACCATATAAGTTCAGTAGAAACGTTAGGTTTTGTGCTACTGTCAGATTCGGATGGATGCCCAACTGGTGTGAGACATATAAGGGCTGGATAGGCAGGCACGATTGTCCTTGATAAATAACTCTACCTGCCAGAACAGGTAACAATCCAGCTAACTGCATGAGTAACGTAGTCTTTCCCGTCCCATTTGCCCCGATTAGATGGCAAATACTACCAGCAGATAGCTGCAACGCAACGCCTTCGCACAGCGGTATCTCACCGCGCTGAACCGTCAGCTCATCAAGTGCAAGTAAAGGCGTACCCAAAACCGTCATCAAAACCTCTGGTTATTTATCAAGCAGCAGTCAATATTCATCACAAACAAAGGCAATGTTCGTGGCATAATACCCTATGCTCGCTACAAACACACAGTATAACAAATTGTCGATTACTCTGACTTCAAAAAGTACGACCTCAAAAAAATACGACTTTAAAATATGACTTCAAAACCTATGCCGACTTCACAAGATAGCCAAAAACATAATACTGCTGCAGAGACTAAAAATGACAACGCAGACACTAACTTGTCAAAAGAGCCATCAGCCAGCCGTTTGACAGTAGATAGCTTGATCGATGCTCAAGTCAACTTTATACAGCAGTGGTTGCACAATCAAGCTGAGCCACTAGCGATGGAAGCTTGGCAATGGTTTGGTGCGCAGCCTTTAAGCAAATATATTACCTGTGACCATTTACAGCAGCTGATGAAAGACTGGCTGTTAAATCAGCCGATGACTGAAGTGATGCGTACCGACATCCGTGATATTTTGCACACTATTATTTATCATCCAGTCAATGACAACGTGCCTTTGTCTGAGCTGGTTGATGATGCCCAAGTTGAAACGCTGGCCAACTATATCGGTAGCCATGAGCAGCAGCGCAACATATTGATTCATACGCTGGTCGGTAACGAAACCTTTGCAGATTTATTGACCCAAACACTTTATCACGCTATCAATGACTTTATGGAAAGCACCCTCGATAAAGCAGGTGGCGTTGGTAAATTGATGAAGCTTGGGCGTAGCTCTTTTGAAAAGGCGACCAACAGAAACCTCGATGAAAAACTACAAACCTACTTGCATCGCAATATCAAAGATTTGACGCGCAAAGCTGAAGCCAATGCCCAAGAACACTTGTCAAATGAAGAAGTAGCGCGTCTGATGGTCATGGGCTGGGATCGCATCAAAGACCAACCAATTAGTGAGCTACAAACCTATTTAAGCGATGAGCCCGGTAATAGTAGCATTGACCATATCGAAGCCAGTATCCAACAAAGCTATAACCGCCTGCGACTGTCACCGTATCTGCACAGCTTAGTCTCGGCAAGCATTGACACTTGGTATGCCAATCATCAGTCTGACACGATGGCGACCATTGCGGCGAGTTTGCACATTGATGAAGCGGCCATGAAGCAATGTAGCACTACACTACTGCCTATCGTGTACGATGCTCTTGAGACGCCTTGGTTGACGGCTCATATTCGTGAAATGCTAGCAGCGTTCTATGCACAGCCTGCTATCAAAGAAGGTTTGGCATTCACTCACGATTAATTTATAACTCTTACTTGTCAGCATACTATTATGAGTCAACGCAATAAACTCAGCTTGTGGCAAAAGGTCAAACGGTTACTGACTGCTGCCGCCCCGCAGTCAGTCATCGATGGTGCAAGCGAGCAAGGACATGCATCACTTGCTGACAGCGAGGTTAATAATACAAAAAATATATCAGCTGATATCTCTCATGAGTTAGAGGCGAATCAGGGCAGCGAACAGGATAACCCTCAATCACAAGCACAAGCACAAGCACAAGCAAATACATCTCAACTCAAAACCGATAACTTAAAAACCGATATCGCAAGTGCAGAGCCTCAAAACCAAAGTAACACGCCTATCGTCGACTGTTTAAAGCAATACTTCAATGACAAACAATGGCACTACACGCATTATCGACCCAAAACCAACGACAGCCAAAAATCGCATCACTTATCCTTGAGAATGCGTCATAAGCAAATAAACTGTGGCTATCTGTTTCGAGTGCAAGAAAAAAACAAACTATTGGCAATCTACGGCATCTTGCCATTTTTGATACCAGAAACTCATCAAAGCGCTGCGATGCTACTTATCACCCAAATCAACTATGACATGCTAGTCGGTAATTTGGAAATGGATGTCAACGATGGTGAAATACGCTACAAAAATGCTATCGATGTCGAAGCAGTTGGTATAGATAATGAGATTATTGAGCATTTATTACAAAGCGTGGTTGCTATGACCACGGTTGCCAACGAGCTATTTGGCAACTTGGTTAATAATCAAGACCCTGCCGAAGACATGCAAACGCTACTCGTAGAGCTACGTCAACAGTCAGACGCGCGCACGTTCTTTCTGCCGACTCAGTTTGTTCAATAACTCAGTTTGTTCAATAACTCAGTTTGTTCGATAACTCAGTTTGTTCGATAATTAAGTTCATTCGATGAACCGGTTTTTCAATCAAGCCATAATCTACGATAGCGGATACTTATCTCTTTATTTTTCTATCCAAAAACCATCAATACTAAGCTAGAAATCTTATGCTAAAAATTGCCTACTCTGACGTCTTTCGATATTCCGTGCCAGAAAAGCACCGCTTCCCCATGCAAAAGTACATTATGATTCCTGAGCGTTTGCTGGCAGAAGGAACGATCAGCCAAGATAACTTCTTTGCCCCTGCTCGCTTAAGCGAAGATGAGATTTTGACCACGCATACCGCAGAGTACTGGTATCAGCTTAAAACTCAAACACTACCGCGCAAGGCTGCTCGTGCGATCGGATTTGAGATGACACCGCAGTTGGTCGAGCGCGGACGTTATATTGCTCATGCAACGTATGAATGCGCGCTATATGCTCAGCAATATGGCGTGGCCATGAACGTCGCAGGCGGCACCCATCACTCTTTTGCTGGTCATGGAGAAGGGTTTTGCGTATTTAATGATGTTTGTATCGCTAGCAATTTATTGCTAAATCGTGGACAGGCAAAGAAGATTTTAGTTATCGATTTGGACGTTCATCAAGGCAATGGCAACGCCAGCATCATGGCAAATGAACCACGTGTCCTTGTCTTTAGTATGCATGGGGCAAAGAACTACCCGTTTCGTAAGCAAGTATCAGACTTAGATATTGAGCTAGACAATGATACTGGCGATGCTGAGTATTTACAGATATTAGAAGATACACTGCCACGTTTAATCGCTGAAGTTGCGCCAGATATGATTTTTTATCAGTCTGCAGTCGACGTGCTCGCTACCGATAAGCTCGGCAAACTTGGTTTGACACAAGCAGGATGCAAGGCGCGTGATGAATATGTTCTGCATCAAGCAAAAGCCGCCAATATCCCTGTCGCTATCGTGATGGGCGGCGGCTACTCAGAAGATATCGAAGACGTGGTCGAAGCGCATTGTAATACCTTTCGTTTGGCACAGCAGATATTTTTTGAGGAATTGGTCTAATAAAATATTGCTGAAAGGTAAAGATGAGTCCAGCGTTGGAATGGCTCATATACCCTAGCTATAACAATGCGGTAATGCCTTGCCAGCCAACGCGTATTCCAAGCACGATTAAAATCAATAAAATAAGCTGACGAAAACGCGCTTGCGGTAAATAACGTCGCAAACGGATTCCAACTAGCAGTGTGACTATAGATAACACACTCAAAAAAGTAATCAGCTGCCACTCACCACTGCTCAGTGCCATGATAGGCTCACGCAACACGATAATCTGGGCAATCTTTCCTAAGAAATAGCACATGTTACCAACTTTGGCGATGGTATTTTTATCGTCACTAGCAGACAACAAATACATCATCAGGATGGTCGACATTGCATTGGTCGAGCCGCCGATGACGCCTGCACCAAAGCCAACGGCAATTAACATAGGCTTGGTGTTTGGTAGACGGATTTGCTTACCGAGTAAACTACTCACAACGTAGAAAGCAATGACCGCGGCCAACAATAAGAGAATATAAGCGCTATCAACCCATAGCAATAGTTTCGCACCTAAAATGCTACCCAATAGGCTAGTAAGCGCAAGCAACCAATAGCGTCTGCCGTAGTAGATAAAGTTTTGCCAAATGGTGCGTTCACCGCCTACTAGCCATGTCATCACATTAACGACTAGCGAGGGGAAAATCACTAACACAATGGCGTGTTGCAATGGGTACATACTAGCAAGCGCGGTGGTCGTCACTAGCGTTGCGCCAAGTCCACTAATACCATGTAGCAGTGAAGCAAGCGCAAAAATGACTGTCAGCACTAGCATTTGAGTGCTATCGTTACCAGCTATATTCATCATATCGGTCACACCGTTTTAGGCTTAGCGTCCATATCTACATGCTATCTACACGCTTTGAGCCTGTAGCTCTAACTATCTTTACGTTGACCGACTGCTTGACCGATGATGCTAGCTAGTTGCTCAGCAATTTTATCTTTACTGGTCTTCTCAAGTGTTACCGCATCACGCTCATAGCGCTCAGAGAAAAACACCTGCATCGCATTGTCATCACTGGCAAAACCAATATCTGCGCGTGAGACATCATTGCAAGCAATCATATCTAAATCTTTTGCGACCAACTTACCACGGGCATAACGCTCAACATCTTGCGTCTCTGCGGCAAAACCAACGACAAATAGCTCTGGATGTGCCAGAGAAATCGTCGCTAGAATATCAGGGTTTTTAACCAGACTGAGCGTCATGGCATCTTGTGTCTTTTTGATTTTTTGCGGTGCGGCTTCTTCTGTACGATAATCTGCCACGGCTGCGGTCGCGATAAAGATATCTGCTTTTACAAATTGGTTGTCATCATGAGAATGTAGCAAGTCATTATGATCATGGTCGCTTACATCGTCATCACCGCAACCACAGTCGCCATGATGGTGTTCGTGAGAATGGGTATGGTTATGAAAATGATCGTGCATATGCTCATGAGAATGGTTATGCTCATCTTCAAAGACCAATTGAAGCTCGCTATGCGTGCCATCTACACATTGCTGCGCCGCTATCAGCATATCTTCAGCAGACAGCACATCGATCCGTGTGACATTAAGCGGCGTGGGCAATGCCACTTTACCACCAGCGATTAAGACAACGTCTGCACCAGCAGCCACACAGGCGCGCGCCAATGCAAAGCCCATTTTTCCTGAAGAGTGGTTAGATAAATAACGTACAGGATCAATCGCTTCTACTGTTGGACCTGCGGTAATGACCACTCTTTTTCCTGCCAGCAATTGCGGCGTCGTGTTCATCGCTATGAACAGTAAAACCTCATCCAATAACTGCTCAGGCTCAGGCAATCGCCCTGCTCCGACATCACCGCACGCTTGCTCACCGCTAGCTGGCTGGATAATCTGATAATTCATATCGCGCAATGTTTGCACGTTTAGGTTGACTGCTGGATGCGCCCACATCTGCTGATTCATGGCAGGCGCAATAATGACGGGCGCTGTAGTGGCAAGACACACTGTGGTCAATAGATCATCAGCCATACCCATGGCCAGACGCGCAAGCGTATTGGCTGAAGCTGGTGCAATCACGATTAAGTCGGCCCACTTAGCCAGCTCAATATGTCCCATGCCTGCCTCTGCTTGCTCATCGAGCAACGAGACATGCACTTCGTTACCAGTCAACGCTTGTAGCGTCAGCGGTGTGATAAATGCTTGTGCACCCGTCGTCATGATAACGCGCACATCAAAGCCTGCCTTGACTAACAAGCGGGCAAATATAGCAGATTTATAAGCGGCGATACCGCCAGTAATAGCAAGCACAATATTGGACATAAGCGTGGCATCAACAAAAAAGTGAAAAGATAAAATTGCGCTTATAGTAACAATTATGAGATAAATTGGGTAAGATTTTCCGTATCTATCTTAGATAACGAGTATCAACCCATTTTCAAGGAGTGACAATGGCGATCAAAGACTGGCATGAGGATGACAGGCCTCGCGAAAAACTTTTAAAATTTGGTGCAGCTCATTTGTCTGACGCCGAGATACTGGCCATATTTTTGCGCACCGGTACTCAGTCTCAATCAGCGATTGAATTAGCGCGGCATTTGATTGATCAGTTTGGTAGCTTAGCCGAGCTATTAGCCGCCCCTCAAAAGACGGTTCTTGCCTGTCATGGTATGGGCCCTGCAAAGTACGCCCAAATATTAGCCTCACTTGAGATGGGTACGCGCTATCTGGACAGCCAGCTCAAAACTGGACAAGCACTAGGACGCTCACAAGCGGTCAAAGACTATATCAGTACTCAGTTGCGCGGTGAGCATCGTGAAGTATTTGCCGTACTCTGTCTGGATAATGCCCTCAACCTTTTAAACTTTGAGATATTATTCACGGGTGGTATCTCATCATGCTCGGTCTGCATCAAGCATGTATTGCGACACGCACTAAGCCATGCTGCTAGCCAACTTATCATCGCTCACAATCATCCTCATACCGATGCCAAGCCATCGACCGCAGATAACTTACTGACCTATGAGCTAAAAAAAGCCTGTGACCTGTTAGATATCTCGCTTGTCGATCACATCATCGTCGGACGTAACGACACTTTATCTTATACCGAAAGCTGCCTTGCCCCTTTTAACTAGCTATTTGGCTAGTTTTCGATAATGGCTAGCTACGTGTTTCGACTAGACATATAACTAACCTGTAAACAATTGTGTTTGATACATATCATCGACAGAGCGTAGCATTTTGGCTCTTGATAGTTATCGACAACTGTTTCATATTAGTAGCCATTCTTGTCATTTATTTGTTAATTACTTACTAGACCATTAATACTAGTATTTAAAAGACGTACAACCAAGCATTTATGGATTAACAAATCATTCGATTTACTTGTAAGACAGTAAATGGCAAGACGAAAAATAATTATAGTTAGCTCTTTCATTTACGTACTTTTCGCATTTTTTATTCAGCGCTTTAAAGGAGATAGTCATGGCAATTGGCTTGTTTATTTTGGCAGTCATCATTCAGTTAGCCGTGGTCTTGGCCATCTTTTTGTTGTCCTTATCACGGGTCACCGGTAGCATCGTCACCTTGATTACGGTTATCGTCACTGCAATTATCAGCCCATGGTCTCTCATTTTGGGTATACCAATGGCACTACTGTGCTTGGTCTTACTCGTTGCACCACTTCGCCAATCGTTAGTCACTAAGCCTGTCTATAAAGCGCTGGGCGGTGCGATGCCAAGTATGAGTGATACGGAACGTGAGGCGCTTGATGCAGGTACTAGCTGGTGGGAAAAAGAGCTGTTTATGGGTGCGCCGAACTGGGATACCTTTGCCAATTATCCTTATCCGCAGCTTTCAGAAGCAGAGCGAAGTTTCATTGATAATGAAGTAGAAACCTTATGTGGTATGCTTGATGAATGGCAAATTCAGCATAAAGATAAAGACCTATCACCTGAGGCATGGCAATTTATTAAAAGTAATGGTTTCTTAGGTTTAATCATTCCAAAAGAATTTGGCGGCTTAGAATTTAGCTCTTATGCGCAAAGCCGCGTAATGAGTAAAATCGCTTCGCGCTCGCCGACTGCCGCTGTGACCTGTATGGTTCCCAACTCGCTCGGCCCTGGTGAGCTACTGATGCATTATGGTACGGACGAGCAAAAGCAGCGCTGGTTGCCAGGTCTTGCCAAAGGTGACGAAGTACCTTGCTTTGGTTTGACTGGGCCTGAAGCGGGCTCTGATGCAGGTGCCATTCCTGATACAGGTGTGGTCTGTTATGGTATGCACGAAGGCGAGCAAGTGCTTGGCCTACGCATGAACTTCTCTAAGCGCTGGATTACCCTAGCACCTGTCGCCACTGTCGTTGGCTTAGCATTTAAAATGCACGATCCTGAAGGTCTACTTGGCAATCCTGAAAAGACCGATTACGGTATTACTTGTGCCCTCGTTCCAGCCAACCACGAAGGTGTCGTAACAGGGCCACGTCATAATCCAATCGGCTCACCATTTATGAATGGTACAGTCGATGGCAAGGACGTCTTTATCCCATTAGATTACATCATCGGCGGTGTCGAGAATGCTGGTCGCGGCTGGCGTATGCTGATGGAATGCTTAGGCGTTGGTCGAGGTATTTCTCTACCAGCTCTATCGACATCAGCCAGTGAAATGACTTACCTATCTGTCGGTGCGTTCGCAAAAGTTCGCGAACAGTTCAAGATATCAGTAGGTAAATTTGAAGGTGTACAGGACGCCACTAGCCGTATGGCGAGTAACACTTATATGTTAGAAGCGTTCCGTCATTTGGTCACTTGCGGATTAAACCAAGGTGGCACGCCATCAGTCATGACTGCCATGGCAAAATACTATGCGACTGAAACCATGCGTAGCGTCGTCAACGACGGTATGGATGTGGTCGGTGGTCGTGCTGTACAAATGGGTCCGCGTAACTTTTTGGCGACACCTTATCAGGCGATTCCTGTCTCTATCACTGTCGAAGGCGCCAACATTTTGACCCGCTCACTCATGATCTTTGGTCAAGGTGCGATGCGTTGTCATCCTTATTTATTCGACGAGCTTCAGTTACTACAGAGCGAAGATAAAGCGGCTGTCACTGAAAAATTCGATATCCTTTTCTTTAAGCATTTAGGCTATACGTTTAACCGTGGCGCCAAAGCCTTTGTCGCAGGCTATATTGGTGGTAGCGATAAGGCCCCGAGTTTCGCAGACGCCTTTACCCGTCCCTATTACAAACATATTAACCGCTTAAGTGCGAGCTTTGCCTTGACTGCTGATATGGCATTAGGACTACTAGCAGGAGATTTAAAGCGTAAAGAGATGCTCTCTGGTCGTTTAGCAGATATTCATAGTCATCTATTTATTGCGACTGCTATTTTGCAATTCTATGAACACGGTAGTAAGTCAGAGTCTGAGCGCTTACATGCCGAAGTTGCGCTACAAAACAGCTTGTACACGATTCAAGAAGCCTTTGTGTCATTCTTTGCCAACTTCCCGAATCGTATGGCAGCCAATGTGGTTAGCTTTGTGACTTTCCCAAGTGGACGTATCTTTACCCCAGCAAGCGATGAGCTAAAACGCCAGTTGGGCGAGACTTTCATGGATGATTTTGCAGCCAACCCGTTCCGCGATTATCTAAAAACCATGGTTTATTACAACACAGATGCAGACGATGTAACTGGTCGTATGGAACATGCTTATCAGACCTTAGTCGAAATCGAACCATTGTGGCAGAAGTTCAAAAAGGCAGAGCATCAAGACAGCTTTGAAGGTCTAACCTTTGAAGACCATGTGGTACACGCCAGTCAAAATGGTGGCATTACCGAAGAAGAGGCAGAAGTTCTGATTCAATATAACGCCATGCGTTTTGATTCATTATTGACTGATACGTTTGACGAGCATCTATCGGAAGCGCTAGAACGTGACAATCCACATGCGCTTGAAAATGCAGTTCACCAACTGACTGATTACGCACAGCTAAAAAGACAAGCTCAGAGTAAAAACGGTATCGCTGTGGATACCGATGCATCTGTCGTCGATGAGCTAGCCACTAACGAACCAACTATTAACGATCTAGACAGTCCTGCAAACACAGACAATCATACTGGCGATGCCAATCCTAATCATGGTTATGAAAGTGATGGCGATGTAGAGTTGGTCAGTGAGCAAGATACTGTCAAAGAAGTAAATTCGCAGACAGATTTTGAAGAGTCAAAGCCTGAGAGAGAGGCACTCGATCATCGCCATCGTGATGCTGAATCACATCTTAACGAGCGTATGGGCAATAATCATAATCGTCATATTGCACCACCTGACGAGATCAATACTGAAGTAAGTGATAATGATATCAAACCTTTAGAACGCCAATCACCTTTATCACGCGAAGAAGACGATAAAGTTTAAAGGTCTATGCTGTTTTTGATATTAGTATTAGAAACTGAGTATTATTAGATTTTATAGTAAAATTTTTACTTTTCATTAGCCAGACTATCTATAAACGATAGTCTGGCTTTTTTTGGTCTATTAGAAATTTCAAGCTTAATTAATCATATTCTTTCCTTTGCATTTGGATAATTTAAAATCAACGGTTTGATATCAATAGTTTGACATATTCGCTTACCCTAAAAACTCTTTCATGAATATTTTGTTTCATATGGGAAACAAACCGTTTAGAATAAATATTGACTATATTATGGGCACATAGTTGTAACGAGGAATGTACATTTAGAATAAAATCAGAAAAAAATCTTGCAGTGCCCTTAGCTATTCTTTTATATTGTCCACGAAAATGTGACATCGAGCGACAATCACGGGAACTTAATAGTCATAACAAGCTTTGTAGTAAGGCTGATAAGTACGATCATGTTGGCTAATGAACACTTACTATAAAGCTGTTATGCACACAAAGGATATGAATTATGTGGAAGAATTTGGGACTGACGGGCAAGATTATTGTTGCCATGGTGCTCGGTATTGGACTGGGCCTATTTCTAAACTACTCAGGATTGAACGGCGAAGGTAGCTTTGTTAATACTTACATCACCAATGGCTTCCTTGCCATTGTTGGTAAACTATTTGTCAACTCGCTAAAAATGTTGGTCGTACCTTTGGTGCTTATCTCACTGATTTGCGGTGTATGCGGTATTGGTGATATTCGCCTACTTGGACGTATTGGTACCAAAACGTTCATTATTTATATGATAACTACTGCACTCGCTATTGCGACTGCAATTGGTCTTGGCTCGCTATTCGGTATCGGTAAAGGCATGAATATCGGAACGGAAGCCGAGTTTGAAGCTGCGTCAGCGCCGCCTCTACTTGATGTGTTCTCTAACATTATCCCATCGAACCCCATCAGCGCGATGGCAAATGGCGATATGTTATCGATCATCTTCTTTGCTATTTTGATCGGCGTCAGTATCTTGATGGTCGGTAAACCTGCCAAAGGCTTAGTGCAGAGCCTAGAGCTAATCAACGAAGTTATCTTAAAGATGGTCACGATCATCATGAACCTTGCACCATATGGTGTATTTGCGCTATTGACCAAAGCAATGGCAGAGCTAGGTTTAGACTTGATTTGGTCACTACTCGGTTATGTTGCGGTATTGGTCGGTTCATTGGCCTTCCACTTCTTTATCACCATGATGATTGTACTTAAAGTGTCTTCAGGCCTGTCTATCAAGACGTTCTTGGCAAAAATGCGTGAAGTACAGATCTTTGCTTTTAGTACTTCTAGCTCAAACGCGACGATTCCTATTACCTTGCGTACGGTTACCAAGCGTATGGGTGTAAACAACTCAGTTGCGTCGTTCACTGTTCCTTTTGGTGCTACCATCAATATGGATGGTACGGCTATCATGCAGGGTACTGCGACCATCTTTATTGCCAACATTTACGGCATTGATTTGGGCGTGACCGAATACTTAACCGTCATCTTGATGTCAGTACTGGCGTCTGTTGGTACGGCTGGTGTACCTGGTGTTGGTCTAATCATGCTGTCTATGGTATTCGCTCAAGTGGGTCTACCAATCGAAGGTATCGGTCTAATCTTGGGTGTGGATCGTATCCTTGATATGCTACGTACTGCTGTAAACGTTGGTGGTGATGCTGCTGTTACTACTATCGTGGCAAAATCAGAAGGCAAAATGGATCTGGCTATTTACAACGATCCTAACGCTGGTGCAAAAGACGTATTTGATGGTCATATCGATGAAGACAATGAGCGTGAGTTCTCTGAAGTCTTTAGTGATGGCATCATGGGTAGTGAATACGATGATGTTGATCGTCGCCGCTAACCCACGCCTGCGAGATAGAAGTGCATAAAATAAAAAACCTCAGTCAAGTTGGCTGAGGTTTTTTTATGATCAATAACCAGTAACTAATCATGGTTGATACGGTTCTATCAACAATTAATTAGCCAAACACATACTTGGTCAACATCGCCAGACAGACCAGTACAATCACTGGACGAATCAATTTGCTACCGCCTTTAACCACCATATGCGAGCCAAAATAGGCACCGATGGTTTGTCCAACCATCATCGCTAGCCCCACTTTCCACAGTACGTTGCCACCCAAAATAAAGAAAATTAACGAGCCAATATTGGTCGATAAATTCAATACTTTAGCCGTACCTGTTGCTTCGATAATTTGACGACCACGTAATGCCACATTGCCAAGCGCAAAAAACATACCAGTACCTGGACCAATATAACCATCATAAAAACCAATCAACGGTGCCACGACTTTTTGCCATTTGCTCTCTGAGATACGCGGTGCAGCCTCTACTTCACCCAATCTAGGGGCAAATAACGTATAAATACCGATAGCAGCGATCAAAAATGGAATCACCTTTTCAAGCAAGTCAGGTGGTGACATCTGTACAGCGATAGTGCCGATAACGGAACCAATAAAAGCGGCGATAATAGCTACTTTGATACGTTGCGGTTTGACGACCCCTTTTCTAATCATAGTAATAGATGCCGCTAGTGCGCCTGATGCCGCTTGCAGTTTATTGGTACCGAGCGTCAATACTGGTGGGATATTGGCCAGTAGCATGGCAGGGATAGTCAATAACCCGCCGCCGCCAGCAATAGCATCAATAAATCCTGCCAATGCGGCCACCGCAGTAAGCATTAAAATAATCTCTAACGAGAAAGTTAAGTCCATGACACTGACCTGCAAAATATGATAAGAAGAGAAAAAGGAGTTATGAGATAAGGCTAAAATATCATTATCGATAAGCTGACAGCTTACCAGTGCTAGCAAAAGAAATAATGACACGTCGCACAGCGCTGCTCATTATAAAGATAAAACCATAAAAAAAGCCAAAAACGTAACAAAGTCTGCTAAATTTGTCTAATAACGTTCCGAATCTGCTCAGCCGAATAGCGACTTATTAAAAAGATGTAACGACTTACAACTATTGTGCTCGTCAAATCCTCTTTATAATATTGCTATTGTGAATATAAAAAAGTAGACCGTTGGCACTGGCTCAACGTATTTTGTTGTCTATATTGATAAGAGTATGAGAAACTGTTTCTGTCTATTTGCTACCTCGAAATTATAGGTAGCGCAGACATTGATGGATATTTGAGGTTATTTAGTAAATTGTATTTAGCGAATGAGGATGATATGGCAATACGAAGGATTAAGGCATTTTTTGAATTTGAGGCAGCAGGCGGTATCGTCTTAGCATTGGCTGCCATTGCTGCAATGATCATTGCCAACTCCCCTCTTAATGTTTGGTATGAAGGTTTTATTCATGCACCAGTCGCCATTCAGATTGGTGAATTTGCGATTGCCAAAGACGCTCATCACTGGATCAACGATGGTCTGATGGCGGTTTTCTTTTTCTTGGTTGGATTAGAGCTTAAGCGTGAAGTACTCATCGGTGAGCTGTCCAACGTCAAGCAAATAATACTGCCTGCAGGGGCTGCACTCGGCGGTATGATTATGCCGGCGATTGTCTATCTGCTCTTTAACTACAACGAGCCTGAGTTTTGGAAAGGTTGGGCCATTCCTGCTGCGACAGATATTGCTTTTGCACTCGGTATTTTGAGCCTCTTAGGTAATCGCGTACCCAACTCCCTAAAGGTTTTCTTAGTCTCTATTGCTATCTTCGATGACATTGGTGCGATTCTGATTATCGCTTTGTTTTATACCAGTGAGTTGTCGTTAGAGTCATTGGCAGTAGCTGGTTTATGTTTGCCGTTCTTATATGTTCTTAATCGCCGTAACGTCACCAATATCACGCCATATCTACTCATCGGTCTGATCATGTGGATTGCCGTACTCAAGTCTGGTATCCATGCAACATTGGCCGGTGTGGTATTAGCACTGTTTATCCCGATGTTCGACCGCACTGATCCTGAGCACTCTCCGCTTGAAGAGCTAGAGCATGATCTGCACAATACCGTCGCTTTCGGTATTTTGCCAATCTTTGCTTTTGCCAACTCGGGTATCTCGCTCGAAGGCGCAGGTTTTGCTGAGTTATTCCACTCAGTGCCGCTAGGTATTGCCGCTGGTTTGTTTATTGGTAAGCAGTTAGGCGTCATGTTCATGTGCTGGTTAATCTTCAAACTTGGTATCTCAACCATGCCAAAAGGTATGGACTATAAGCAGATTTACGGCGCAGCTCTATTGTGCGGTGTTGGTTTTACCATGAGTTTGTTCATCGGTGGCTTGGCGTTCGCTGGCGACACTACTATGTTTGATGAGCGCTTAGGTATTATCATGGGTTCAATCGTCTCTGGTATTGCAGGTTACATCATGCTAAAAATGAGCTTGAAGGACAATGCTAGCGGTACATCGGTCGATTTGACTCGCCCGCATTAATAAAACGTAGAGTAGCTTATAGTGGTACTGACTAATATTGATGCCACTTATAAGCTGCTCTATTTTATTTGTATATGCGTTATCGAGATATCTATAAGTGACTTAGCAATCAATGACAAGACTACATAACGTGATTGATTACATCATTTATTTGTGTTCATAGTTATTATCGTTATCATAGTTATCACAGCTATCGGAGCTAACCATGTACCGACCTATATACCATGCTGTACGTCAACTGGCATTAGGATTATCTGTGTTCGGTAGTGTCTATCTGCTAGCAGGCTGTGCAACACTCTCCAAGCAAGAATGTCTCGTCGGTGACTGGCAGGTTATCGGCTATAACGATGGCGTGGCAGGTTATCACTCAGATCGCCTAGCATCTCATACAAAAGCCTGTGCCAAAGCCAATGTCGCACCTGACTATCAAGCATGGGAACGTGGTCGTAAACTTGGTCTGCAACAATACTGCACCATCAATAATGCCTATAACATCGGTAGACGTGGTCGTCAGTTGAACAACGTTTGCCCGATTACTATGGCCAACACATTGCAAACGGCTAATCAAAAAGGGCTAGATTATTACACCTTAGACAGTCAGTTGGACAAAGACAATCGCCTCCTTGATACTTACCAATCAGAATTCGATAAGTTAGAAAATGGTGAAATGCTAGATTTTGCTAATGAAAAAGAAGCCCGTGCACGGCTGCTATCTCTATCTGATGAGATTCGTGATACCAAACGCCGTATCCGAACAACACAGCAGCAATTAGACTCATTGAACCGATCCAGTAGTTTTTACGAATGACTGGGATGCGAAGCTATCGCAATGCAAGTTTTACGTTCTAAGGCATGTCCTCACTCTGAAAATGGTACTTGATAATTATGGATAAGAAAATCATCAATACGGCAAGTACTCCAACTGACAAACCTGACTTTCAGTCATCGAACGCTCCATCATCGAACGCTTATCAGCGTCATGGACGTACCACTGCTATCGATGACCATAGCGATTTGCAGGTTTTAAAACGCATTAAACGTTATCTATTACCAAAAGACTTTACAATATCGCCTGCTCTACTTGATGAGATCGTGGCAGGTTACGATATTGGCGATCCACTCGCAGACGCGTTAGCTGCTCAAAGCATAAAATTTGCAAAGCCTTTACAGCATACTATTCTTGGCGATAATTCAAATCATAATCCTGCGAACAATGGCCTTGTAAACAAGGACCTTGCAACCAACCCATCATTTAAAGCGCTCACTGAGCAATTTAGCAGCCATCCTGATTGGTTCGACCCAAAGCTTGCTCGGATAGGTGCGGTTGCCTATCGGCGCTATCCACTCATGCTCATTTGGCTACTGCGTAATGTTGCTTTGATGGCTGGCTATAGCATCCCTGCCCTCTCGCTACCGCTCATTCAGACGGGCGCACTGATGCACGATGCGCTACCACGACTGATGCGTACTTATGCCTATATCTTGGCCGTGTCTGAACACCCTTCATCTAATATGAGCGCAGGCAATCAAAATAAACCTGTCGAGCAAGTGCTGGCCATTGGCTCTGAGGGCTGGCGACAATCGATCCAAGTACGTCAGATACATACCTTGGTAAGGCAGAACCTACTCAAAGGTAAAGGCAATGCTGCTACAGGCGTGATACCAAACGCCGAGCAACATCATAACCCTGATGGTAGTTGGAATACTGACTATTGGGGCATCCCTATCAATCAAACCGATATGATTGCCACCCACTTACAGTTCTCGTTACTAATTATGCGCGGTCTAAGATTGTTAGGCGCACGTATTAGCACAGAAGAAGCTGAAGGTATCCTGCATCTATGGAATCTTGCCAGTTATTGGATGGGTGTTGATCTAGATCGTTTACCAAAAGATGAGGCCGCGTGTTGGGAATGGCTCTATACCTATCTATCGATACAGCAGCTAGATTTTAAGATGGGTCAGCCATTGGCAAAAGCATTGCATGATTTACCGCGTCAGCTGATGGGTGAAGACAATCGGCGTGGACGTTTTGTTGAAATGGTCAACGCAAGTGTCACTCGCACCTTAGTTGGTGATGATATAGGCGATGGGCTGGACTTACCAAAATCGAAGATACGCTTTGGCGTGTTATCTTCTGTACCGATTCTTTTTGCGCTCGATACTGCACGGCAGCATAATTCGTCCGTTGCTCATAAGCTAGAAGCATTCCGTGCCAAGCGCCAAGACAATATGAACTGGTGGCTTAAGAAAAATGATGATTATTATAAATAGATGACCATAGTCATTCCACTATAAAAGCATTACTGCGTTAACCTCGTTTGAAGTATCACATATACATCTACACTCGGTTGCCTTGTACTACTTTTGAATTGCATCGACTATATTATAAGTAGATGACATTTATCAGCGTTTTTTTTCTACGCGGTAATACCATTCGAGCTGTCGATCAAACCCTGTTTCTAATAGGTTGGCAATTACCCGTCCTGTTAGTCCCCACACTGTCTCACCATCGACCTGCCAGCTCGGCGTCAGTATGGTAGCCATTTGCTCTTGCATCTTATACTCAATTTCATACTCTACCGTTGGTTGAGTGACTAACGATTCTAAGTCTGCCCAAAAGATACGTGATATTTCTCCCGCTTCAGGAACTAGCACTAGACCTGGGGCGATGAGTGCCACGATTGGACGTACGCTCATACCACTTTTTGAAGTTTGGATCGGTAGCTGACCAAGCAATTGGACTTTATTGGGTGGTAGCGCTGTTTCTTCACAGGCTTCACGCAATGCAGTAACGACATTATTACCATCGCCTCGATCATGTTTACCACCCACACAAGACACTTCACCCGCATGACTGTTCATATGGGCGGCGCGGCGTGTTAATAGTAGTTTAGGCCTGCGCTCATGAGTAATAGCGACCAGTATTGAGGCATCAGCAATCGGTGTCTGATATAGGCTGTCTAATACACGGCTACTATGAGAGGCATTATGTGCCTCGTACATCGCCGGACTTGTCAGCGCATTTAAGGTCTCATGTTGCACTCGTTCAGCTAATTGACGAAGCGTCGGATGACGAATAAAACTTGGGACAGCGACGCTAAACTTGTTAAAGAAATCAATATTTTCGGGTACGGTCATTATCAAATCCTATGAGTGGTCATCTTCATATTATTCATGAAAATGCCTGTGCCAGCATACCAGTATAACCTGTTGCTAGTATGGCAGCCTTTCTTATTAGTCCGACTATCGCTTTAGTAGATGCATCTCATATTGATGTCGTTTCAGGCAAAGTGCGACTTATTAACGTATCGGCTGATTGCTATACATATATCGGGTAATTATGATAAATATAAAATTTCTTGCCGCTTATGTATATGCTTTGTTATCTAGACTAAGTCTCTATCAAGGTGAATATTTCAACTAAATGACTGTTTTTTTTCCGTGCCTTCACAACTTTTTAAATCACTAAATTCCTTATCTCGTCTTTCTTAGACGGTGATAACTTTATTGAATAAGACTTTCCCAATATCCTTTTTTCTTGATATTCGTTCATGGTAATAAGTCTCATAACCGCATTTTAAATTACCAAACATTAACCTAGTAATATTTCAAAAAATGTATCTGAGCATTATGATAGTTGTTAGCAGGGCTATGAGGCGGACATTCTAAAATAGCATTATAAAAATATCGATGCCAGCGTCATAGGTTTGCTGTAACAAAAATAGATGACACCTCAAACGAACGAAGGATACAGATTATGACAGACCAAATCGACAACATGATGCCACCTGCTGAATACATCAATGATAATTATAAAGGCTCAGGAAAACTGGCTGATAAGCGCGTTTTAATCACTGGCGGAGACAGTGGTATCGGTCGCGCAGTGGCTTTTCATATGGCACGCGAAGGTGCCAAAGTTGCCATCCTTTATCACTCTGATGAAGAAAGCGCGAATGAGACGCGTGAAGGTATTGAAGCAGAAGGCACAGATGCGTTGGTATTGCAGGGTGATACCGCAGATAGTAGTAGTTGCAAAGAGGCAGTAGAAGCCGTCGTGACAAAATGGGGCGGCATTGATGTGTTAGTCAACAATGCTGGTATGCAAAAGCCGTATCATGACCTGTCTGAAGTCAGTGATGAAGACTGGCAACAGCATTTTGATGTCAATATGGCAGGAATGTTTTATGCAACCCGCGCCGCCCTTGAGTATATGAAAGAAGGCGATAGCATCATCAATACCACCTCAGTGAATGCGTATGTCGGCAATGATGTATTGGTGCCGTACACCGCAACCAAAGGCGCTATCGTTGGCTACACCCGTGCGCTATCGCAACAACTACTTAGTCGCGGTATTCGTGTTAATCAGGTGGCGCCAGGTCCTGTAGTGAGTGAGATTCAACTGGTTTTTAAAGACTTTGATAAAGATATTTTAGAGTCCATGTCTTCACCAATGGGTCGTATGGGTCAGTCACGTGAGATGGGTGCTGCCTATGTATTCCTGGCTTGCCAAGACAGTAGCTTTGTGACTGGTCAGACCTTGCACATAAACGGAGGAATGATTACCAATGGCTGATATCATGGATTCTCCTGACTCCTCTGATTTGCTATCTGTCTGTTGGGCAGATAGCAGTACTCATCGCCATTGGTTGCTTGCTGAAGGACAACGTTTGCTCGAACATTATGCCAAAGCACGCGTGCCCTCAGGGTTTGCTACTCTCGGTCACGATGGCAACATGGTAGATGACACTGCAAAGAGCATCATCACTGCGAGGATGGTTCACTGCTATGCGCTAGCGGCACTAATGGGTATACCGGGTGCAGCAACACTTGCTGACCATGGCCTAGATGCGTTGCTTGATGGCCCATTACGCGACTCAGTACATGGCGGTTGGTTCAGTGATGCTTCTTCAACTCATGAAAACCCATCACGCAAAAACGCCTATCTACATGCGTTTGTCGCGCTTGCTGGCGCTTCTGCTAGCATTGCTGGTCGCCCGCGCGGTTCAGAGCTCATGCAAGCGGCAATAACCATTATCGATCAGTATTTCTGGCTAGAAAATGAACAATCGATGCTGCCTTCTTTTGCGGCTGACTGGTCTGATCCAGAATATTATCGCGGCGCCAATTGTAACATGCATACGACCGAAGCCTGCTTAGCACTGGCAGATGCCACGGGTGAGCTGCGTTGGCTAGACCGCGCACTACACTTAGCAAAGCGTTTCGGTCATGATATTCCTAGTACTTACGATGGTCGCCTACCTGAACATTTCGATAGTGGGTGGAATCTGTTGCCCGACTACGATGCGAATGAACCTTCTGATGACCTACGACCTTGGGGACTCACACCTGGTCATTTTGCAGAATGGGCAGGACTGCTGCTCAAGATTGAGTCTGCATGTATCGCGCATGGTTATGACGTACCTGATTGGTTGTTACCCGATGCCGTTGCATTATTCGATAGCGCTATCTCTCGTGGCTGGGCACCTGACGGTCAGTCCGGCATGGTTTATACCATTGGCTGGGATGATGAGATTTCAATATCAAACCGTCCTTACTGGGTACAGGCTGAAATGGCAAATACCGCGCTAATGCTATCGCGCCGTACGGATGATCCGCGCTTTGAACTTTACTATCGCTTAGCTTGGGATTATATCGCCAGTACTTTGATTGATCTTGAGCACGGCGGCTGGCGTCATGAGGTAGATGCAGATGGCAATTTAAGTACGGTCGTGTATCCGACGCGCGAAGATCTTTATCATGACTTTCAAGCCACTGTAACACCATTGATTCCTATTTCTGCGTCGGTAGCTGGTGGTCTACGCACACAGTTGCTCGAAACAAAAACCTAACTGCTATGACCTAATTTTTATGACCTAATTCCTAAGTAGGATATACTCGATAAGATAAGAACGCTCTGATGGCGATTGAAATGCGCTGTTAGAGCGTTTTCATTGTAATCATAAAAATTAAATAAAATAGCTTTTCTCATTAAAAGTAAAAGGATATGCTTAAAAGCATTTTCCACTATCGTTGCTGTATACAAAAGCAAACATCAGCATGGCGAAAAAACTTTTAAGATAAGTGGACACACAATATTTATTAATAAAGGTAGTTGATATGCGCTATTGCCTCCAATGCGGTCATGAAGCAGAACGAAAAATCCCACCTACGGACAATATGCCGCGTTTGGTATGCCCCAATTGCCACTATATCCACTACGAAAACCCAAAAGTTATCTGTGGCTCGCTGGTGGTACATGAAAATAGAGTACTACTCTGCCGCCGTGCCATTGAGCCACAATATGGGCTATGGACGATACCTGCAGGTTTTATGGAAAATGGTGAGACCATGGCTGAGGGTGCTGCGCGCGAGAGCTACGAAGAAGCTGATGCTATCGTACTAAATCCGCATCTATACTGCATTTATGATTTGCCAGATATTGGGCAGATCTACTCTATTTATCTGGCCGATCTAAAAGATGGCGCGTATGGTATTGGCTCAGAAAGTCTCGACTGTGCACTGTTTAGCGAAGAAGACATCCCATGGGATACACTGGCATTTGAAGCCATTCGCCGTACTCTAAAAAGCTACTTTGCTGATCGTAAGCAGTATAACGAGTTGTCAGAATTTCCGATTCATCAAGACAAAATTGGCAAAGATTTGAGTATCAAACGATATTAGTCAATTACCTAACCGCAAAAAGCCAAGCATGATGCTTGGCTTTTCTGTGCTTAACTTTTAATCAAAAATAAACCTAATTGTCTTAGCTCTTTATTCTACAAACCTCAAAACCAAGACCTTTTACCGTCTCTTCTTTGTCGTAAGGCGCTAGTACTGCACGTACATGCTTTTGCCCTTGTAGATATTGCTTAGCAACGCGCTGCAAATCAGCGACTGTCACGGCCAATATTGACGCACGCATTTTGCGCTGCCAGTCGACACCGCGATGATGTAGATTTGCAAAGCAGGCTTTGATTGCTTCTCCTGCAGGAGAGCCTGGCTTATCCATGCCTGAGATAATACCTAAAATAGCTTCTTCCAATTGCTCATCGGTCTGTGGCTCGTTTAATAACCACTCGATACTGGCTTCAAAGTGAGCAAAGGTCTCAGCACATTGTGGATCACGATAGCTAAAGAATTTAAAGGCACAAGCGTTGGCATCGTAACCTGCACCGCCACCGTAGGCACCGCCGCGCTCACGAATCGCACTGTGCAAATAACCGTTACGTAAGTAAGGCGCTAATACCATGAGTGCAGCGGTATCAGGATGGTCAGCAGCAGGTACAGTATAAGCACTGGCATTGTGATAGACGTTGGTTGGCACTAACCACGCTAAATCTGCAACATCTAACACGTCGTTTTTAACATCGTCGCCATTCTCTAACGTCTTACCCGCATCAGTCGCACCATTTAACGCAGTATCTAATTGCAGGTTTGCAAACTCACTTGGGATATTTGCTGCTTCGTTCGTTAGATCATTAGAAGCGGTCGTCGCTTGGCTGTCTTTCCAGCTATCGACGATTAAGCTACTCAAGCGTTCGGTTTGCTCGGCTTCACAGATAATAACCGCATGCTTAGGCAAGCTGATTAAACGCTGATGTAAATCCATCAGACTGGTTGCCAATTTATCCCACTGCGCATCATCCGTACTGGCATGGGCTAAGAAATCTTTTAGCGCGTTTAGTGCTGGCAGACCGCTGCGCACATACTCTAACTGCGCTTGGCGACTCATACCACGACTGGCCGTTTGCATGGCATAAGAGTGCCCTGAGCCCGCTAAGTTTGACTGCCAACCCGCTTGACGCTGCTGCAAGATTTCTTTGATACGGTCATGCTCAGAAAAGATACTGTGCTCCATCACTTCTTTGAGCAAATCAATCGCTTCAGGCTTACGATTTAGCGCACGCGTTGCCACGACAAAGTAGCTGCTAATCGCTTGGCTATCATCGACGTTGGTACGTTGACTAATACGAGCGGTCACACCAGAAGAATGCGCGGCCTGCTTGGCTTGCATCTCATGAGCACTAAGCGAGTCAGTACCTAGCTCAGATAATAGACTTAAATAAATAGGCAACAATGGATGATTAATCACATCATTAACTGGTAGCGCATCTGCGCTCGTATTACCAATTGCTTCAGTGAGTGGGACAATCACTTGATAGTAATAAATGCCATTAGTGCCAGCTTCATACTCAAATAGCGTGCTGTCTTGCCCGCTCAAACGCACCTGCTTTTGGGTGCCTTCTTTAAAGCTAATATCTGTTGGTACGTCTTCTAGACCTACTTTTGGTAATAAGCTTAAATCATCTGGCGCGGCTTGACGTGCAGCCAGATCTAAGGCTTGTTGCTTCAAGATAGCTTTGTCATCAGCAGTCAAATTCATCGCGATAGTATCCAAACGAGTCTGCTCAGCTGCTGCCAAACGGGCTGTTTTTTCGCTATCAGGCGTCATCGTTACGCGTACGCGATGCTGATTGTCCAATAGATGCGTCTTAATCAAGTTCGGTAGCCACTGTGGATCGACGACTTGCTCGCGTAGCCACTGTAGATGCTCGTCTACTTCCCAAACGTCGATAGGGTTGCCATCATGAATGGCGGTACTAAAGCCCTCTAGCATAAGGTTTAGACCATAAGGAATGCTATCGCCGCCGATGTGACGCTGATCAATCTCAATCTGATGCAGAATGGTTTCGATTGTCTCATCATCAACTGGTGAATTGGCCACTTCGATCAGCAAATCAATAATGCCCTGCTCGACCGCTTCGGCATGTTCAGGGTTAGAACCGCGCAGTCCCGTATAAAAGACCATCTCATAATGACTGTCATCAAGTCCCAATAGCGGACTTGGCGCTTTACCCAGTGGATGGCTGTCAAGATAAGCACGCAATGGCGAGCCTGCATGCTCAATCAATACGCCTTCTAGCAGACGTAACGCTAAGCGCTGCTTAGGATCGGTAATCGATGGCAATAACCAAGCAACCACATGATGCGTCTGATCTGGGCCCGCTTCATCAGCAGTATAAGTATCGACTGCGCTGATTGGTGCAGACAAACGCTGCTCTGGACGCGATACATGCTTCTTGCCTGCCTCAAATTGAATCAAAGCATCTTCGTGTATTTTCGCTTGCGTCTCGGCAACAGGAATATTACCGAAGCTCATGATGACACTGTTTGACGGATGATAATGACTCTGGTGAAACTCGGTCAACTCAGTGTGCGTCAAGTCAGGAATATCGGCAGGATCGCCGCCTGAATTATAATGATAGGTCGTCGTTGGGAACAGATGATGAGCAACCGTATGATATAGCTGATCAATCTCGCCACTCATCGCGCCTTTCATTTCATTAAAAACGATACCCTTAAACTGCGGCTTATCATTTTCATCAAGCTCCACGCGAATGCCTTCTTGAGCAAAATCGAGCGGATGGATATTTGGGAAAAACGACGCATCAAGATATACAGCAAGCAAGTTAAAGTAGTCATTTTTGTTTTGCGTTGCATACGGATAGGCTGTCCAATCAGCTGCGGTCATCGCATTCATAAATGTGTTTAATGAACGTTTAATCATTGAGAAAAATGGATCACGTACTGGGAACTTATTAGAACCACATAATGCCACGTGCTCTAAGATGTGCGCCTCGCCTTTTGAATCCATCGGCTGGGTGCGAAATCCGACCAAAAACGCATTTTCATCACTTGGGTGTGCCAGATGATAATGCATCGCTCCTGTTTTTACATGCTGACTGATCAGCACATCCATCGATAGCGCCTCAATATGGCGATGCTCAATCAGCTCAAATGCTGGATGCAAGGTTAAATCAGCAGTAAATGGCGTGTCCGTCATAGTTATCCTTATCGCTTATTATGCGTATAGTGCCCTGAATGCCAGGGAAAATAGAGTAATAAATTGGCTGAAAAAGAGTTGGCTTAGCGCTATTAGTGGGGCTGCGACATGGATAAGTCAAGGCATCAGTCACGCAATAATCCACCACATAACCTACGCGGCTAGCAACTTTAGCTATTAAAGCCTTATAGTTACAAACTTATCAATATCCACAATTTTATTATGGATTTATTACTTAACAAAGGTGATTTGCACTGCTACTATAAAGTTAATGACTAACTAGGAGTACCTTATGAGCTACCAACATGTTTTACTGGTCACTGACTTACTATCCGATGCGGACAAAGTGGCGCTAAAAGCCAAACGTATTCTCGCAGGCTCTCCTGAAGCCAGACTGTCTGTCTTGCATATAGTCAAAGATGACATGGTTCGCTTCGGTTACGAGCTCGTGCCTGCCTCTAGCCTCTCGGGTGATGTCGATAGTGAAAAGTGGCAAGAAGCACGGGCGAAATTAGCGCAATTTTTGGCACGTAACGAGCTAGAAGCAATCAACTCTGAGGTCACCGCTGCCATCTCTAACAGCAAAGGTATCATTAACTATTGCCGTGAAAAAGACGTTGACTTACTTATCATTGGACGCCATGAGCGTCATGGTATCGCTGCTTGGTTGGTAGGAGCAACAGCCGATAGTATCTTGCCAAATGTCCCTTGCGACAGCTTAGTGGTGAAGCTTGATCAGCCTGTCTTGGAATAATTGGTATCGCTCCCATCCGCTGCTAAAGACGACAAGCTTTACTTAACAGCGCCCTAGAGTAGTGCTATAGTAAATACTATCTGACATGAGGAAGACGCTATGAGTTACGAACATATTTTACTGGTCACCGACTTACTCTCTGATGCAGATATAGTCGCCCAAAAGGCCAAGCGCATCGTCGAAAACCGTCCAGGCTCTAAGCTATCTGTTTTGCATATTGTCAAAGACACTATGGTTGGCTTCGGCTATGAGCTGGTGCCTGCCTCTAGCCTTTACGATGAGATTGATGATGAACGCTGCCAAGAAGCACGTGCAAAGCTGGCGCAATTCCTTGAACGCAATCAGCTAAATGCAGCAACGTCAGAAGTCACGACTGCCATCTCTAGCAGTGAAGGTATCGTTAGCTACTGCCATAAACACGATGTCGATTTATTGGTCATCGGTCGTCATAAGCGTACGGGTATAGCTGCATGGATCAGTGGGGCAACTGCGGATAATATCTTGCCCAATGTACCTTGCGACAGCTTTGTGGTGCGACTGGACAAGCCTGTTTCAGCATAACAATATACTTTGATTGTCTTATATTATTAAAGAATCTCTAAAAAAAAGCGCAGCGTAACTTTTAACGCTGCGCTTTTTTATGGTTAATAGGTTTTAGGTTCATCCAGACTCATCGTTTAACCTTACTGAATAATATCTATAAAGGTTTGCCAAATGGGGCTTTGGTGACGGGCTTTATGCCAGACCAGCCACCATGTGCGTGATAGATCAATCCCCGCCACGTTCACTTGCACTAGCTCACCTGTCGCAAGCTCTGTCTCAATCACATGCTGCGATAGACAACCAAGCCCAATATCTGCATTCACCATGTGCTTGATGGCCTCTGATTGATGTATCGCCTTCACCACTTCTGCATTAGGTAGATACTTAAGCAATTGCTCATCGATAATCTGCCGTGTGCCTGACCCTGCCTCGCGCACCAGTAACGGCAACTGCGCTAGCTGATTGATACTTAGCTGATAGTAGTCCTTATCTTGGCTATAGGTAGCTATACCCTTTAGCCACTTGCTATCACGCTTGGCAAATATCATTAGCGTATCGGTACGCCATTTGTGCTGCTCAATAACTTTCATATCTACCGGACGCGGCATTCCTTCTACCAGCGCGATATCGATATTGAGTTGCTCAACTTCGCTCACTACCTCTTGCGTATTGGCAATATACATATCGACATTGGCATCGGGTAGCGCCTCATAGAGCTTGCCAAGCAATGACGGCAGCACGTAGTTGCCGATAGTGGTACTAGCACCGATATGAATCTGTCCTGCTTGATACTGATGATAATGCTCCAGCGTAAGTGACTGCCCCAAGATAGCCTGTGCCTGTATATAAATCGGATGGGCATTGGGGTGTTGATTGAGCCGACGACCGACGCGCTCAAACAGTGGCATCTGTAGTCTAGACTCTAGCTCTGTCAATGCGCTGCTGACTGCTGATTGTGATAAATGCAGCTCCTCACTGGCGCGACTGGTGCTGCCTGTCTGATAAATACTGACAAAAACAGCAAGCTGCTTAAGCGTAATCTTTGGCACTGTCTGCACAGATTTTTTCATAATATTGATATTGCCTGATGCCAGTTTTTGCGCTGTTTTATTCGTGACGTTTGTCTTTTTTGATGCTTATGCGCGGTACATCGACTTCTATCATAAACTTTAACCTAAAAAATCGATAGTTTATATCTTATTAATCTGTTTTTATTATAAATGTAGCGGGCATATACTGTCTATTCATAAGCTTATGCTTATCTTAATATAAGTAATAGGATGCCGCATCATGCACACACTCGTCCAATCAGTCAGCAACTCCGTTCACAACTATACCCCTAATCACCGTCACTTGGCGGGATTGGTAGTCGTTCTGATTGGTAGTTTATTTTGCTTATGGTTGGACAGTAGTCTGGATGTATGGTCAAACGGACGTATCGTTGGACTATCCTCTTTAACGTTAGCGATTTTGCTAGGCATGATATTAGGCAATACCGTCTATCCTAAATTCGCTGAACGTTTAAACGGCGGCGTTTGCTTTGCCAAGGGTCAGATATTGCGACTTGCGATTATGTTTTATGGGTTTAAGCTGACCATAACACAAGTTGCGAGCGTCGGTATGCCAGCGATTATGACTGACGCACTGGTACTAACATCGACCTTTATGCTGACCTATTGGTTAGGTACTAGATGGTTAAAAGTCGATAAAGAAACGGTGATCTTGATTGGCTCAGGGGCAAGTATTTGCGGTGCTGCTGCTGTCATTGCTGCAGAGCCAGTCGTCAACGCGCAAGCTCATAAAGTCACTATCGCCGTTGCAACTGTGGTGGTTTTTGGCACTATCGCAATGCTACTTTATCCTTTTTTATATCATCTTGGTTGGTTACAGCCTTGGCTCAGCGCCCAACAGTACGGCATGTACACTGGCTCAACCGTGCATGAAGTAGCGCAAGTCGTAGTCGCGGGCAATGCAATCAATACTGAGATTGGCGATACCGCGGTCGTGACCAAGATGATACGCGTCATGATGCTCGCGCCTTTCCTGCTTGTGTTATCGTTTGCGCTAACCAAAGATCGTACCGTAGATAGTGCAGATGTAGAAGAAGATAATAAAAACGAGACAGCGTCATTTATGACTCGGGTCAAACAAGTCAAAGTGCCATGGTTCGCATTTATTTTTATCGGCATTGTGTTGATACATACTTGGGTGCCGATGTCTGAGAGTATCGTACGCAGTATGGTTATGTTGGACGATGTACTACTGACGATGGCCATGTTTGCATTAGGTCTGACCACGCATCTAAGTGCGATCAAGCAAGCTGGCGTTAGACCGCTTATATTGGGTGCCATTATGTTTGGTTGGTTGATACTGGGCGGTGGTCTGATCAATATCGGCATTAGCTTTATATAATAATTCGACTGTTCATTTTTAGCTTATTACTTCATTGCACAACATAAAAGGCCTCTAGTTATAAATAGCTAGAGGCCTTTTTGCATTGGTCGCGGTCTAATATGATTAGTTAAAATCTTTCGAATAAGACTTCTACTCGCTTAAGTACTCATATCTTAAATACCAAATCACAGACGAAAAAAAACGAACCCGAAGGTTCGCTTTTCTACATCTATTCATCTATCTGTCTATAAAGACAAATTAGATAGCAACGATGTTATGTGCTTGTGGGCCTTTTTGGCCTTGAGTTACAGTGAACTCAACTTCTTGGCCTTCAGCCAAAGTTTTGAAACCTGAACCAGTGATTTCGCTGTAATGAGCAAAAACGTCTGCGCCAGTTTCTGGAGCGATAAAACCAAAGCCTTTAGCTTCGTTGAACCACTTAACTGTACCTTTTTGAACGTCTGACATAGTATAATCCTACTTTTAAATTTATTAATGGTCTAGTGACCGGTAACGCTTGCAAATAGCTACTGAACGATAAATATTAAAACGAAGGATTATAACTAATACTACGAGGTAATGATTTGGTGCAGAACTGCTCTTAAGCTTGGGCGTATTATAAGGGGTACATCCCAGTATCGCAAGTCTTATCTCATATTTCGTGTAACCAGAGCCGTTTATTGACCGATTTTGGCACAAATTGCAACGGATTTAGGCATTTGGTAAACGGAACAAATATATCGCTACCCCACTACAGACAGTGGCTACCGCCCATGCCATCCACATCATATCAGCAGGCAAACGATAAAATAACATAATTGTCGATGCTGCCATCATAACCGTCGCTAAACACTTGGCATAAAGCGGAACGGCATGATTCTCTTCCCAATCACGGACGAATTTACCAAAGTATTTATGATTAATCAGCCAAAAATGAAAGCGTCGAGAACTACGCGCCCAGCAGCCTGCTGCTAGCAGAATAAAAGGCGCTGTAGGCATCACTGGCAGCAATATACCGATAATACCCAAGATAAAAAACAACCAACCAAGCGTCACAAAGGTCCAACGCAGCATTGGGCTGTTGGATTGATCAGTCTTGGGTCGGTAATAGAACGCTTTTTTATTGTCGGTCATATAAGTTGTCGGTCGTGTAAGTTGTCAGTTATGCCAAATGTCAATTGTCTAGAGTAGCGCCTATTATATAAGCAGCGGCATAGAAGGCTAATATAGAAGGCTAATATAGAAGGCTAATATAGAAGGCTAATATAGAAGGCTAATATAGAAGGCTAATCATGCAATATCGCCCGTCTGCGCTCAAGACTATTTATATAAGGTTTTTGCTATTGATAGGTATGTTTGGTTAGTAATTGGGTAAGTACTAATAATAAATGCTGCATTCTTCTATTAACACGTCGATTGAAAGCGCTTATAAAAAGCCGTCACAAATGAGAACTGTTATAAAGAGCGGTTAACGAACATCAGTCATTACTTGCCATCGTCATTCCCGATACGCTTGCATCCCATCTTGTAAGTCGTCTATGATGACGCAGTAGCTATCGATAATAGCCATTCGCAGTACTAATCAAAAATAGCAGTACTGCTCAAAAATAATGCAATAACAATCAATCTTGTCGGGGTGCTTTGATTTAAAGCTGTAAACACAGCCCACATCATCGCTGAGACACACCCGTGAACCTGAAGCAGTTAGCACTGACGTAGGAAACAAGCGTGACATACCCTCAGAGGTCTATAAATAAGAGCAGTCTATAGATGATGCACTGGTAGTGTTGACCATATCAAATACCGAGCATCTGACAGTTAGCATCGAGACTTTACCTTTCTTATTTGGCCTTTCTTGTTTTACCTTAATAGTATCAGTCTGATTGTTTTCCATACCTAAAAAGGAAACAACCATGCAGCCGACTACCAAACTTACTCTGACCCTCGAATGGTTTTTAAACCCTGATCATCTGCCCTTTATCGCTGGTGTGACCACGGGCGCGTATGAGCAGGCAGGGATTGATATTACTATCATCGAGCCAGATGACCACTATGATGGCTTTGCCGAATTACAAAACCAAAGTATCGATCTGCATGTCAATGAGCCTATCCATCTGTTTGAGCATTACGCGCCTAATTTACGTGCGCTAGGCTGCTTTTTTGAGACTGATGGCGGCATATTGATGCAGCAGTCTAGTATGGACAAGCTAGAAAACAATCAGCCTATCCGCATCTGTACCCCTGCTGCTGAGGAAAAAACCAATCGTATTGGCTTTGAGATATTGGCTCGCTATGCCAAGAAAAATGGCTTTAGTATTAGCCGTGATAATGTGACCTTTGTACAAAAAGACTTTTATCATATAAAAAACCTACAAGAAGACCCAAGCCTCGATGGCGCATGGCTTTGTTTTTATAATTTTGAAGGCGTTGAGGCAACCCATGAAGGATTAGACTTTGAGTTTATCGATCAGCATCTGTCACCTTATCCTAACTTCTCGGCGTTAGAGATTCTGACAACGGATGAGATCTATAGCGCGAAAAAAGATGCGATAGATACCTTTATCCAAGTGACCAACCAGATGACAGAACTGTGTAAAAACGAGCCAGCCACCGCTCACCGTATGTATTATGACTATAGTAAAACCGAAGCAGATACGCTGATGGATGCCATCATTGACAACACGCTAGGCAGATTGATCACGCCGATTAAGCCTGATGCAAATAAATGGGAAGAACTGCGCGAGATGCTAGCTGAAATCGATATCGTGACCTTGACTGATGAGCAGTATCAATCGCTGTGGGCGCTGTAGAGATTTTAGAAGTTAAGATATTTTGAGTCATAAAAAACCGCCATAGTGTTTGCTATGTCGGTTTTTTATTGAGCTGTAATCGAATAATGAGGTTAACGCAGTCATACTTTTATAGTGAAGTGACTATACCAAGTTGCTTGGCTTCTTTTAGCCACATTGGAAACTCTTCTAGCATGTTTTCATACAACGCTTCTTCGCTGATATCATCCAAGTCATCTAATTCAAAAAAGTCGCAATTATCAATCACGCGCCCTGTCATGTCGTCTAGTTTTTTTAGGATGCCATAACCACGACCACCCAAGCCCACAAATTGCCAAAATATCGGTAGTTTCGCCGCTTCCGTCATGACTCTCGTGATACCGCGATTGTCATTTACCCCGCCATCACTGATAAATAGCACGTAGACAGGCACATCCAAGCCGTCCTTTTGATAAAACTCTGTCACGGCTTTCATGACCTCTGCTTCATTATTAATGCGTGGGCCAAGTGCCCATTTGCGCCAGCCGCCATGAGCGTTGTTAATGAAACCGTCATAATTGCTCAGTCCAATCTCGCCCAAATACTGCGGATCTCGGGCAAATGCCCAGCAGTCTAGCGCTTGGTCGTCATCGAAGTTCACTGCCAATGGTAATATGCGATTGACTACTTCTTGCACGCGGCCTTTTTTGTACTGTCTATTCATTGAGCCTGAGGCGTCTAGCACCAACGCCACTTTTGCCGTTAATTGTTGTAATTGGCGTTTCTCAAGCGATATCGTGGCTTTTTTAGCCAGATTGACCAGTTTTGGCGCTTTGTCTAGCATCACCTTCTCTAACGACGGTTTTGCTTGAACTGGCGCTGCGGTCGGTTCGAGTACTTGTGGGCTGCCCTCTTCTACGTCACCGCCGAAATGCTGCACGATGGCGGCAAGTCCACCATTAAAGCCTTGCGCGACGTTAGATACTCGCCAAACGCCACCCTTACGGTAAAGCTGCATCAGCATACTGGCTTGCTGCTGGGCAAAGTCTGCTGCTTGATATTCTGCCTGCGCCTTTTGCGACTGCTGCCAAATGCCAATCTCTAACGATTGAATTTGATTCAGCGGCGTGTCGGCTGATAACACAAAAAACAAGCTGTCTATATTCGCATCCAGTTTGGATAAGTTAACCTCAAACTCAGCTTGGATGCCCTTACTCGCCGTTGGCTGCGACTCATAATGGGTGAGCTTGATCTGCCCGCACGGTGAGGTTGGCTGATTATAAAACACCATGTAATCATCATTGATCAGTTTGCCCGCTGCGTCTAAGGCAAAGCAGCTGATGTCCATTTCGATTGGACTTTGGCGTGTGAACTTAAGCGTGATTGGTGCGGTATCGTCAATAGCAAGATTGCTTAAAGGCGCGCGTTGTCCGACGGTGAGATGGTTCATGGTGTTCCTTAACGTTGAGTATGCCTCTTTACCGCAACAATAGTCTGCCAAGTAAGTATGACAAACAATATATAAAATAATAAGCTTGTAAATTCGAGACCCTCTCTACCCTGTAAGAATCTACTAAAAGGTAAAAAACTTTCTGCAATACTATTTGCTCTGACAGATAGAGTATTAAAATCACGATTCCAAAAATACTCGTTTTCAACAAAAAATCTATTGTGCCAATCAATAATTTCTGAGTAAATCACAACACTGATTACTAACCAAATTATGGGTAAAATATAATTACCACCAAAATTTGAAGCACATCTATTGAAAAAAAGTATAAAGCGATTAAACCATTCCCCACCTTTAATTTTCAGCTCTCTTCTATAAGCCTTCATTTCTTCGATAAAGAACCTGTTTGCCTCAATTTTATTGCCTGCATCATCAAATGAGTTTTTTATAATTCTAAATGTTTCGCGATTTGTGTTTATTGGACTAATATAAACATTAAGAAAGTTAGGTGTATCTTTTAAGTTAGTTTTTGAGAAGTCTAATCCAGAATTAAATTTAACTCCTCTAAAACTAGAGAAGTCCATA
>NZ_PJAS01000036.1 GCF_002836735.1 Psychrobacter sp. 4Bb | reverse complement strand
ATCTTATGATAAATCGTCATAAGGACAAATAACGTACATATGTTAGTGTAGTATGCCTTTGTCTCTCAGATAGCTCACCTTATTTAAGTGAATCTCATATGACCTTCTCAGAGACATTCAAACCAAAGTCGCCGCTGAAAGATGCTGGAGTTTGTCGTTTCGATTATCCAGAAGTGTTCGTGTTGATACTGACGGTTGTTTTGCGTGCTATATACTACGACTTCCGTTCTATCTCAATGGCACTATTGGTTATTATTACATTGCCAAGCCTCATGATTCTGATATACAACTACCGACGCCAGACCAGCTTTTGGACGTCTAATATCGTTATTATTCTATTATCGGTTGTCATCGGTTCACTACAATGTTGTACGGTCATATCGATCAGCTTGGCTGCCTTGATTGGTGTACGTATTATTCTTAGCCGACCTGAGAATCACCTCAGACTGTTATCTGTATCTGTCGTGACTATCATTGTGTTTTTCTACGTTAGCACAGTCTTAAATGCGAATAGTATGGGCTTTGATGAGGGCTTATTACCATTGATAGTAATGGTAGCAAGCTTAGGCGTTATTTTGTATCAGTTCTGGCGTATATATCAAGAATACATTGGTTATAAGGCTTCTGCCCATAAGGCAGGGGGACGCCTAAGTACAATGGTATCAGTGATCAATAAGCTGACCCGTTTTGTGCCACCACAAATTTGGGAGCCTATTGTCAAATCGGATAGCCCCGTTAGTGTTTCTAATAAACGCGCAAAAATAACTATCATGTTTTCAGATATTATCGGCTTTACCGAACTGTCTGATAGTCTAAGCTCTGACAACTTGTCAGACATTCTCAATACTTATATGCATTGTATGACGTCAATCGCTGATAAGCATGGTGCAGTGCTTGATAAGTTCATCGGCGATGGCATGGTATGTTTTTTTGGTGAGCCTAATAGTCGCGGCTCGCGTCAAGATGCATTAGATTGTGTGGCGATGGCAATTGATATGCGCCGAGAAATGCGCACCTTACGCCAAAAATGGCGGTTGATGGGGTTTGAAGGTTTATATATACGTGTTGGTATCACCACTGGCTACTGTCACGTTGGCAATTTTGGTAGTAATAGTCGATTAAGCTATACCATCATTGGCAAAGAAGCCAACCTAGCTTCTAGGCTTGAGTCCTGTGCGGGCAAAGATCAGATATTGGTCAGTGAAAGCACTTACGATTATATATGCCATAACTATGAATGTGAGCACGTTGCCGCATTTTGCTTGAAGGGTATTGATGAAAAGGTCGATGCATGGCAAGTACTTGACCCTAGTGCCAGTACAGGTCATCTTTCTAAATGGGTCGACCACACATTGCCCGGTTTCAATTTGCATTTGAATTTTAAAGATATGAAAGACAATGATTATCAAGATATTAGAGCTCGTTTAAATTTTGCACTGGAACGCATCGAGCAAGAGGAAGAAAAAGTAGTAAAGGACATAGCAGCAGAAAGTAAGCGTGAGGATGCCAATCGCAAATAAGCGTTTCAAGTTTGATATCTCAAAAGCATATATAGAAAAAGGCCAGCTATCATATAGCTGGCCTTTTTTAATCTTAACTAGGAAGTATCATCAGTGTTTAATGATTTTCTTTAGCATGATTGAGGGTATATTTAGGAACTTCGATGGTCAAGTCATCATCATCAAGCATGACCTGACAAGATAAACGTGAGTCAGGCTCTAGTCCCCAAGCACGATCAAGTAGATCCGCCTCGATATCATCCATCTCATCCAAACTGTTGAAACCCTTGCGTACTACAACATGGCATGTGGTACAAGCTTTTGACATCTCACAAGCATGCTCAATTTTAATGCCTTTTTCTAATAGTGCTTTACATAAGTTTTCACCAGCCTGTAGCTCAACTTCTGCGCCTTCAGGGCAAATTTCGTGGTGGGGTAGTACGGTAACTTTTGGCATAAATTATCTGTCCGATGCTAATCAATTTAAAAGATATTAAAAGTTAGCTTAACGTGTCAGTTAAGCGATATATGTCGATATATTTATTACCAGTCTTTGGCACTAGTACCGGCCATACTGGTCTTGACGCTTTGATTCATAATACGTGCAGCAAAGGCATCACTATGCGGCTTGAGCTGTGCTTGTTGTGCTTCAATAAGCGCTAAGTCATTAGTACTAAGAGAATTACGTAGCGCCTGTATATGCTCTGCTAGTGATTGTTGTTCTTCGACAGAGAGTAATGCTGCAAATTCGTTAAGTGCCGACTCTAGGGCAAGTACTTCACGTTCCGCTTCTACTTTTGTCTCAATTAAAGACCGTGCATTTTTGTCTTCTTCTGCGTATTTAAACCCTGCAACAAGCAGCTGTTCTTTCTGCTCATCTGATAGACCATAAGAAGGCACAATCTCGATCTTGCTTTCTGTTTTAGTCGTAGTTTCCTGCGCACTAACAGTAAGCTGACCATTAGCATCAATACTAAAGGTAACTTCGATACGCGCAAACCCAGCTTTCATTGGCGGGATGCCATACAGCTCGAAACGTCCAAGAGAACGACAGTTTTCCACCGTTTCACGCTCACCTTGCACCACATGAATCACCATGCCTGTTTGACCATCTTGATACGTGGTAAATACCTGACGTTTCTTCACAGGGATAGGCGTGTTGCGTGGGATGAGTACTTCAACCAAACCGCCCATGGTCTCAAGACCTAATGATAATGGCGTTACGTCCAATAACAACAAATTGTTGTCACTATCGCCATTAACCAGTTGGTGAGCAGTCTGGGCAGCACCTAAGGCAACCACTTCATCTGGATTCAGGCGGCAAAGTGGCTGCTTAGCAAAAAACTCAGTCACGACTTGCTGCACGGCAGGCATACGAGTCGAACCGCCCACTAAGATAACTTCATCTAGATCTGTAGTAGACAGCTTGGCATCGCGTAGGACTTGTTCGCACACGCTTAGCGTACGGCGACTGACAGGTTCTACGATAGTTAGCACATCTGTACGGCTTAATACGCCTTGATAAGACTGACCATTGACAGTGACATTGATATCTACTTGTTCAGCATCAGTCAATGCTTGTTTATAAGCCTTGGCTTGCTGAGCTAGTATTGATTTGTCATGTAGGCTTACGTCTTTTGGGTCGATATTTAATTGTTTAATAATCCAATTGGTAATAAGGCGATCAATATCATCGCCGCCTAGTGCGCTATTACCGCCAGTTGCCAACACTTCAAAGACGCCGTCGGTAAGCTTTAAGATAGAGACGTCAAAAGTACCACCGCCCAAATCATAGATTAAGTAATAGCTTTCTTTTTTACTGTCTTCTGATGATTGGTCAAGCCCGTAAGCGACCGCCGCCGCCGTTGGTTCATTCAACAAGCGAAGTACGTTGATACCCGCTGCTTGAGCGGCATCTTTGGTTGCTTGACGCTGTGCTTCATCAAAATAAGCGGGAACCGTAATCACGGCACCTTCAATGCTATCTGCAGGTAAGGCACTCGCTGCACGCTGCTCAAGAGCGGCTAAGATACGTGCTGATACTGCAACAGGAGAAACCTCACCTTGAGCCGTTACAAATGCAGGCATATCATCTTTATTACCAGACAACTCATAAGGATGAGAGAATTTGATATCAGCTTGACTACGACCCATAAAACGCTTAGCCGAGACGATCGTATTTTTTGGATCATCCGCTAAATGCGCTAGGGCGTCATAGCCAACCAATGGCGTGCCAGTTGCTGGATAATAGACAACAGACGGTAATAATGTATCTGTCGCTGAACCTGCCTCTAAGACTTGTGCCTTACCTGAACGCACCACAGCAACCAAAGAGCGTGTAGTACCAAGGTCGATGCCCAAGCCAAATTTATGTTGGTGAGGTTGAGCGCTTTGATTGGGTTCAGCAATTTGCATTAAAGACATAAGGATAACTCAGAGATAAAATGAATAAGTGAAATGGAGCAAATATAGCATATGTAGTACGAGAGCTTAACGTCGGTAATCTCATTCCATGGAATAAGGATTCTGACAGTTTGATGCGCTTAGACTCAAAGATTATACGGTATCACGGTCACTATTTTAACCAAATATACAGAATTTAGCTTATTAGTGAGAGATATAACCATAGATGTTTAGACGTATAAGTCATCGTCATCTGAATGTGATGAATTTGCAACATCATCAAGCCCAGTCGTCACATCAGCATTTAGCTTAACTAAAAATTTTAGCTTCTGTGTCGCATCAATCGCTGTCTGCCAATCTTGATTTTGATAAGCATTATTGAAGCGTTCAGATTGATTTGCTAGGCGCTCTGTAATTTGAGGTTGTAATTGCTGCAAGGCTACAAGATCTTTGTCTTCGATAGCATCATCTAGATCCATACGCATCTGCATCGCATCTTCCAAAAAATCCAAGTCTGCGATTGAGTGCTCTATGTTTTGTGCTTGATCTGCCATATCTAGTAAATAACCGGCACGACTATCAGGAGCGCTTAGCGTTTGATACGCTTGATTGATTAAAGCCGACGCTTTTTCAGACTGCAACTGTGCTTGAACCATATCGGTCTGACTTTTAGCAACATTATCAGGATGATAGCGTTTCTGCAGCAAGCGCAAACGTTGCTCTAGACTGCTTTGATTAATTTCAAATTGTACAGGCTGCTCAAATAGGGCAAAGAAGTTATCAAACTGTGGTTCTGAAGTAATATCTGTCATAATCTGATGCCTTACTTTTTTATTTATTTTTGAGGTCATGACCTAGCTAAGAATACTGAATCGCTTGGGTACTTAATTACATTAACCTTTCTTCATAGCGATAGTAGAGATACTGCACTATTCTTATGAAAGTTTATTGAAGCATAAATATATCGGTTTTCAGCCATTGAACCATTAAACTGTAAACGATTCACCGCAACCACATTCACCTTTTTGGTTAGGGTTGGTAAATTTAAAACCTTCATTTAAACCTTCTTTTTCGTAATCCATCAATAAGCCGTCTAAATACACGAGGCTCTTAGGATCAATAAAGATGCTAACGCCGCGACTTTCATAGCGCGTGTCGTTTTCATCAGGGGTATCTACAAACTCTAAAACGTAAGCCAAGCCCGAGCAACCCGCCGTACGGATACCAACTCGAATGCCTTCGCCTTTGCCGCGATTGTCCAAAAAGTCTCGAACATGCTGAGCGGCGCGTTCTGTCATTTCAATCATGCCAACTCCCATTGACTATTAATCATAAATATCAATAAAAAAATCTAGATAAACTGACAACCAGAATTACAAGATTGCCAAAACAATAGGCTTACAACTATTAGAAAACAAAAGGTGACAATTACATAAGTGTCATTGTCACCTCTTTAGCGTCAGTAGCGATTACACATTGCTACTTTAGCGTTGCTAGTACAACGTAGCGCATACGCTAGCAGGTTTAGCTTAGCTTAGATCGCAGCTTCTTCTGCTGGAGCTGCTACGCCATGCTTACCTTTATAGTCGCTAATAGCGGCTTTAATAGCGTCTTCTGCAAGTACAGAGCAATGCACTTTTACTGGTGGTAATGCTAGCTCTTGAGCGATATCGTTGTTTTTGATTTCGCCAGCTTGATCCAAGCTTTTGCCTTTTAGCCACTCAGTAACAAGCGAGCTTGAAGCAATCGCTGAACCGCAGCCATAAGTCTTGAAACGTGCATCTTCGATAATACCATTATCGTCGACTTGGATTTGTAGACGCATTACATCGCCACATGCTGGGGCACCGACCATACCGGTACCAACGTTCTTGGCGTTTTTATCAAGATTACCAACGTTGCGTGGGTTTTCGTAATGATCAATAACTTGGTCACTATAGGCCATGGGGTTTTCTCCTAGTTAGATGATGAGTAGTTGTTTATCGACTTTAAATGTCTCACTACTCATCGATAATTGGGGTCAAACGCTTAATTTAATTGTCTGATCAATTGTTTAATAAATATATATTGCTAGCTATACTAAAAAGCTATGTTAGAAATTAGTGCTCAGCCCACTCGACTGAGTTTAAATCAACACCTTCTTGGTACATATCCCAAAGTGGTGATAGAGCACGTAGTTTATCAACAGCTTCATGCATCTGTTTGATAACAGTATCGATGTCTTCATCAGTGGTATAACGGCCAAAGCTGAAACGGATTGAGCTATGTGCCAATTCATCTGGACGACCGATTGCACGTAGTACATATGATGGCTCAAGCGTTGCTGAGGTACAGGCTGAACCTGACGATACAGCTAAGTCTTTAAGTGACATCATCAATGACTCGCCTTCAACGAAGTTAAAGCTGATGTTTACAATATTTGGTACGCTATTCTCAAGATCACCGTTTAAGTAAATCTCTTCGATATCTTGTAGGCCATCCCAAAGTTTTTGACGTAATTTGGCTGCATGTGCATGGTCAGCTTCATAGCTTTCATTAGCCAAAGCAAATGCTGCGCCTAGACCAACGATCTGATGCGTTGGTAGTGTACCTGAACGCATACCGCGCTCATGACCACCGCCGTGTTGTTCAGCTTTCAAGCGAATACGTGGCTTACGACGAACAAACAATGCGCCGATACCTTTAGGGCCGTATGCTTTATGACCTGAGAAGCTCATCAAATCAATTTTCATTTCTTCAAGATTGATTTTTACTTTGCCAACAGACTGAGCGCCATCAACATGGAAAACTACGCCAGCTTCGCGAGTGATTTCACCAATCGCTGCAACATCAGTAATAGTACCAAGCTCATTGTTCACCATCATAAGTGATACTAAAATAGTATCATCACGTAGTGCTTCTTTTACTTGCTCTGGCAGGATAAGACCTGTGCTTGGCTGTGGCTCAAGATACGTAATCTCAAAACCTTCTTGCTCGAGCTCACGGCAGGTATCTAATACAGCTTTGTGCTCAATTTTACTGGTAATGATATGTTTGCCACGAGACTGATAAAAATGTGCCGCACCTTTAATGGCTAGGTTGTCAGACTCAGTCGCACCAGAAGTAAAGACGATTTCGCGTGGATCAGCGTTGATAACTTCAGCAACTTGACCGCGAGCAGTTTCTACTGCTTCTTCCGCTTGCCAGCCGTAACCATGTGAACGTGAAGCTGGGTTACCAAAGACACCATCTACAGTCAAATACTCGCTCATTTTAGCAGCTACTGATTTAGCAACTGGGGTAGTGGCGGCATAATCTAAGTATATAAGGTTGTTATGTTGGCTCATGCTGGGTTTGCCTCGCTGTTCGATAGAGTAATAGTATTAATGTCTTTTATGGAAATATCTTTTGTAGAGATGTGCTGACGCTCTGAGACTGACTGCACGTTTTCCATATCTAATAATTGCGCTAATGTTATATTTTTCAAGTACTGTTCGATATGATTCGACAGTGCACACCACAGATCGTGAGTTAGGCACATTGTACCACCTTGACAGTCACCGCGTCCTTCACACTGCATCGCGTTTACTGACTCATCAACCGCAGATATGATGCTCATCACATCTATCTCATTCAATGGCTTGGCTAGGTTATAACCCCCAGCTGCACCGCGAATACTCGTGACAAGGCCGCGTTTGCGGAGCTTAGAAAATAACTGTTCAAGATACGATATTGAAATCGATTGCCGTTTGGCGATATCGGATAATGATACAGCACTGTCTTGTTGGCTGGTCTGCAATGCCAAATCTAATAATGCGGTAACAGCGTATCTGCCCCGAGTAGTCAAACGCATGTGTTATCTCCAAACTTGATGTCATTTATGTTTAACAACGATCTTAGCCAAAAGTCTTAATAAGTACTCATAAGATAAAAAGAGCAACCAATAATACGTCAGCTAAGTTTTGTCTTATCGTTATTGAACAACAGATGATTAACCCGATGTGTGCAACGATTAAGGTAATTATACTTAATCCCGAGTAATTTAGTCAAGATTAAAGTGTGGTTCAATGGTTAATCAAGCTTATTGCTGTAATTGATAAAAACAATGATGTCTGGAAGAGATATATGAGTGAGATATAAGCAGCTTAGTTTGTCTGCTACAGATATATTTAACGAAGTAAAAAATAAGCGTTCAATATCTACAGAAGACATTGAACGCTTATTTATAGGTAATTCAGTGAACCAAAACTAATTCATCAATAGTGCGATGACTGAACCGATCATAATGACCAGGGCGACAACAGTGACAATCATCAACGTTTTTTGCTTGCTCTGGAGCTCTCTCACAGTTGTTTCAAGTTCACGGTTCTTAATGGTCAAGGTATTAATCTGTGTTTGCTGTTCTTTAATACGAAGCTTGTAGTTGTTCTTTTTTTCTTCCAAATCAGCTTCTGTAGGTTTGGTTTTGGCTTTACCACCCTTTATCTTTTTGATCAGCCCCTGAATCAAGCTGCCAAGCCCAAGTTGCATAATAAATTGTTTGACCAGTTGTACTTGAATCGACTCACCGCGCATCTGTAGCTTTTCGGTGGTTTCGCTATCATGAGTGGTGATGGCGTTGATAACTTGAATGCTGTAGGCATTGATAACCACGTCAGGCTCACTACGACCAATCGGCAGTTGCGCATCTAGTAACACGCCCTTGGTACTAAAGGTGGCAAATACTTCTACATGCGGTAAATACAGGCGAAGCGCCACCACGGTGCCTTGCTTGGCGAGCGGATAAGCGGCCTTACGCAGTTCAGGATCCAAACGTAACAGTAATGTCAGCGCCGACTCGATAAATACTAAAATGATATTAAGAAAAGAGTGAGACAACGTAGAACGCTTCATGTAAGTAATCCGTTTTTTATTTAGCAAGTTTTAGATATTGAGCAAACAGAAGTCTGTATTTGCCCAAGACTTGCAGTGATATTTTGCTTATAGTAACGTCTTTATAATAAAAAGTAACGCTAGTTTCTGTAGTGGCTAAACTATTACATTACAATTTAGCAGTCAATAAAGACACTCTTATTTATGACCAGTAATATACAAACTTAATGTATAGCAATGCATAGACAGCAATTGACAAATCTGTCAAAGCGTAGAAAATAGGAAAGCCAATCGTCTCAGTTATGCAGACTCGGTTATATATAAATTCTTAACGCTTTGCGTAACATTAGGTGTCAAATACGTAGTGTAGAGCACAAAAATATGTAAAATCGCTTGCGCTCCTTATGCTGCCTTGATATAAAGACGATAACAAAGAAGAACCTGTTATTGCGCCAGTTAGGTAGTTTTTATTGCGTAAGCACCATGAGAGCGTTACAATACTTGGCGTGAGCATTTATTACCCCCTTAAACTTGAAGGAAATTTTATGAATAAGTCAGAATTAATTGATAGCATCGCAGACAAAAGTGGTCTAAATAAAACCCAAGCTGGTGATGCACTAAACGCTGTTATGGAAAGTGTTGGCGAAGCACTAGAAGCTGGCGATAGCATCTCATTAGTTGGCTTTGGTACTTTCAGTGTAAAAGATCGCAAAGCACGCACTGGTCGCAACCCTAAGACTGGCGAAGAGCTAAGCATTCCAGCAAGCAAAGTACCAAGCTTCAAAGCTGGTAAAAACTTAAAAGAGCGCTTGAACTAAGCCGATTTTTTAAGCATAAAATGATAGTCGATGGTCTATAGCTGAAGTAATGAGCTAGCCATCGAAGAGAGCACCTAATATTTAGGTGCTTTTTTTATCGCTATAGTTTGTATCATGCGTCGTGAATATTTTGAGTCTGCATGAAAAATCACGTATCATAGGGCGCGCGATAGGTGTGTCATTTAAGTCAGATTTCTTTAGTAAATTTCGTTTTTTACTATAAAATGCATACGCTCTTACTCTTACCATTGCGAGCTTAGATAGCACTGATATTGGCAGGTTGCACTTAACAGCTCCTAACAGTATTACAATGGTTTTTCATCAATATAGGTTAATAAAGCAGAGATAACTATGGATAAATTGCGCGATTTCTTAAAAAGCTGGCCAGGTCGCATTTTATTGATTTTATGCCTATCGCCGCTCGCTCTCTTGGGTGTCGAAAGCTATTTTGGCGGCAACGTCGATCCCAACCAGATTGCGCAGGTAGGTGAGGCAAGCGTAGGACTGTCCGAGTATCAAACTGCTGTGAATAGCCGTCGTTCTGAAGTATTAGAGCAAGTTGAAGATGCCAGCTTATTGAATGAAGATGTGCTTCATGAGCAAGTATTAAAGGGTCTAATCGACCGTACGTTGTTAGAGCAGCAAGCAGGTAAGCTTGGTATGACAGTGTCTGACGACACGATCAATCGTTTGCTGCGTCAAGAAGAAATATTCCAAGATGCAGAAGGTAACTTTTCAAACGATCAGTTCTCAAACTTCTTGCGTCAGCGCGGCATGACCAAAAATCAACTATTTGCAGAATTTCGCAATCAGTTAAGCTTGGATCAATTGAACGCCAGTATTGTTGGGACGGCCGTCTATCCTATGCAAGCGGTCAGTCAATTGATTGACTTGCAACTTGAGTCGCGCAACGTTTGGGTGCATCGCTTTAATTGGCAAGACTATGCTGACAAAGTTAAGCTTAGTAAAGCAGACATTCAGTCCTACTATGATGCTAACAAAGACACATTGAAAAGTGCAGCGATGGTTGACTTGGCTTATATCCAGCTTAGCCCGCAAACTATCAAGGTTGATGAAGTAACCGCAGAAGAGTTGCAGCAGCAGTATGAAGCATATAAGCAGAGCATTGCGGCTACTGATGAGCGTAAAGTCAGTCAGATACTGTTTACTGGTAAAGATGCCAAAACACGAGCCGATAAAGTGAAAGCGCGTCTGAATAAAGGTGAAGCGTTTGCTGCGCTTGCTAAAGCAGAGTCGGATGATCCATCAGGTGAAACAGGTGGTGATATCGGACGCTTTAATCCGTCAGTGTTTGGCAGTGATGCGGATACTGTGCAAGAGGCACTAGAAGGGTTGAGCGTTGGTGATGTGACTGCGCCTATCAAGACTAGCTTTGGTTATCAGATATTTACGGTTACTGAAGACAATGGCAAAAAAATTCCAAGCCTAGACAGTATGCGTGATGAGCTGACTGCGAAAGCAAAAGAGTATAAACGTCAGGAAATCTATGCTGATAAAGTAACGTCAATCAATGATTTGGCGGCAGATGGCTTCAGTATCGAAGATATCGCACAGCAAGAAAACGTCAGCCTCAAGCGTATCAAAGATTATCGTAAAGTGAACAACAAATCAGCACTGCCGCAACCAGCAGTCGTTAAACAGGCATTTGATGAGTTTACTATTCAAGATCAAGCGGTAACGGCAGGCGTAGAAGTTGGTAACGGTACCGTATGGTTACAGCCAAGCAATTATCGTCCTACTAAGACGCTTGCTCTAGCAAATGCAACCCCAAGAATCACTCAAATACTCCGTCAGCAGAAAGCGACAGCATTAGCTTTAAAAGATGCTAAAGCATTGGCTGCTGGTATCAAGACACCAGCTGATATCAGTAAGCAGTCGGTTAGTTTCCAAGCACTGGGTGAGATTAACCGTCAAACGACACAGTTAACAGACAAAGAGCGTGGATTGGCATTTAGTCAGCAAGCCGCTGATAACGGTGTTGTCGCGATCGCTAGTGAGACTGAGATGGGTGCAACGCTACTGGTTGGAGACCGTATTAAAACTGAGCAGCAGTCGCCACTGTCTGATATGCAAAGAGCGCAAACAGCCAGTATTATCCGTGACAATTTAGGCCAAGACCAGTTGCAAGACTATTTGGACTATCTACGTATGGTATATACGGTTGAGATTAATGAAAGCAACATGGCAAATGCGCAAGGACGCTAAGTATTTGCTAGATTATTATTCTTATTCTTATTTTTAGACGTAAAAAAGCCACTGTATCGATTGATGCAGTGGCTTTTTTTTGGGTGATGCTTTAACGATAATTATCACGAATACTATAGAAGCTGAAAATTAGTCGCAGTAATAAATACAATTGCTACGACTAATCCTAGTCTTAAACTAATAGGTGATTGTTTAATGGCGGAAATGGCGCATGCCAGTAAATACCATCGCGATACCATGCTCATTAGCAGCAGCAATGGTCTCGTCATCACGCATAGAGCCACCTGGCTGAATGATAGCAGAGATACCTACTTCAGCAGCATTGTCGATGCCATCACGGAAAGGGAAGAACGCATCTGATGCCATAACAGCACCTTCAGTTGCTAGTCCAGCATGTTCTGCTTTGATAGCAGCAATACGTGCTGAGTTAACGCGGCTCATTTGGCCTGCGCCAACACCGATAGTACGTTGGCCTTTTGCGTAGACAATGGCATTAGATTTGACGTATTTTGCCACGTTCCAGCTGAACAGTAGATCTGCCACTTGCGCTTCAGTTGGTTGTACATCAGTGACGATTTTTAGGTCGTTAGCAGTGATTAAGCCTAGATCTTGCTCTTGTACCAGTAGGCCACCGTTGACACGCTTATAGTCAAGTTGGATATCGCGCTGATCTGGTGCTGGTAGCTCGCCGCATACCAAGACACGTACGTTTTTCTTAGTGGCTGTCGCTTCAAGTACACCGTCTTCGATACTAGGTGCAATGATTACTTCTACGAACTGATTGTCGATAATGGCTTTTGCAGCAGCAAGCGTCAACGGACGGTTGAATGCGATGATACCGCCGAAAGACGATTCAGGATCGGTGCTAAAAGCAGTACGATAAGCCGCTACTTGGTCATTATCAACCGCGACACCGCAAGGGTTGGCATGCTTAACGATAACGCAAGCAGGCGCGCTGAAAGCTTTAACGCACTCAAGCGCAGCATCGGTATCAGCGATGTTGTTATAAGATAGCGCTTTGCCTTGTAACTGCTTAGCCGTTGCGATTGAAGCTTGTTTGCTTTTCAAAGGCTGGTTTTCAGTATAGAAAGCCGCGTTTTGATGCGGGTTTTCACCGTAGCGTAGGTCTTGTGCTTTTTCAAGCTGTACATTGAATGTACGTGGGAAGTTTTCTGGCTCTTGAGTTTCGTTGACACGGCTACCTAAGAAGTTTGCAATCATACCGTCGTACTGTGCCGTATGCTCAAACGCCTTTACTGCTAAGTCATAACGTAAAGCAGTCGTCAGTTTGGTACCACCGTCTAAGGCGTTAAGTACACGGTCATAATCAGCTGGATCAGTGACGATACCTACATGAGCGTGGTTTTTCGCTGCTGAACGCACCATGGTAGGGCCGCCAATATCGATGTTTTCGATAGCGTCGTTCATAGTTACGTCAGCACGTGCGATCGTTTCAGCAAAAGGATATAAGTTCACGACGACTAAGTCGATACGTTCGATCGCATGATCACTCATTACTGCATCATCTGTACCACGGCGTCCTAGAATACCACCGTGAATCTTAGGATGTAGCGTTTTAACACGGCCATCCATCATTTCAGGAAAGCCTGTGTAATCTGATACTTCAGTCACGTCGACATTGTTTTCTGTGAGCAGACGATAAGTACCGCCAGTAGATAATAAACCAAAACCTGCTTTGAGAAGGCCTTGAGCAAACTCGACGATATTAGACTTATCGGAGACCGATAGTAGGGCAAGTGGGGTTGTACTCATAAGAAATTTTCCATAAAAAAAGCCTGACGTAAACGTCTGGCAAGGTGATGATGACAACGGTATGCCGTATCATGATAGATAGAGCGCGGAACGTTTGATTGCCATACATAATGATAGTCAATGATGATGGGTAAGCTCATATAACAATGCTACATTAAATCATAGGTCTTCATTTTTTTGCGCAAGGTGCCTCGATTTAGGCCTAATATCTGAGCACATTTGGTTTGGTTGCCTCTGGTTTTTTCTAGGACGACAGATAAGAGAGGCTCTTCGACTTGCTTCAAAATCAGCTCATATAAATCAGTGGGCATCTCATCTCCTAGCATCGCAAAGTACTGACGTACCACACGCTCTACATGAACCCGTAGAGGTTGCTGCGCACTATTTGTATAGTGTTGACTAGCAAAATCAAAGCCGTGCGTAGGTGATTGGTATTCGTCTTTATTATAATCGGCAGGGTGCTCAGAGCTTTTAGCAAAATGATTGGCATTATGCTGTGCATGAGGTGCCATAAAATAATATCCTTGAGATGAAGAAAAATTCTGATTGTGAAGGGTCAGAACCATAGTATATCAAATTAATATCGCCTAGCGCTGATAGATTCATCGTTATCTTGGCTATCACGGTTTAATTGAAAGTGAATTTACGTTGTGTTTTCTACTCACGCTTATCTATATATGACACCCTACTTTAATAAAGAGCGGTCATAGTAATGTCGCGAATTTGCGCATTAGCGACAGGGATAGTAAATAATAGCTGTCTATCTGTACTGGCAGCTAACTGACTTTGCTTGCCTAATAAATAATCGTTTGGATCTGCAATGAACTCTCCAATAATTTCATTTTTACCATAAACGCTTATTTTTACATTTGGGTATAGTTGTGCTTGCGGGCTGCCATTACTCAGAGTAGCGCCTATATCACTAAATGTACCAGCAGTTTTAATCTGACTGCTTCTATGAAAGGTATTGTTGATGGTAAACGCTGATAAGTCTGCACTGGGCAAGCTGCAGGCAGCGACAGAGCAGATCGATTGGAGACGCTGAGCATAGGCTGGGTTTTTGACTAAATTTTCTAAGTTAAAAATAACATACTGAGCCACGAGTAGCAGTGCTAAGACCAAACAACCTAGTACCCATAACAATGATGCAATTGAACGTGTCGTTTGGGTTGGTGCAAACGGTAGCTGTGTTTTTCTTAAACGTTCGTCGGCAACAGGGTCTTCATCTTTAACGGGTACTCCCATATCGGATAGAAGCTGTGATAAGTCTGTATCATCTGGCGGTGTTTCTTCGTCTTGATTTTGTTCTTCTAATAGTTTTTGTAGCCATGAATTGTTATCAGTACTCTCAACATTGGCATGAATATCATTGGCCGCTGCCGAGCTAAGCATGTCCTGTGTTGATGCTGATGCTGATATTGTACTAGTAGATGGTTTCTTTGTTGATGGATTAGGGATTTTGATAGTTTCTTTAGAAGAGGGCGCTTTTGGTTTTTCTGTGGTTGCTACGCTAGGATTGGTATTACTTGCTTGGGTTAACCATGCATCCATACTATCTAAAGAGTCATACTCTTGAACATTTTCTTCTGGCTCGTCTATATCCATATCGTCATGGATTAAACCATCATAATTTAAAGCATCAGATGATTTTTTCTTATTAGTTGAAGACGTAGGGCGATTTGGAATATTTTGAGGCTTATGCTGATTGCTACTAGTATTCGCTTTTTGCTCGTTTGATATTGGTTGATTTTGAGCTTTTTGTTGAGCAGGAATATTTTTTTGTGGTGTTGGTTTTTGAATGACCTCAGAATTTACCACAAGATGCTTATTGACCAAAAAACTTTGCTGGCACCGCTCACAGCTGATGGTAGCATTGACTTGATTTAGTTGAGTTTGTTTAACGCTATAGCAAGCTTGGCAATGGGGGCATTGGGTTTTTATTGGCGTGGTCATAGAGGCGAATCCAAAAAAGTATGGTTATCAATACCGCTTAGCCACTCACCAATAGCTGCCCACAATACGCATTTTACTTATTTAATTTCGATGAATTGTAGGCAAAGACAGAGTGGCGTCAAACACATAACATTTGACTGCCCTCTATCGTAACAGATGTAATTAAATGTTGCTAGCTGGTAAATGTACCTGATAAACGCTGCCAATGTTGGTCTTCTTGCGCAGTAAAAGCATGCTTTGGATCCAGTGCAAAATATGGCTGATAAGCTTCAGTGACTTGCTCGGTTTGTGACTCAATCAAACCTGCCAATACGATACGGCCCTTTGGCGCAATCAGTGTTGCAAAGTAAGGTGCTAAACCAATAAGCGGCTTTGCTAGAATATTGGCAACGATCACTTCTACAGGCAACACATCATGTTGCGAGCAGTACTCTGTAAATTCTTCTGGTAGAAATGCCTGTAAACGATCGCCTACATTGTTGCGTACCGCATTCTGATTGGTAGCAAGTACCGCCTGCGGGTCGATGTCGACTGCATATACCTGACGTGCACCCAATAGTAAAGCAGCGATCCCTAGAATACCTGAGCCACAACCATAATCGATAACCACTTTGTCTGTTAGGTCTTGCTCTGTTAGCCAGTCTAGGCACAGGCGAGTCGTAGCATGATAGCCAGTACCAAATGCCAAACCTGGATCCATAATGATATTGGTAGCTTCAGGGTTAGGCGGCGTTAGCCAGTCAGGCACAATCCATAAGTCATTAGCACATTCGATAGGATGATAGTTGCTCATCCACTCGCGCTCCCAATCCTTATCATCAACAGCCGTTAACCAAATACGAGTAGCCTGTACTTGTGCAGCGATTTCATGACTTAATTGCTCAACCGCTTGACGACTGCCAGCATCAGTAGTCGCATCGAATAGCCCTGTTAGTATCACCTCATCCCAAAGCGGTGATTCACCTGGAAGTGGCTCAAACAGAGGTTGATCGCCAGCATCGTCTAAAGCGATTGATAATGCGCCTGCTTCTAATAAAAGCGCTTCAGCTAAGTCGACGTTTGATTTTTCGCATTGTAAATGCAGTTGTTGCCATGCCATAAAGATAACCTTAAGCGGAAATAAAAATAAGTGTAGGTGTTAGGGGCTGCCCTAAATAAATCTACATACAATGAAATGTATGATATATATAGAGGTTTTAACTAATGAATCTAAAATGTGCAAATATCAGTTATTAGCGCAGTGCTTGTTTTGCTTCATTGACCACGCGTGAGTTACCCTGAGCTTGTCCTGATTGCAATATAACTTGCCATAGTGCTCGTCTACGACTGCTATCTTGAGAGACGCTAAGACCACGCCGTGCCATCGCTTCTGCCTTACGAGGTTGGTTCTTTTTTAATGCTACTTGTGCCAAATAGAAGTATACCGCCGATGACTTAGGTGCTAGACGCTGTGCACGGGTAAAGCTGTTCTCGGCATTGGTTAGATTGCCCGCTTTCAACTGACTGATACCTACTTGCATCAAATTGCGAAACGCAGGTAGATTACTATTATTGCTTACAGATTGTTGAGTACGTTGCTGCGAGTTTCTTCTAGCGTGCTCAAGTAATTCATTATGCGACGGTACTGATGGTTCAGAGATTATATAGTCGTTACGAGAAGGCGCAATGATAACAGGATCAGGCTGCATCACTTCTGGAGCGGGAGGTGTAAATACAGGTGTCTCTTGCGTTAATGGATTTGGTGTTTCGGACTGTTCAACTGCATCGTAAGGCTCGGTTGGATAGTTGCTTTGATCATTTGCTTCCGTGACAGGCGCTTGAGCAGTTGTCATTGATGGCATGGTCGGTTGTGACGTTGGTAATGTTTGAACAGGCGTGGTTTGCACTGTGGGCGATGTGCTAGGGGCCGTCTGACAAGCACTTAGGCTGAGCATGCCAATGATCGCGCTGCCTGCAAGTAAGGTATTGCTTGACGTAATTTTATTACGCCATAGCACTATGGTTTGTTTTACTGAAGTAGTTGTCCGTAAAGATGACACCATCATGTTAAAACCTTTTTTAAATATTAAAAGCTAAATACCAAAAACACTATTAGAGTTATTCAACAGCTAGAACCATTCAACAGCTAGAACCATTCAACAGCTAGAACCATTCAACAGCTAGAACCATTCAACAGCGCGGTCATACCAAGTATCAGCACGGTCTTCATCACCTTCACTTTGCTCGCTGATACCTTCTGCACCATCAGATTCAACAGCTTCACCATTTGGAATCTCTAAACCTTCGCGGCGACGTTGTTGATTGATATCACCTTGCTGATTCTGAAACTGTGTCTGTTCACGAGCACGATCTTGCTGATACAGGCTTAGCGCACAACTGCTGGCTTCTTCTGGTAGATGAGCTGACATTACTGGTAAGTAGCGAGCGTTCGCACAGCGCTCATTAGACAGTTTGCCTGAGTTGTTTTCTAGCCATAACCACTCGATACCTTCTGGCTCTGGTAGAGCAACTGGAGTCAGTTTTAGGCGTTTCATATAATCTACCCAAACTGGTAAGGCGCCAGTACCACCACTCAAACCAATCGGTTTATTATCATCACGGCCAACCCAAACGACACTTACATAGTTGCCACTATAGCCTGCAAACCAAGCATCACGGTAGTCATTTGTCGTACCTGTTTTTCCTGCTAGATTTAAATTACTACCGAGTGATTGGGCACGTCTGGCTGTACCATTTGAGACGACTTGCTGTAATGCATAGTTGGTCAAAAAGTTGGTTTCAGGTGGAATGCTACGCTGAGTATTAAGCCCAGTACGCTGTAAAATACGGCCGCGATCATCAATGACCGTACGAATACTATGAATAGGCGTGCGGAAACCACCAGTGGCAAAGACTTGGTAAATACCAAGCATATCCATCGGACTCAAATTAACTGAGCCTAACAATGCTGATGGGTAAGGCGGGATTTTTTCTTTGATACCCATGCGCTGTAATTGCTTAGCAAAAGTATTAACGCCGAACTCCATACCTAAGCGTACTGCCGCCTGATTATAGGATTGAGACAATGCTGTAGTAAATGGTACATAGCCATGATCACGGTTGTCGTAGTTTTTAGGGTTCCAGTCAGTACCGTCGTTTAGATTGACCGTAATAGGGGAGTCATCTACTGAACTGGCTAAGTTATAACGACCGCTCTCAAGCGCAGTCATATAAATGATAGGTTTAAGCAATGAGCCGACTTGGCGTTTGGCATCGACCGCACGGTTAAACCCTGTAAATTCACTACCACTACCTACAACAGACACTAGCTCGCCAGTCTCAGGGTTGGCACTCACTAACGCGCCTTGTAAATCCTTAGTTTTGCTACTATTACGACGTAGTTCACCAAGTTTTCTATCAACAGCCTTGTCTGCTGCCAATTGAGCGATAGGGTCTAAGGTGCTGATAATAATCAGACCTTCGTTTTTGAGGTCGTCAGAATAGTAAACGGTATTTAGCTCACGTTTAACAATATCCAAGAAGTCAGGGAACTGACTTTTGCCTTCAGCAGGCTTATCCACGATGCCAAGCGGTTGCTTTAAGGCTTTGTCGTAGTCTTCTTGGCTCAGTGTACCCATGGTCAGCATGTTATTAAGCACCACATCACGGCGTGCTTTTGAGTCGTTTGGATTACGACGTGGGTTATAGATACTTGGGCCTTTTGCCATACCAACCAGCATCGCTTGCTGATCTAAGCGCAGCTCATTAAGTGGTTTGTCAAAATAAAACTGTGATGCCAAACCAAAGCCATTGATAGAGCGGTTGCCATTTTGACCCAGATAAATCTCATTCAAATAGGTCTGTAAAATTTCATCTTTGCTGTAATGCAGCTCAAGTAGCACGGCCATCAATGCTTCATTGGCTTTGCGTTTGATAGTGCGATCTGAGTTGAGATAAAAGTTTTTGATCAGCTGCTGGGTGATTGTCGAACCACCTTGTCTGGCACCACCAGTAAAGTTATTGATTACGGCACGGGCGATACCACGTACCGATACCCCTTTATGCTCATAAAACGCGCGATCTTCGGTAGCGATAAGGGCGTCAATCAACGGCTGAGGCACTTCGTCCAAAGACACAACCATCCGATCTTCATTACTGTCTGGATAGATACCACCGATATTGACAGGCTCTAAACGAATGATGCCGCTTTTGGCAGGCAGAGTACTCTGGATAGATTCTACTTTATTACCAGAAATCGTCATTTTGATGACTTGCTCGGCATCTTTATCATTGGCGCTATACGTAAAGCCGCGAGTGTGAATAAAGTAAGTATTGCCTGTCCGATGATAGGTGCCCGTGCGATCATAAGCCTTGTTGCTTTGATAGTTCAGCAACTCTAGCCATGTCTTCATCGTATCTCTATCGACATTGGCGCCTTGATACAGCTCAAGCGGCTGCGAATACACTTTGGCTGGAATGTCCCAGCGCTTGCCCTCAAACTTATGAGTAATGGTGCGATCAAGTTTGATCAAATACAGTGCCAATAGCACCATGCCTGCGATGATAATAATTAATAGCAGACTACTAAAGACCAAGCCGCGCTGCTGCGAGGGTAGCGTGTGCATAGCAGACTTAGATGACACTGATAACTTGGTATTTGGTAACTTGTAATTAGGTTTTTGCACGGATGTCGCACCATTTTTGGATAAAAAACTGCCTCATAATGACGCAAATTGACAAATTTTTCAATCTATCATCGTCAACGCGGGCATTTATTGGTCGTAGGCCATGAGCGATGGTACTGCTCATAGCAATGGCTTATAGTATAATCCCTATTAAAATACCAATACTTGTAAGAAAGCGTCAGTCACTTTCAATCTGGTAGATAAACGCCATATAAGATAACAATTTACGATTGCCCTCACGATGTATTTTGTATGAATTCGCTGTTGCTAATTGTTTGCTATTAGCCGTTTGTTATTAATACTATGCTACTAGCGGTAGTGATATTTATGTGATTAAAAACGGCTCTATTGCATGACGTACAGTACAGTTAATACGAGCAAGTTTGCTTTAAATGAATGCATTTTAAGCAAGCCTGTCAAAGGAAGTAAGCGCGACTATGTCTAGTATCCCATCATCAGTATCATCTGCTACCAATCATTCTTATGAAGACACTTCTATCATCGAAGGCTTAGTGCTCCCGCTGGCTGATCACTGTTTCCACTGCGGCGACCCCGTACCTCAGCCACCCTTTTATGCTGAGATATTAGGTCAGTCACGAGAGATGTGTTGTATGGGCTGTCAGTTAGCTGCCCAAAGCATTGTAGAGGCTGGTCTTGAGCAATACTATCTTGACCGTTCAGAGATTAACCGTACGGCAAGTTTGCCAACTCAGCTGACGCGCCTCGAAGTCTATGATCATGACGAGATAAAATCGCAGTTCGTTTATGCGCAAGATGGCATGTCAGTAGCAGAGCTGTCTGTTAATAACTTACGCTGTGCTGCCTGTACTTGGCTGATTGAATCACGTCTCGATGAGCTAGAGGGTATTGGTAAATGTCAGGTAAATTTGACCAACCAACGTATGCGGGTCATTTGGGATGAGAACAAATTACCCATCAGTCGCATTTTAGCAGTCATCAACGAAATCGGCTACGAAGCCAAGCCTTATCGCCAAGATACACACGAAGCCATGCTGGTACGTCATAATAATCAAATGCTATTGCGTCTCGGCATCGCTGCACTAGGTTCGATGCAAGCGATGATGTATGCCGTTGCGCTGTATTTTGGCGAGTATAGCGACATGTTGATATTCCAGCGTGACTTTTTGCGTTGGGTGTCTTTGTTTGTGAGTACGCCTGTATTTTTCTATGCTGGCATTCCTTTCTTTACCTCCGCATGGTCAGCGATTCGTGCCCGCCAAGTCAATATGGATGTGCCCGTCAGTCTTGCGTTGATTATTACTTTCTTTGCCAGTCTCTACGCTACCATCACTGGGCAAGGGGAGACATACTATGACTCGGTCAGTATGTTTATTTTCTTTTTGCTGGCAGGGCGTTATATCGAGCATAACGCACGTCTAAAAGCCGCAACTATGGCTAACGATTTGGTGGTCGTCGAGCCGGTATTGGTGCAAAAAGTCGCTGAAGACAAATCAGCAGCTGAGTATATTTTACAACTGCTAAAAGAAAATGAATATCAACAAGATAAAGCTATCGAAAATGAGGCTCAAAAGGGTTCGAGTGTAGCGGCTGAAGTCATGCCTGACTTTATGCAGCGTATGGATGCCAATATTTATCAGCTCACATCACGCATCGCTCAAGACTGGCAGCAGTCACGTAACCAACAAAATGCGCAATCACAGCCCGAAGGCGATATAGAGTCAAAGCAAATGGTCACCGCTCATAGTTTACAGGTGGGTGACATCATTTTGGTTGAGGCAGGTTCAGAGATTATCAGTGATGGTATCTTGCTAAGTTCTACTGCAACGGTGTCACAAAGTCTACTGACGGGCGAAGGTGATTTAATCATCAAATCCCAAGGTGATTATATCGTCGGCGGTGCACAAAATGACAGCCAGCCGTTTGAGATGCTCGTCACAGCATTGCCAAAGGACAGCCAGATAGGCTTAATTGATCGATTGATGAATCGTGCCATGAGCGAAAAACCCAAATTGGCGCAGCAAGCGGATAAGTTGGCACGTTGGTTTGTGGCGCGTATTTTAGTATTGTCAGTCTTGGTATTTGTCGGCTGGTATATCGTTGATCCAAGCCAAGCTATTTGGGCTACCGTAGCAGTCTTGGTGGCTACTTGTCCTTGTGCGCTATCGTTGGCGACGCCGATTGCCTTGACCGTCTCAACCAATCGTCTGGCAAGCTATGGTTTTTTGACGACTCGTGGTCATACCTTACAGACGCTAGCTGAAATCACGCATGTTGCTTTTGATAAAACTGGCACGTTGACTTATGGCAAACCAAACCTACTAAATATCGAGTTAATTACATCAAAAAGCCAGACCGAAACTGACGATTTGTCATTAACAGCGCAAAAAGATACGCTGTTGGCAATTGCAGCTGCACTAGAAGTAGGGAGTCGTCATCCCATTGCCCACGCGCTACTGACGGCAGCCCATCAGTTACACCTACCATCGACGCAAGCCGTACAGCATTATCCAGCAGGCGGTGTAGAAGCGATGATTAATGGTACTGTATATCGAATCGGTCATAAGGACTTTGCGTTAGACAAAACAGATGACGGTACCAATAATATAGGTACAAATAATGATATAACCATCGATCTAGTAGCTCAACGAGCCAGCTCAGCAGTAGTATTGTCTTATCAAAATACTGATAGAAAAAAATGGCAGGCGCTGGCATGCTTTTATTTCAATGACAAGGTACGTGATAGTGCGCAGTCGATGCTCGATACGCTCAAAGGACTAGGTATAGAGTTTGTTATGTTGACAGGTGATCCAAGCCCGCAAGCGCTAGTGATGGCTGAAAGTTTAGGTATACAAGCAGCATACAACGGACTATCACCAACTGATAAAGTCAATCATATTCAGCAGTTGCAAGCTAACGGTGCCGTGGTATTGATGGTGGGTGATGGTATCAATGATGCACCGGTATTAGCAGCAGCAGATGTGTCGACCTCGATTGCAGGTGCGGCAGACTTAGCACAAGTATCCAGTGATAGTATTATCTTAAACGGACAAATCGAGGCCATCACTGCGGCTAAACGTATCTCTGATAAGACGGAACGTATTATCAAGCAAAATTTCCGTTGGGCGCTCGCTTACAACAGTATCGTCCTGATACCAGCGGCTTTAGGCTATGTGCCACCATGGCTTGCTGCAATTGGTATGTCGCTCAGTTCGCTATTTGTCGTATTAAATGCATTGCGCTTAAAACGTGCTTAGTCTCTTTAAAAAGCATTCAATATAAACAGGTCTGTAAAGTTTGCTCATAAAAAAACCGCCTTCCATCAAATGGAAGGCGGTTTTTTCTATACAAAGATATTGTTAGGTAGCTCTTACAATTAGTCTTGTAGATAGCTTAGCAGACGCATAAATTCGATATACATCCAGACTAAGGTCGCAAGAATACCAATACTGAACAACCACTCGTAATCTTCAGACACACCCATCGCAACACCGCGATCAATGTTATCGAAATCTAATAGCAAAGTGAAAGAAGCAATAACGATCACGAATAAGCTAAAGCCAATAGCGATAGCGCCACCTTCAAATAGGAACGGCAATGATGAGCCAAACGCTAGAGAAAGTACCCACTGTGCTACATAAACAAGCATAATGGCAATAACCGCTGAGGTCACGATAGAACGGAACTTTTCAGTAACCTTAACTAAACCTGAACGATATAGACCAAGCATAACCGCAGCTGTGACGAAAGTTGCACACATTGCAGTGACTGGTACTGTTGGATACATTCTCATGAAAAATAATGAGATACCGCCCAAAAATATACCTTCTAACAAGGCGTAAGGCACTGCCAAAGTCTTGGCTTTTTGCGGCTTGAAGGTAATAAAAAGCGCCAGAACAAACGCAGCAATCATGCTACCAAAGGCTGCCATCGTAATAAAACCTTGCGATAAACCTGCCATAAGCGCATAAAAGAAAAAGCCCACACCAGTAATGGCTGATAAACCAAGTAACAAGCTGGTCTTTTGAATTACGCCCTTGACCGTCATTGGATTACCGCCGATCGCAAGTTCTGCGCGACTGACAATAGGATTGGCCATACATAAGTCCTTAATAATAAAATATAAAAATAGTGATGTTGGTTACTTTAGCAAAACCGCTATTATTGTCAACTGTGTTTGCGTGACAACTGCTGCGGTGCAACCTTAGACTGCTCATTGGCTAGCGCATCGGGCTACTGTATCGCTCAATACGCTAATTGGAAAACTGAACAGACAGATTCGGCTAAGTAAAACATTCGATAGCTTTTATATGGGGTCAGTTACGACAGTTAACAACGATAATTCATAAACATGCTAGTCTAAGCGCGCATTTATCGCTATCATTACCTTGTACTTCACCGTTATACCGAGTCGTTTTATGGAAAACTCAGCGCAGTCAGCAAGATTGCCACACTTACATGAATCAGAGCTATTCCACGCTATTAAAAACCCCGCCTTTAGGCGTATTGGTCTAATGGGCCGTGCTGGTAAACGTAGTGTTACTCAAAGCTTGGTACAGATTGCCCAAACCGTCAATGATATGAATTTGACGTTGATAATGGATGTACAAACGGCCAATTTACCAACGCTTGACCTCACAGATATAGAAAGAGTCAAAATCGTCAAACGTGGTTTGATTGGTGAGATTTGTGATTTGGTTATTGTTGTTGGCGGTGATGGTTCGATATTACATGCTGCTGAAGCGCTAGCACGCTACCGTGTACCTGTACTTGGTGTAAACCGTGGTCGCTTAGGGTTCTTAGCAGATGTAAAACCTGATGAAGCTGCGTTTAAGTTACGCCAAGTATTGATGGGAGACTATCAACTGGATCATCGGTTTTTATTGACGATGGAGATACGAGAAGGGCGCAAAATTATCCATGAAGACATGGCACTGAACGACATCGTACTGCACGCCGGCAAATCCGTACATATGATTGATTTTCAGATGAAAATTGATGGACATGACGTTTATAGACAGCATAGTGATGGCTTGATAGCAGCAACACCGACTGGCTCTACTGCTTATGCTTTATCAGGTGGCGGTCCAATCATTCATCCGAGTATGGACGCTATTTGTCTGGTGCCAATGCATCCCCATACATTATCTAGCAGACCGATTGTGGTCAGCGGTAATAGTGAGGTCTGTATTCGTATCCACGAAGACAATCGTACTCAGCCAATGGTGAGTGCAGACGGTAAGCCAAGCGTGCCACTTGAGCAAGAGCAACGCCTACATATTCGTAAGCATCCTGATAAGCTTACCTTGTTGCACCCACCTGGGTTTGACTTTTATGAGGCCTGCCGTACAAAGCTGCACTGGAACGTACATGCCGAAGAATTCAGTCTTGATGTCGATGATGATATTATAGACGATGAATAAGCGTATCTATTAGACCAAAATATGATACAAAAAATGGTAGTGGAGAGTAGGCAAGATGGATAAACAAACAATACTAGCAAGTCTAACGCCCGAAGTGGTTGATAAGTTTCGTATGGCGATTGAGCTAGGTAAATGGCCTGACGGTCGTAAGATTACCGCTGAGCAGCGTGAGACTTGTATGCAAGCAGTGATGGTATGGGAGCATGAGCACCTGCCGCCAGCCGAGCGTACAGGTTATATTCATAAACCTGTAAAAGATGATGGTTCTGTCGTTGGTGCTGAATGTGACGTCGAGCACGAGCATCACTATCCTAATATGCCGAATCCTAAAGGCGCGGTACAGCCTGTTAAGTTTCGTGATAAATAGATCTACAAATAAGTAAGTCTATAATGATTGTTATAAAAACAATTATCATAAAAAAGCCACGCTATATAGCGTGGCTTTTTTTACTTTATCAATGATTAAATTATCAGAAATAGCTTAATCACTATAAATGATTAAATAGCAGTCGTATCGACACTAGGACGAACCGTTAACGGGTTCTTTTGCATCAAAAACCCTTGCCAGCCCCAATGTAAAAAATTACGGATATTGGCATGATCGGTACCATTAGGCGTTGCTTGAACCTTGGCATAATGTTCGCCAAATAGTTTAAGCGTGTCCAATTGGTTCAGGCCATGGTGCTTAGCAAAACCAAAAATCTTTGCGCTACCTTCGTTCTCACCGGCTGCATTATGTACCATTCCATTCACAAAAGGGGCAGGCGCATAGCGATAAAAATCATCGATAAAGCTGATGACATCATTGAATCCAATGGCTTTTTTGTTCAAACCATTAAGTAATGCCGATACATCTGATTGGCGGATACTCATAAATAAATGACCTCAGAGCAGATTAAAAAACAATATAATATTTATGTGTGCTCAATGATGATAGTAGCCGTTGAGCGTTCAGCATTATAATTTAGCTAGCTTAGCGATTAAAGTAGTCTTCGTCATCAAACGAAGGCGAAAAGTTGCCTTGTTCAAGATGCTGCATTTGCGACTGTACAGAACGCTCATGCTGAATACGTTGATAAATCTCTTCGCGGTGTACTGCAATATCTTTAGGTGCGTTTACACCGATACGTACTTGATTGCCTTTGACGCCTAGAACCGTCACACTTACTTCGTCGCCAATCATTAGCGTTTCGCCCACGCGGCGTGTCAAAATTAACATGCGTCACACTCCTTATGTCGCATCAACAAATTATTACTCATCAGATTACTTCTCAATTGCAGAACATCACCGCAGCACCAAACATGCAATATAACCATTATCACGATGCCAGATATCGTGCCAATAGCGGTAATGATAGGTAGATTCATTTAGCCCAAATGAAAGCCCCATTATAGGCGGCATAACAGATACTGTCACGGTTTTTCACAAAACTATTAGGTAAATGCTCATTTCAACTATGCTAAAAAATAAAAATAGGACCTAAAAAGATCCTATTTTATTTAAGTACTGTTTTTATTTAGATACTATTAATTCAAACGCTATTAATTTATATGCAATTTATTTACATACTATATAAAGGCATTAACAGCGATTAATAGATAACCGTCAATGCTAATGCTATATTTTAACAGTTTTTATGTCTTATAGCCCAGCGATTTTACTTTCACCGTCTTCACGATCTAGGCCAAATGCCGTGTGCAATGACTTAACGGCTTTTTCTAAGTGTTGATCTTGAATCAGAACCGACACTTTGATTTCGCTGGTTGAAATCATTTGGATGTTGATGTTGTTTTCAGCCAGCGTTTGGAACATAAGGCTAGCAACACCAGCATGTGATCGCATACCAACACCAACCAATGAAACTTTAACAACTTCACTGTTGCCTAATATTTCTTTGGCACCAATTTCATCTTTCACTTCTTCGTTAAGCACTTTTAGCGTCTTATCTAAATCAGTGCGGTTAACTGTGAAAGTAAAGTCAGTGGTACCGTTATCCGAAAGGTTTTGTACAATCATATCGATTTCGATATTGGCACGACCAATTGGGCTTAAGATAGCAGAGGCGATACCAGGATGGTCAGGCACGCCGCGTACTAAGATTTTTGCTTCGTCTCTATTGAACGCGATACCTGAGATGATTGCCTGTTCCATATTGTCTCCTTCGTCTATCGTAATTAGGGTACCCACGTTGTCTTGAAATTCTTGGTCAAAGCTACCGTCTGTGTTTTCATCAAAGCTAGAGAGTACACGTAGCGGCACGCCATATTTACCAGCGAATTCTACTGAGCGAATCTGTAGAATCTTAGAGCCAAGACTTGCCATTTCAAGCATTTCTTCAAACGTAATTTTTTCAAGCTTTTTGGCTTTTGAGGTCACACGAGGGTCAGTGGTATAGACACCATCGACATCGGTATAAATTTGACACTCGTCAGCGCCTAAGGCCGCAGCAATCGCCACACCTGTGGTATCAGAACCGCCGCGTCCTAATGTGGTCGCGTTGCCTTCTTCATCGATACCTTGGAAACCTGCCACAATAACGATATTGCCAGCATCTAATTGCTCGCGTATGTTTTTGTCATCGATGCTTTCGATACGGGCTTTGTTATGGGCATTGTCGGTTTTAATCGCGACTTGGCGACCAGTCATTGAACGGGCACCAATACCAAGCTCTTTAATGGCCATGGCAAGCAGTGAGATAGAAACCTGCTCACCTGTTGAGACCATCTGATCGTATTCGCGAGGATCAGGTTGCGTGCTAATTTGGCGAGCTAGATCAATCAAACGGTTGGTTTCGCCGCTCATGGCTGAGACCACGACGACCACTTGATGACCATTGTCATGCCAGCGTTTGACTCGTTTGGCGACGTTTTTGATGCGGTCGATACTGCCCATCGAGGTGCCGCCGTATTTCTGTACTATTAACGCCATAAAAATCTACCTATTTATTCAATAATGACTTTTTATTGTCATTGAGGAGAGTCAATGTGATGCTCGTCAATGCTTGTATAGATAAAGCCAGATGATAAGAGTTATGCCTTTAGGTCTTTCATTCTTCTAATGGTATCTATCAACCTTATAGAATGAACAATATGCCCAAACGTTGACCTTTATACCATATCTACCGCATAACTTTAAGCCTCAGGAGCGCTTAGATATATGGCGATTGGTTATAGTAGTTATAACCAATCACGTATTCTATGCGTAGTAGAGTAAAGCTATGCGATAAGTATAAGATACATTGTGACGCGCTATACTAGTATATTCGCGAGTTTAATATTCACTAGCTTAGCTAAGCTGGGTTTCAATCCAAGCAGGTAGAGCGCTGATAACCGCTGCACTGTTACCAGACTTCGGTGCGCCGCCTTGTGCGTAGTCAGGCTTACCGCCACCTTTACCACCAAGCTCACCTGCCAAATGACGAATAATATCACCAGCTTTCACTTTAGCAGTGACAGATTTTGCGACGCTCGCTGCGAGTGCTAATTGGTTATCTTTATCACCAATCAATACAATCACGCTATCAGGCAGTTTTGATTTGATATCGTCCATCAGCGTACGGATGGATTTACCATCGATACCACTTAAGGTGCTGATAAGAACTGGCGTACCTGCGATCGTTTGTACATCATCAAGCAAATTGGCTGCTTGAGCACTGGCTATTTTTTGCTCTAAGCGCTCTAGTTGTTTTTCTAGGTCACGTTGCTTATCAGCCATAGTACGGACACGCTGCGCTACTTCAGGACGTTTTACTTTCAGCTGACTTGCCAATTCGCTCAGTTGTTGCTCGCTTTGCTGAATGTTTTTGACCGCATTCATACCTGTGACGGCTTCAACTCGGCGGATGCCAGCCGCAATACCAGACTCACTGGTGATTTTTAGCACACCGATATCGCCCGTACGCTGTACATGCAAGCCACCACATAGCTCGATAGAGAAAGGCTTGCGCTGACCATCAACGATACGGTCTGTACCCATGGTTAGGACTCGAACGTCACTACCGTACTTTTCACCAAACAGTGCCATAGCGCCTTGATTCATCGCTTCATCAATCGACATGTGCTCGATACGGGCAGGGGTGTTGGCTTGAATTTGCTCATTAACGAGACGTTCGACACGCATGATTTCAGCAGCGCTGACAGGTTTGTCATAAGCAAAGTCAAAACGTAGTACTTCGCTTGAGACTAGTGAGCCTTTTTGCGTGACCGCGTCGCCTAGCACTTCTCTTAGCGCTGCATGCAATAGGTGAGTGGCCGAGTGGTTTTTGGCACTGGCTGCACGAATGCTAGACAGTACTTGCGCTTCAGCGGTTTGTTTAGTACTAATATCACCCATGGTCACGACACCATAATGGATAATCGCCTGTCCAGATTTTTTGGTATCTTGCACTTCAAAGACGCCAGATGCTGTACGGATTTCACCAAGCTCACCAACCTGACCACCACCTTCAGCATAAAATGGGGTGCGATCTAATACCACAACGCCTTCCATGCCTTCTGTTAAGCTGTCTGCTGGGTTGCCGTCTTGATAAAGCGCGTCAATAGTCACGCCGTCTTCTTCAAGCTGCTCATAGCCGATAAATGTCGTTGGCGTTTCTACTTGGATGACACTGCTGTAATCGACGTCAAACTTGCCAGCATCACGCGCACGCTCACGTTGTGCCTGCATATGCTCATCAAATTCGGCTTCATCAATAGCAATACCACGCTCACGAGTGATATCAGCAGTCAAATCAAGTGGGAAACCATAGGTATCATAAAGCTTAAATGCTGCTTCACCAGATAGCGTATCACCATCTTGTAAGCCTTCAAGTTCGCTGGCAAGCAAACGTAAGCCTTGAGCCAATGTTTTAGCAAACTGTGCTTCTTCTTTTTGAATGGCGTTTTCGATGACGCTCTGCTTGTCTTTTAGCTCAGGATAGACACTGCCCATTTCAGCCACAAGCGGCGCAACCATTTTATAGAAGAATTCACTATCAGCGCCAAGCTTGTTGCCATGACGTACCGCACGACGAATGACACGGCGCAATACATAACCGCGACCTTCATTACTTGGCGTGACACCATCAGCAATCAAAAACGCCACGGCACGAATATGGTCGGCGATGACTTTTAGTGATGATTGTTGCTCATTATTGATTTCTAGTATTTCAGCTGCTGCATCCATTAAATAGACGAACAAATCGATCTCATAGTTGCCATGGACGCCTTGCATAATGGCACTAATACGCTCAAGCCCCATGCCTGTATCGACGCTAGGTGCTGGCAGTGGTAATAGCGTGCCGTCTTTTTGACGATTGAACTGCATGAATACGCAGTTCCAAATCTCAATATAGCGATCGCCGTCTTCTTCTGGCGTACCTGGCAAGCCCCCTTCGATATCGGCACCATGGTCATAAAAGACCTCGGTACAAGGGCCACAAGGACCAGTGTCGCCCATCGTCCAAAAGTTATCAGAAGCGTAAGGAGCACCTTTGTTATCACCAATACGAATGATGCGCTCACTCGGAATGCCGATATTTTTATTCCAAATCTCAAAGGCTTCGTCATCGGTTTCGTAAATGGTCACATATAGACGGTCTTTATCAATCGCTAACCATTCATCTGATGTCAAAAACTCCCAGATATACTCAATACCTGCTTGCTTGAAATAATCACCAAATGAGAAGTTGCCAAGCATTTCAAAGAAAGTATGATGACGTGCGGTATAGCCGACATTATCCAAATCATTATGTTTGCCGCCAGCACGTACGCACTTTTGAGAGGTTACCGCACGTGTATAGTCACGTGGTTCCATACCCAAAAAGGTTTCTTTAAACTGATTCATACCGGCATTGGTAAATAGCAATGTCGGATCATTGTGTGGAATCAAGCTAGACGATGAAACTTGGGTGTGCTGCTTGCTTATGAAAAAATCGATAAAGGCTTGGCGAATATCGGCTGAGCGAAATGGCTGGCTCACAGCGGCTCCTTACTGACGGATAGAATTGAGTAAATGACATAAAATAATTTTGCAAGCGATTTTAGCACAAACGCCCAAGCTCTTGGTACAAGAGTTATAACTACTAGGTTATTATACGTGTGTTAGTCATTGCCTAATTTATAGAGTATGCAAACTAGTTGGTCAAAATGGCCGCATCAGTTTCATCCAATTTGTCTTGTGTGGTTGGATTGGACTCGATTACTTGCACAGGCAAATAGCGTAGTTGAAGCTTAATTGGCAAGTACTCTGGGAAATTCTCTGCCATATCATTAGTAATGAGCGTTTCAATCTGGCGAACATCGTATGAACTCGGCAAAGTCTCTCCACGCACGATTGCTCGCACCACTTGGTTCTCTTCTGAGGTATCAAACTGCGTATTGGTCAATACATTACCTTGGTCGATAAAGTAGTTGTTGATGGCTTCTTTGACACTACTCTCAAATACTTGCTGCTTGGCATTGGTCTGTAGGTTGATGGTTAAGTAGGCACCTAGGCCACCAAGTAGTAATAAAGTCACCGCGTTACGCTGCAAAAAAGTCAGATAGGTATTGGATTTATAATCGTCATCGACCAAACGGCGGAACCCTAATATCCACAATACAAGCGCATTGGTAAACTGGATAGCAAGAATGTTGGTTGCTGCCAATAACAGCGCACCAAGCCCAAGCTGCATCTCGCCATTAGCGAGCAAGATACCGCTAGCCGCCAGTGGTGGTACTAAGGCTGTGGCAACTGCAACGCCGACAACAGCAACCGAGAGATGCGGAGATACCATCGCGTACGCGCCAGCAGTACCGCCAGCTAAGGCAATCATCAGATCCATGGAAGTAGGCTGGGTACGTGATAGGATTTCTGCCGTTAGCGGTTGATCTTTATGTAGCCAACCAACGATAAAGCCGACCAATACCACCAATGAGACACCGATAATGACGGTAAAGAGCGACTTACGTAGCAATGGCATACGGTGATCGATAATCGCTAGCGCTATACCCGTGATAGGGCCTAGCATCATCGCAACCAACATAGCTCCGATAACCACGGCTGCTGAATTGGTCACTAGCCCATAACTGGCAATAATGGCAGATAAGATGTTCATGATGAAGTACATCTTGCTAGGCAGTGCGTTCGCCTCAATCCTAACCCGTACTTCTGGGTAATCTACCTTTTGATTGCTGAATTGCTCGGCGACAAACTGCTTATAAGACTCAAGTTTGGCTTCTTTTTCCTCTTGAACCTTATCTTCGTCACTTTCACCTTGAGACTTTTGAGTGTCGCTGTCTTCTACATCGGTGTCTTTACTTTGACTTTTATCTTCTGAATTATTCTCTTGATTGTCATCATCGCGACTAGGTTTGTCTTTTGTTTTTTGTTGATTGGCTGTTTTGTTATCTGATGACTGTGCTGCGATGTTTGTGTCATCGGCAGTGTCGTCTTCTGCTTCTACCGTTACTTCAGCACCACTATCATCTTGAGCACTTTTTTCTGTTATTTCTGCCGTATCCGACTGGAAGAAATCGGACTTTTCTTTCGCTTCTATAGTTTCTGACTCTGCAACCTCTGATGCTTCAGTATTTGATTGTGACTCAGGTTCTGTCGACTCCAATGTTGCTACGACCACATCGTCACTGATGGTTTCCATCGTTATCTCGGCGTCAGGTGGCTGCGCACATTCAGTGTCTACTTCGGAGTCTGTTTTGCTATCTGTATCAGTCGATTGCTTGTGTTGATTGTCTTCGCTTTCATTATTGTCTACAGCGGCATCATCAACTACTGGGTCAATTGTCGCGTCTTGATTGTGAGAGGCGTCAGTAGCGATTGATGAATCGTTTTGATCCACTGAGTTAGGCGCAGTGTTTTTTTCAGATGAGGACATAGCAGATAGCGTTCTTAGTAGGTAAAGAAAGTCATTATTGTAATGATAAATAGATAAAGATATAGGAGATTCTTGAAAATATAAAAAAGAGTTGAGAGAAGGTGGGAGTAAGAACTGGTATTTCTTATGATTAATTCTAAAACCTTAATAATAGCATGGTTTTTGTTCTAAAGTCATTCAATATAGATGCTACAAAGGTTCACGGTAAATACTTACTTTTTTTGTGGAATTAAGGTTAAATGTATTATATCCTCAATAAAGATAAGGAATAACTTATGAACTGGCCATTATTTTCTGTGATCTACTCAATGACAGCCACCGTGACTATCGGACTTTTTATGATCGGCGCTCTCGTTACAGGGTTCGATGAGATATTTCATATTCAAATAGCAGTGGGGTTGGGTGTTTTGGCTTCGATACCTGCAGGGTTATTCTTTACCAAAAAAATTGGCAGTATTACTGGGAATGAGGAAGGTTATAAGACATAAAGGCGAACAGTAAAATATAAAGACAAGCAGTGTTATCGATGTAAAGTAGAACCGCCCATCAGCAAACAAAAAAGACCTCAATATTGAGGTCTTTTTTATCGTTAAAAATATCTGCTAACTAGTATCGAAGCTAGCTTTGATAAGGTTCTATTTATTGAAGTTCGACAACTGCGCCATTTTCGATATTGGCATACACTTCTAACACATCCCAGTTGGTCAAACGAACACAACCTGCTGAGCCTTGACGACTGATACCTTCAGGTACTGGTGAGCCATGTAAACCGTAAGAAGGCTTAGATAATCCCATCCAAACGACACCGACTGGGTTGTTTGGTCCTGGTGCTATCATATGAACTTTCTTTTGAGCGCCTTCACCGACGGTTGATTTATACCAAGGCATTTTCACTTTATTGATAATTTTGAACGTGCCTTTTGGAGACGGTGTGGCATCGCTACCAACAGTCGTCGGATAAGTAGCAACCAATTTGTCACCATTATAGGCATACAATGTCTTGTCGGCTTTGTTGGCGACTACGCGATTGATACGTTGGTTCAGCTTGTCACGAGTATTTAGTACTGTGATAGTCTCGCCAACAGCGTACTTTTTATTTTTGTTGAGTTTGTCTAAGTAACGTACATCCATATGGAAACGTTCACCTAGCATCTCTTTAATGTCTTGATAATAAAGACCTTTCATTTTTGACTTCGCTTCTGAACCAGAAGGTGTAGTCGCAAAATTGGTATTGATATCGTCTGCGGTCAACGTATAAGTGACCAGTACAGGTTTATTCGCAGGAATGTTTTTAACCAAGGCATCCCAAGTTTTTTGATCCATTTTACCAGTCGCTGGCAAGCCTTTCATCGTTTGGAAGTTAACAAGGGCTTTTTTGCTGTTCATACCCCAACCACCATCGATAGGGCCAGGAGAAGCATGGTTCCAATCAAGCAGCGCCTGCATTTTGATCGTCATCGCTGAGTTGACTTTCATATTAGGTGACCAGACAGCGCCGTTCACTTGCTTAGCATAGTTCGACAAGTTCAGCGTTGTGTGCTTCTTACCATCTTTGTCTTCGATGTTTTTGATGGTTGGATCGTCGCTAAAGTCTTGACGCTTCTCACTCTCTGGTAACTCAAAAGCAAGTGGATCAGACGAGTCGATAGATGATAGGTCACTAGGCGCAGCGACGGCTTGGCCTTCACTAATGTCATCGTTACGGTCAGCTTGCTCATCTTTACGCGTCAGTTCTGCTGCACTCATATTGTCAGCAGCTGGGGCTGACACGTTTTGATTGGCTTCTTGCTTATTATTGATAAGCTGGTTCATGCTGTCGACTGGTTTCGCTTTCTCTGTATTTAACTGTACAGTAGCAGCGCCATCTGAGCGACTACGGTTCTCTTGCACATTAAGGCTAACCTTTTTGGCAAGACCTGGCATAGCGTCAGCCGTGCGTACTGGCAATGTGCGAGTACTATCGGCAGGTGCAGCAAGTGCGGCTACACTGGCGCTTACAGCTGCGATAGATATGGCAGTAATAATTGGCTTTATTTTCATCATATTGAGTCACTTGTGGTTGCTACTAATGCGGCTATTATGCGCATAATTTGATTGCATCGCAAACTTTTGACACATCTTTTTGCATTTAAGACTTGCAAAACGTCAACTGCTGACGTATTCGCTACAGTTGGGTAATAATTTAACCAAGGTGTGTATGGCGTCGTGCTCGATTCTTACGCAAACTGTTCATTATTCGCACTATTTTTTGTGCAAGTAAAAATGACAGTTATTGGCGCTACTAGAGGTTTACGTCTATAATGTATGACTGAATTTTATTTAATATAACGATTTTTAGCAAAAAGCAATTTAACCCGCTAGCAGTTAATCCACAAGGTGCGATATGTCAGAAGACCAAACAATGAGTGCAGAAGAGTTTCAAAACCAATACTTCAACGATGAGTCTGAAGGCTTAGACGGTGAGATGGAGTATGATTTAGAGACTGGACTTCTTGGTGAGCACGATGAATTTGCTAACTTACATTTAGAGCTAAACGAAGCACGTGAGCAGCTCGTCAGTATTCGCGACTTTATTCGTTTTTCAGTCACGCAGCTGCGTAACTATGACGTTGTTGTTGCACAAGGCACGACCGATGAGTTTGCAGAAGCGTCAGCCATTGTCTTGCATTCTTTGTCTCTCGATTGGTCTGCCAATGAGCAGATTTTAGACTGTCGTCTGACCACGTCTGAAAAGCAGTTGGTACTAGGGCTGTTAGAAGAGCGTATCGCTGAACGTAAGCCGTTAAGTTATTTGATTAACTTGTCGTACTTCTGCGATTTGCCTTTTTATGTTGATGAGCGGGTTCTTATCCCTCGTTCACCGATTGCAGAGTTGATTCGTCAGCAGTTCCATCCGTACTTTGAAGTTACCGAGTTGGCCAAACCACTGGGTGTCAGTCCGAACGAAAAGTCAGCGGTATTTTATGACCATGGCCTAGATGTGAAGCAGTTGTCGCAGCCTGAGCGTATCTTGGACTTGTGTACTGGCTCTGGCTGTATCGCTATCGCGCTTGCTACTCGTTTCGTTGATGCGTTGGTCGATGCCGTTGATATCGATAAAGGCGCATTAGAAGTGGCAATGGTCAATGTCGATCATCATGACCTTGGTCATCAAGTAAACGTAATCGAGTCTGATTTGTTTGCCAAGATACCTGCTGAGAACCAGTATGAGCTTATCGTCACCAATCCGCCGTATGTGGACGCTGCTATCATGGCAGATTTGCCGCCTGAGTTCTTATATGAGCCTGAGCATGCACTTGCAGCTGGCCAAGATGGTTTGGATTTGGTACATCGTATCTTATTTGAAGCGCCAGATTACCTTAGTCCAGATGGGTTGCTGATCTGTGAAGTAGGTGACAGCGAATGGGCGCTAAAACAAGCCTATCCTGAAATCCAGTTTGATTGGTTGAAGTTTGCACATGGCGGGCATGGTGTCTTTGCGATTACCTATGATGAGCTAGTCTCAAACCGTCAATTGTTTGCCTCTTATGTTCAGCTATTAGATAGCCTTCAATAGACAGATATTAGGTTAAATAGACGTCGGCTGCACGAGCCGAAACTATAAGCAACAACTACAATCACTCATCACAAGCAGTAACTATGAGTGACTGGTCACATAGTCATCAGTAGGGTTTACTTGTTTAAGGACAGTTATGGCAGGCAATAGTATTGGGCAGGTTTTTACGGTTACCACTTGCGGTGAGTCGCATGGGGCAGGCCTTATGGCCATCGTTGATGGCGTACCACCAGGTTTAGCATTATCTGCAGACGACCTACAAGTAGATTTGGATCGTCGCAAACCAGGTACGTCCAAGTATTCAACCCAGCGCCGTGAGTCTGATGAAGTTGAGATTATCTCTGGCGTATTTGAAGGCAAAACCACAGGTACGTCTATCGGTTTATTGATTCGCAATACCAATCAAAAGTCTAAAGACTATAGCGATATCAAAGATACTTTCCGTCCTGGACACGCTGACTATACTTATAGTATGAAATATGGCTTCCGTGACTATCGTGGTGGCGGTCGTTCGTCAGCGCGTGAGACGGCTATGCGTGTAGCAGCTGGTGCTATCGCCAAGAAGTATTTGCAAGAACGTCTGGGTGTTCAAATCCGCGGTCATGTGACTCAAATCGGCAATGAACATAGTAACGTCCTAGATCCGAGTCAAATTGACTGGGAGTTTGTAAATAGCAATCCGTTCTTTTGTGCAGACAAAGAAGCGATTGGCCGTTTTGAGACCTTGATTGATAACTTGCGCCGTGAAGGCACTAGCTGTGGTGCGCGCCTTGATATCATTGCAAGCGGTGTGCCAGTAGGCTTAGGCGAGCCAGTATTTGATCGTTTAGATGCCGATATTGCTCATGCGATGATGAGTATCAATGCGGTCAAAGGCGTCGAGATTGGTGATGGGATGGCGGTAGCAGGTCAATTCGGACATAGCGCTCGTGATGAGCTGACGCCAGATGGGTTTGCAGCCAACCATGCTGGCGGTGTCTTGGGCGGTATCTCATCAGGGCAAGATATCCGTGTGAGTATTGCTTTAAAACCAACCTCTAGCATTACCACTGCAGGCAAGAGCATCAACACTCAAGGTGAAGCCGTCGATATGCTGACTAAGGGTCGTCATGATCCTTGCGTTGGTGTGCGTGCTACGCCCATTGCCGAAGCGATGCTAGCGATCGTACTGCTTGATCACTATCTACGTCACCGTGGTCAAAACGCCGACGTAAAGCCGCCAGTACAATCGATTACTTAGTGTTTCATTGAATTCTGTTGAAAGTACACTTATCTTAAAAAGGCTTAAGTATGTCTGTTTATCATTATATATTAGCATGGTCTGAAAATAAGCCATTGTATCTAAGAGACAGTCTTCGAAGAATTTTAAATGCTTCTATTGATAATGATGATATTAATGAGCTAACTTTATTAGTTAAGAAAGAACACGGTGATGATACAGTCAATATTCAACCTATTTTTTATGATCAAACGCATATTCCGACAAGTATTCAAACTAATAATGACTATCCAAAATTACTAGGTTTGAAAAATCCTAAAAATATATCTGCTTTACATAGTGAAGCAGATTTAAAGTTTTCAGAAGATGGTCTAACCGTCATTTACGGTAATAACGGTTCTGGGAAATCAAGCTATTCAAGGATTTTTAAGAAGTTATGCTGGAGTAGAGCACCAAATATAGAATTGAAAACTAATATTTTTAGAAGCGATCAAACACAGCAGCAAGTTGAGATAAAAATAGGTTTTGAAGGTCAAAATATTGATTGGATATGGAATCAAAGTAATGAAAGTCATTCTCTGTTAAAGTCTATATTCGTATTCGATAGTGAATGTAGTGAAGTTTACATAAATAAAGATAACCCAGCTGAATATAAACCTGTTGGTATAGATTTGCTAGAAAGCTTAATCGATGTTTTTAACCAAATACAATCTAAGCTAAAATTGGAAATTTCACAATATAATGTAGTCAAGCCCGCTTTACCAGATTCACCAGTTAATGTACCAATCTCTAGCTGGTACAGTCAGATCGAGAATATCGATAATAAGCAGTTAAATGATTCTATCCAATTTAATCAAAGAGATATTGATAGAAAGAGTTTTTTAGAAAGTATTTTAGATAGCCCAAACCCAAGCAGAGATATACAGGACTTGAGGATTACCAAAAGCAACTTACAAAGTTACTTTCAAAAAGTATCAGAAATTGAAAGTTATTTCAGTACTCAAGCTATAGTTAATATTCGAGATTTCAAGCAAAGTTTTGACAGTACTAAACAGGCTTATGAAATAGCCAGGAATGAACTGAATGATTTGAATACTTTCCAAAGCTTTGGTACAAGCCCATGGAGGATTCTGTGGAGTTCAGCTCAGGATTTTGCTCACAGTTCTAATATGTCTGATGGACAAACCTTTCCATCAAATGAATCCTTGGATAAATGTGTATTATGTCAGCAAGACCTTGATGAAGAAGCTAAGAGGAGAATGCTACAGTTTAAGCAATTTGTTCTTAATGACATATCAAGTCAACATAATGAATTAAATAGAACC
>NZ_PJAS01000035.1 GCF_002836735.1 Psychrobacter sp. 4Bb | reverse complement strand
TGCAATTCGTGAAGGCGGCCGTACTGTAGGCGCTGGTGTTGTTGCTAACGTATTGAACTAAGACTTAAGTCTCAGTAATGAGCTTATGAATTAGTCATAAAAAAGGCCATCCTATCTAGGGTGGCCTTTTTTTATTGGAGAAAGTTGAAGCATGATCGAAAATAGAATTATGCCTAGCGTGTATTAATGAATTAGCTACATGTGTGATAGAGACAATTATTTGTTAGATAGCATATTGTAATCTGTAGCATAGCTTGTTATATTATCGCTGCACTTAATGCTAGCAGTTATTTTAGATTGCGGCAGTGCAAAATCAGGTAAAATTAATAATTTTACCGTCAAGGGCTTGCATTCTATGCTAAATATTGTATAATGCTGTCCTTTACACCTATAGGCGATTGGCTCAATTGGTAGAGCATCGGTCTCCAAAACCGAGGGTTGTAGGTTCGAGTCCTACATCGCCTGCCATCTTCTTATCACATCTTTGTTGTACCCCACCATCTCCGAAGCGAGTTCTTTATGAGCAATGATCAAGATAACCTCGAGACTAAGTTATCTGATGCCAAGGCGGTTGCTGGTGGAATGCTGTCTAAAAACAAGCATGTTTCAGCTAGCGGTACTACTGCTGTTGAAGTGGCTAAGACTGGCTCAATAAAAGATTTGATTTTGTGGCTACTTGCCGCAGCTGTATTAATCGGTGCGACTCTAGTAAATCAATACTTACCGGGCTATTGGCAACCTGCCAACGACGTCTGGGTACGTATTGGTATTATTGTCGCACTTGTTGTATTTGCATTAGTTTGTTTGGCGTTAACGCATCAAGGCCGTGCTTTTAAAATATTATTAAAAGATGCTGCCGTTGAGCTTCGCCGAGTGACATGGCCAGGTAAAGACGAAACCTTTCAATATACATGGCAAGTGATTGTCGTGATTGCGATTGCTGGTTTCTTTATTTGGTTATTGGATAACTTTTTTAATTGGTTCGTTGGTATTTTCATCGGTTAATAGCGCGTATTAGTGACTATTAGCGAGACATTTACTCATAACAACTTATTTATAATGATCAGGAGCGTGATATGCGTTGGTATATTGTCCAAGCGTTTTCAGGATATGAAAAACAAGTACAACGTTCATTAACTGATCGTATTAATCGTAGTGACTTTGCTGAGTCATTCGGTGATGTATTGGTTCCTACTGAAGAAGTCGTCGAAATGAAAGACGGCAAAAAACGTAAGAGCGAGCGTAAGTTCTTTCCTGGATATGTATTGATCCAAATGGAAATGAACGACAATACTTGGCACATCGTAAAAGACTGTCCTCGTATTATGGGCTTCATCGGTGGTACGCCTGAGATGCCTGCACCGATTACGCAAGTAGAAGCTGATCGCATTTTAAACCGTTTGAACCAGACTGAGACTGACCCACGTCCTAAGACTCTATTTGAGCCAGGCGAAGAGTTGTTGGTTATCGATGGTCCATTTACTGACTTTAAAGGGTTGGTAGAAAAAGTGGATTATGAGAAGTCTAAACTACATCTAACGGTAAACGTATTTAATCGACCTACGCAGGTTGAGCTTGAATTTAGTAAAGTTGAAAAACTAGACTAAATTAGCAAAAAATTCATCAACCGGGGAGCTGTTAGTCAATTAGGTATATACCACATTGATTTGGCGCTATTACCCATTTAGGAGAGTATCATGGCTAAGAAGATTGATGGTTACATCAAACTGCAAGTGCCTGCAGGCAAAGCAAATCCTTCACCACCTATTGGTCCAGCTTTGGGTCAAAAAGGCGTGAACATCATGGCGTTCTGTAAAGAATTTAACGCTGCGACCTCAGGCCAAGAGCCAGGTCTACCGATCCCAACTGAGATCACAGTATACAGCGACAAATCTTTTACCTTCATCATGAAGTCACCACCAGCTGCATACTTACTACGTAAGGCTGCTGGTATTGCTAAAGGTTCAGGTACACCTAACACTGCTAAAGTTGGTAAAGTTGACCGTGCACAACTAGAAGACATCGTTAAGACTAAGAATGCAGATTTAACTGCAGCTGATCTTGACGCTGCTGTCCGTACCATCGCTGGTACTGCACGTTCAATGGGTATTACCGTGGAGGGTGTATAATGTCTAAGCTAACCAAACGTCAAAAAGAAATTCAAAGCCGTATTGATAACGAAAAACAGTACACTATTGAAGAAGCGGTTCAAATCCTAAACGATTTGCCAGCGCTAAAATTCAAAGAGTCTATCGATATCGCGGTAAACTTGGGCGTTGACCCACGTAAATCTGATCAAGTAGTTCGTGGTGCAACTAACCTACCTGCTGGTACTGGTAAAACCAAACGCGTTGCTGTATTCGCTCAAGGCGCTGCTGCTGAAGCCGCTAAAGAAGCTGGTGCAGACATCGTTGGTTTTGAAGACCTAGCAGAGCAAATCAAAGCCGGTAACATGGACTTTGATGTTGTTATCGCAGCTCCAGATGCAATGCGTGTTGTTGGTCAGTTAGGTACTATCCTAGGCCCACGTGGTCTAATGCCTAACCCTAAAGTTGGTACGGTAACGCCAAACGTTGCTGAAGCTGTGACTAATGCGAAAGCTGGTCAGGCTCAGTACCGTGTTGATAAAGCTGGTATCATCCATGCAACTATCGGCCAAGTTGGTTTCACTGCTGATCAAATCGAGCAAAACGCGCAAGCGATTCTTTCTGATCTAAAGCGTGCTAAGCCTGCTACTTCTAAAGGTACTTTCATTAAGAAAATTACCTTGTCTAGCACGATGGGTCCAGGTCTAACGATCGACGCTGTTCCTTATCGTACTGCTAAATAATTAAAGTTTTTATCTTCAAATATTTTGAATGATAAACACAAACAGTTTTTAAAGAATTAGGTCAGCGTAGTATTTGCTACGCTGTCTAAGACCGTAGGTAGAGAGTAGTTTAGAGTCATAGTTAGCGATCTTCGGATAGTTGTTTATGACAATAAGTCACTTTTGTTAATCGACGACAGATGAAAATCTTAGTTGTCCTACGCAGACGGTGGCCCACACAGTTTAAGACACGAGCGGATAGGGCGATAAGATTATTTATAATCTTCAAACTATTACTCAACGTCATTCTGATAACGGTGCCGTAATCAGTCGTTACCAGTAGATGCTTTTTTTATTAATTGAATCCGCTGGTAATGTGTCGTATCAAGTCAGTCTTAGCTTACAGTTTGAGCGCATAAAAACCTTGTTTTTGGCACTTTTATTATAAGTCGATTGATAAGATTAAAGGAGTCAACTTATGGCATTAACGCTAGAACAAAAACAACAAGTTGTGGCTGAAGTGTCTGAAGTTGCTGCTAATGCTTACTCAGCAGTAGCTGCCGAATATCACGGTATTGGTGTTGCACAGCTTACTAAGCTGCGCGAACAAGCTCGTGATAAAGGTGTCGTTTTAAAAGTGGTAAAAAATACACTAGCAAAACGCGCTTTTGAAGGCACTAAGTTTGAGAGCATGTCAGACCGTATGACTGGTCCACTACTTTTGGCTTTCTCTATGGAAGATTTGGGATCTGCTGCTCGAGTCGTTTTCGACTTCAGCAAAGATAACAAAGCTTTAGAGACCAAATTAGTATCAGTCGGTGGTGAAGTTTATGGTCCAGAAGAGCTAGAGCGCGTATCGAAGCTACCAACTCGCGACGAAGCAATCTCTATCTTGATGGCTACTATGAATGCACCAGTGACCAAGCTTGTCCAGACTATGAACGCTGTTCCTGGCAAGTTCGTTCGCACTGTAGCGGCAATCAAAGACGCAAAAGAAGCTGCTTAATTGCTTGTTTTAACGTAACTTTAACATCGCTAATTTTGGTTGCACTTTATTGTCACATTAGGCAAGCAATCAAAGCGATATTAGAATCAATTAATTTTTATCAGATAACGGAGAGTTCTCATGGCACTATCTAAAGATGACGTGTTAAATGCAATCGCTGAAATGTCAGTAATGGATATCGTTGAGTTAATCAGCGACATGGAAGAAAAATTCGGCGTAACAGCTGCTGTTGCTGCTGCACCTGCTGCTGCTGGTCCTGCTGCTGCTGCTGCTGAAGAAAAAGACGAGTTTGACGTAGTTCTTGCCAGCTTTGGCGAGAAGAAAGTTGGCGTAATTAAAGCCGTACGTGAAGCTACTGGTCTTGGCCTAAAAGAAGCGAAAGATTTGGTTGAAAGCGCTCCAGCTCCAATCAAAGAAGGCGCATCTAAAGCCGAAGCTGAAGAGTTGAAAAAGAAACTTGAAGAAGCTGGTGCAACTGTTGAGCTAAAATAAGTTTAACACTGTACGAAAAAAAGCTGGTAATGCCTTGCATTGCCAGCTTTTTTTTACTATAATTCGTAGCTTGACCTTTTGTGTCTGCCAACATACGTATGCAACATCACGGTGGATACCCATCAAAAGGACAGACGATATACATGCAAGCACACATGCCAGTTTTTGAAATCAGTTAATATGAGCTAAACGTCTGTAGATGTTTGGCATTTTTTTGTGTCTGCATGCTTTCCTATCAACACTATAGTTTATACTGATTCTAAAAGTTATAGTTACCCCGATTATTAATCCTGAAAAAAGCGGTATTCTTAAAAAAGCTGTTGATCATAAGTTGCCTACTTGGTGTGGCATGACTGTCGATATTCAGTCTCATAGACAGTTTGTATGTGTAGGGAACATAGTTCGGTAATAAGTAGTCTAGATGGCAAGTGGTATGGATGCAATCTTAATAGACATTATTTCCCAGCAATGTATTTGTAAATTAAGCCTGATAGGCAATATGTTATAGATTATATAATATTGAATTTTTTGGTTGCAACAGTCATATAGACTGATTCACTTACCATGAATCTAGCAAGCAACGACGAGATTAAGTGAAGTGTGCTAGGTAAGCACTGAAGAGTAAAGTAGTAATTGACAGAAAAGACATGAACTGAACACGAAGACCCGTTTTATATTATCGTTTACGTCGCCACGTTTGCATCGTATTTATGCATACTGGCCACGCTTTTAATTTGTTTCCACGTTTACTGTAAGGACTCTCGATGGCATATTCTTATACTGAAAAAAAGCGTATTCGCAAAAGTTTTGCTGAATTGCCCACTGTAATGGACATTCCCTATTTACTGTCTATTCAAGTAGATTCTTACGAGCAATTTTTGCAAGAGCACAAAAAGCCGAAAGCTCGTGAGAATACTGGTTTGCAAGCTGCGTATTCCTCTATTTTCCCAATTGAGAGTCACTCTGGTAACGCAGAGCTACAATTTGTTGAGTACTATTTAGGCACGCCTGAATTTGATGAGCGTGAGTGTATCTTACGTGGTTCAACGTTTGCTGCGCCTATGCGTGTCAAAATCCGTTTGATCATCAAAGACAAAGACAGCAAAGACAAAGATAGCAAAGCTGCTATCAAAGATATCCGTGAGCAAAGCGTTTACATGGGTGAGATGCCTTTGATGACGGCTAACGGTACTTTTATTATCAATGGTACTGAGCGTGTTATCGTATCTCAGCTACATCGTTCACCTGGTGTGTTCTTTGATCATGATAAAGGTAAGTCGCATTCAAGTGGTAAAGTGCTTTATAACGCGCGTATCATCCCTTACCGTGGTTCATGGTTAGACTTTGAATTCGATGCAAAGGACTTAGTCTTTGCTCGTATTGACCGTCGCCGTAAACTACTTGCATCAATCATTCTACGTGCACTTGGTCTAACGACTTCTGAAATCCTAGATTTATTCTTTGATAAAGTTGCTGTTTATAAAGGCGAAGAGCAGTTTGAAATTGACTTAGTTGCTGATCGTCTACGTGGCGAGATGGCTCAGTTTGATATCGTATCACCTGAAGGTGACGTTATTGTAGAGCAGGGCAAACGTATCAACGCACGCCGTATCCGTCAGCTTGAAGAAGCAGGCATGACAAAAATTGCTGTGCCTGATGAATACCTATATGAGCGTATTTTAGCTGAAGACATCGTTGTTAATGATGAAATCATCGCTAAAGCGAACACGCCAATCGACCACGAGTTATTGGTGAAATTGAACTCATTTGAAGCCAGTGGTGCCATCAAAGAGTTCAGCATTCTGTTCACTAACGATATCGACCAAGGTAGTTATATTGCCGATACGCTACGTGCTGATAGCACCTCAAGCCGTGAAGAAGCGTTGATCGAAATCTATAAAGTCATGCGTCCAGGTGAGCCACCAACGGTTGAAACGGCTGAGAAACTGTTTGAGAGCATGTTCTTCAACGCAGATCGTTATGACTTATCTAACGTCGGCCGTATGAAGTTCAACCGTCGTCTTGGTCTGCCATTTGAAAACACCGATGATCCAGACGTACAGCGCGAACGCAGTGTATTGACCAACGATGATATCGTTAATGTTCTAAAAGAACTTATCGAAATTCGTAACGGTCGCGGCGATGTCGATGATATTGACCATCTAGGTAACCGCCGTATTCGTTCAGTGGGCGAGATGGCAGAAAACCAATTCCGTGTTGGTCTAGTACGTGTTGAGCGTGCCGTAAAAGAGCGTTTAAGCTCAGCAGAGTCAGACAACTTGTCACCACAAGATTTGATTAACTCTAAGCCAGTAGCGGCTGCGGTTAAAGAGTTCTTTGGTTCAAGCCAGTTGTCACAGTTTATGGATCAGAACAACCCGTTGTCTGAAGTTACCCATAAGCGCCGTGTATCAGCGTTAGGACCTGGTGGTCTAACTCGTGAACGAGCAGGCTTTGAAGTACGTGACGTACATGATACGCATTATGGCCGTGTATGTCCTATTGAGACTCCTGAAGGTCCAAACATTGGTCTGATCAACTCACTAGCGACATTTGCTAAAACCAACAGCTTTGGTTTCTTAGAAACGCCATATCGCCGTGTGGTTGATGGTAAAGTGACTGATGATATTGAATATCTATCAGCAATCGAAGAAGTCGGTACTGTTATTGCACAGGCTGACTCTCCGATGACTGAGGATGGCGCGTTATCTGACGAGATGGTCAGTGTCCGTAGCTATGGTGAATTTGTTCGTATGCCGCCAGAAAAAGTGACGCATATGGATGTATCACCAAGTCAGGTAGTATCGGTTGCAGCAGGTCTGATTCCGTTCCTAGAGCATGATGATGCTAACCGTGCCTTGATGGGCTCGAACATGCAGCGTCAGGCGGTTCCTACCCTACGTGCTGATAAGCCATTGGTAGGTACTGGTATGGAGCGACACGTTGCTCGTGACTCAGGTGTTTGTGTCATCGCTAAGCGCGGCGGTGTGATTGAAGATGTTGATGCATCACGTATCGTGGTTCGTGTCAACGAAGACGAGATGGTTGCTGGTGAAGCGGGTATTGATATCTATAACTTGATCAAATACACGCGTTCTAACCAAAACACTTGTATCAACCAACGTATCATTGTTAACCAAGGTGACGAGATTGCTTTGGGTGATATCTTGGCCGATGGTCCATCAACGGATCTTGGTGAGCTAGCACTGGGACAGAACATCCGCATCGCATTTATGCCGTGGAATGGTTACAACTTTGAAGATTCAATCTTACTATCTGAAAAAGTCGTAAAAGAAGATCGTTTCACTACGATTCATATCCAAGAATTGACTTGTGTGGCTCGTGATACCAAGCTAGGTACAGAAGAGATCACGGCTGATATTCCAAACGTTGGTGAAGCAGCACTATCAAGTCTTGATGAAGCAGGTATCGTCTATATCGGTGCTGAAGTTGATGCTGGTGATATTCTCGTTGGTAAAGTGACGCCAAAAGGTGAAACTCAGCTAACGCCAGAAGAGAAACTACTACGGGCTATCTTTGGCGAAAAAGCGGCTGATGTGAAAGACACTTCACTACGCGTACCAACTTCAAGTAAAGGTACGGTTATTGATGTACAAGTCTTCACCCGTGATGGCGTTGAAAAAGATGCACGCGCAAGAGCGATTGAAAAATCGCAGCTTGACAGCTATCGCAAAGATTTGAAAGAAGAGCTACGTATCTTTGAAGAAGCAGCACGTGGCCGTATTGGTAATCTATTAGATGGCCAAAAAGTCAGCGGCGGTGCTGGTCTAAAGGCCGGTACGGTTATGGCATTGGCTGATATGAAAGATATGAGCCTTGAGACCTTGCTTGATATCCAACCAGTTGAAGAAGAAATCTCTGAGCGTCTAACGCAAATCGCTGATTACTTGGTTGATAAGCAAAAAGACATCGATGTGAAGTTTGCTGAGAAAAAACGCAAATTGACTGCTGGTGATGACTTGCAACATGGTGTACAAAAAATCGTTAAAGTATATCTAGCGGTTAAGCGTCGTATTCAGCCTGGTGATAAGATGGCTGGTCGTCATGGTAACAAAGGTGTGGTATCGCGCATCATGCCAGTTGAAGACATGCCTTATGATGAAAATGGTAATACCGTTGACATCGTATTGAACCCACTTGGTGTACCATCTCGTATGAACATTGGTCAGGTTCTAGAGACGCATTTGGGTATGGCAGCGAAAGGATTGGGCGAGAAGATTGATGGTATGCTCAAATCTCAAGCAGCGATCAAAGAGCTACGTGACTTCTTGGACAAAATCTATAACCAAGTAGGCGGTGAGCAAGTTGATCTTGATAGCTTAAGTGATGATGACATCATGGCGCTAGCAGACAACTTACGTGGCGGTGTACCAATGGGCACAGCAGTATTTGACGGCGCAAGAGAAAGCCAAGTCAAAGATTTGCTTGAGCTTGCTGGTATGGATCGCGATGGTCAGCAGACGTTATATGATGGTCGTACAGGTCAGAAGTTTGACCGTAAAGTAACCGTCGGCTATATGTACATGCTCAAGCTTAACCATTTGGTTGATGACAAAATGCATGCGCGTTCAACGGGTTCTTACTCTCTAGTCACGCAGCAGCCACTCGGCGGTAAAGCTCAGTTTGGTGGTCAGCGCTTCGGTGAGATGGAAGTGTGGGCACTAGAAGCATACGGCGCGACTTACACGTTGCAAGAAATGCTAACGGTGAAGTCGGATGACGTTGAAGGCCGTACTCGTATGTACAAAAACATCGTTGATGGTGAGCAGTATATGGATCCAGGCATGCCTGAGTCGTTTAACGTACTGACCAAAGAAATCAAATCACTGGGTATTAATATTGAGTTAAAACAAAGCAACTAGCCCGTTGTTTAACTTAGTTGTCCACTAAAGGCAGTCTGCTTTATTGCTGCTGCTTTTAGTGATTTGTCTCAACCCTATTCATTGCCTTCATTCATCTTATCTGCGTCAATGGTACGCTGTCAGATGATTATAAAGATAACGGAGAAGCAACTTGAAAGATTTACTCGATATCATGCAAAGCCCTACCGGCAACGGTAACCAAGAGTTTGATAGCATTCAAATTACTTTAGCCTCACCTGACGTCATCAAGTCATGGTCGCACGGCGAAGTGAAAAAGCCTGAAACCATCAACTATCGCACGTTCAAGCCTGAGCGTGATGGTCTTTTTTGTGCCAAAATCTTTGGTCCAGTAAAAGACTTCGAATGTTTATGTGGTAAATATAAGCGCCGTAAGTTCCAAGGCGTTATCTGTGAAAAATGTGGTGTGGAAGTTACCACTGCTAAAGTTCGTCGTGATCGCATGGGTCATATCGACCTAGCCAGTCCAGTTGCGCATATTTGGTTCCTAAAATCATTACCAAGCCGCATTGGTCTATTATTAGACATGACGCTACGTGATATCGAGCGCGTTCTATATTTTGAAAGCTATATCGTTACTGAGCCTGGTCTAACTAGTTTAGAAAAGTACCAGTTGCTTGATGATGAAGATTATTACAAAGCGCTTGAAGAGTTCGGTGATGAATTCACAGCCAAAATGGGTGCTGAAGCCGTTCAAGACCTATTAAAAGACATCGATATCGATCTTGAAATCGATGAGCTACGTGAAGCGATTCCACAAACAGGTTCTGAGACTAAGCTTAAGAAAATGTCTAAGCGTCTCAAATTATTAGAAGCATTCCGTGATTCTAATAACAAGCCTGAGTGGATGGTAATGAACATCTTGCCAGTACTACCACCAGATTTGCGTCCTCTAGTACCGCTAGAAGGCGGCCGTTTTGCGACGTCAGATCTAAACGATCTATATCGCCGTGTGATCAACCGTAACAACCGTCTTAAGCGTCTGCTTGAGCTAAGCGCACCTGACATCATCGTACGTAACGAAAAGCGTATGTTGCAAGAGTCAGTAGATGCGTTGCTTGATAACGGTCGTCGCGGTCGTGCCATCACTGGTAGTAACAAGCGTCCATTGAAATCTTTGGCTGATATGATCAAAGGTAAGCAAGGTCGTTTCCGTCAGAACTTACTTGGTAAGCGTGTCGATTACTCTGGTCGTTCGGTTATCGTTGTAGGTCCAACACTACGTCTACATCAGTGTGGTCTACCTAAGAAAATGGCACTAGAATTGTTCAAGCCATTTACTTATAACAAACTATTATCTCATGGCTTAGCGACTACGATTAAAGCTGCTAAAAAGATGGTAGAGCGTGAAGAGCCACAAGTATGGGATATGCTGGCCATGGTTATCCGTGAGCATCCAGTACTTCTTAACCGTGCGCCAACACTTCACCGTTTGGGTCTACAGGCATTTGAGCCAGTATTGATCGAAGGTAAAGCCATCCAATTGCATCCGCTTGTTTGTACTGCATTCAACGCCGATTTCGATGGTGACCAAATGGCCGTTCACGTGCCATTGACGCTAGAAGCACAGCTTGAATCACGTGCTTTGATGATGTCTACCAACAACATCTTGTCACCTGCAAACGGTGATCCGATCATCGTACCATCTCAGGATGTTGTACTAGGTCTATATTACATCAGTCGCTCGTCGATCAATGCCAAAGGCGAGAGCATGATTTTTGCTACCGTTAATGAAGCATTGCGTGCAATTGGTTCAAACGACCTACATGTAAACGCCAAGATCAAAGTGCGTGTTACTGAGACGCAAATTGACGAAGAAGGTAACGAGACTAAAGAAATCAGTATCAAAGATACGGTTGCTGGTCGTCTACTTATCTGGAACATCATGCCTAAAGGTATGACGTTTGATGAGTGTAACCAGGAGATGACGAAGAAAAACATCTCTCGTTTGATCAACTCTTGCTACCGTAAAGTTGGCGTAAAAGAAAGTGTTATGTTTGCTGACCAATTGATGTATCTTGGTTTTGCTCAAGCAACACTATCTGGCGTGTCTATCGGTATCGACGACATGGTCATTCCACCACTTAAAAAGCAAATCATCGAAGTGGCAGAAGGCGAAGTTCGCGAAATCGAAGATCAGTTCGAGCAAGGTTTCGTAACTGCTGGTGAGCGCTATAACAAAGTAGTCGATATCTGGTCACGTACCAATGACAAAGTCGCTAAGGCGATGATGGACAACTTGGCAACAGATAAAGTTATCAATGCACAAGGTGAAGAAGACGAGCAGAAGTCATTCAACTCAATCTTTATCATGTCAGATTCTGGTGCTCGTGGTAGTGCGGCACAGATTCGTCAGTTGGCTGGTATGCGTGGTTTGATGGCGAAACCAGATGGCTCAATCATTGAGACGCCGATTAAAGCTAACTTCCGTGAAGGTTTGACCGTACTACAGTACTTCATCTCAACTCACGGTGCACGTAAAGGTCTAGCGGATACGGCACTGAAAACGGCTAACTCGGGTTACCTAACTCGTCGTCTGGTTGATGTGGCACAAGATTTGGTTATCACTAGCGATGACTGTGGTACTGAAGAAGGTCTACTCATGAAACCACATATTCAAGGTGGTGAAATCATTGAGAAACTAGGTGAGCTAGTACTGGGTCGTGTGACTGCTCGTGATGTTACTTACAACGATGATGCTGATAAAGTATTGATTCCAGCTGGTACATTGATCGATGAGTACTGGGTTAACGTCCTTGATAACAACGCAATCGATGATATCTGGGTACGTTCAGTAATTACGTGTGATATCGAACATGGCGTATGTTCACAGTGTTATGGTCGTGACCTTGCACGTGGTCATAAAGTGAATATCGGCGAATCAGTCGGTGTTATGGCAGCTCAATCTATCGGTGAGCCGGGTACTCAGTTAACCATGCGTACGTTCCACGTGGGCGGGGCAGCGAGTTCAGCCTCTGTAGACAACAGCATCTCTGTACGTAATGCTGGTCAAGCGCACTTTGAAAATATGAAAACAGTACAGCATACCGATGGTCACTTAGTCATCGTATCGCGTTCAGCTGAAATCGCATTGACCGATGAGCTTGGCCGTGAGCGTGAGCGCTATAAAGTACCATATGGTTCAAGCGTACTTGTGAAAGACGAAGAGCAGGTTGAAGGCGGTCAAACTATCGCTAAATGGGATCCGCATACGCATCCAATCATCACAGAATTTGCTGGTACAGCACGCTTCAGTGACATCACTGATGGTATGACTGCAACAGTAAAAGTTGATGATGCGACTGGTATGAGCTCATTTGAGATTCTAGCTACTCGTGACCGTTCAAGCTCAGCAAAAGACTTACGTCCTGCGATTATCTTGAACACTGACGAAGGCAAAGAAGTGGTTTACTTCTTACCAGCTGAAACTATCATCCGCGTAAGCGATGGTGAGAAAGTGGCAGCAGGTTCGATTCTAGGCCGTGTACCACAAGCGTCTTCTGGTACAAAAGATATTACCGGTGGTCTACCACGTGTTGCTGACTTGTTCGAAGCACGTCGTCCAAAAGATCACGCCATCATGGCAGAAATGACTGGTGTGGTAAGCTTTGGTAAAGAGACTAAAGGTAAGAACCGCTTCATTATTACTAATGAAGATGGCGAAGTACATGAAGAGCTAATCCCGAAATGGCGTCAAATCAACGTCTTTGAAAACGAGACGGTAGCACGTGGTGAAGTGATCGCTGATGGTCCACAGAACCCACATGATATCTTGCGTTTGAAGGGTCAGACTGCACTTGCTGATTACATCGTCAACGAAGTACAGGACGTTTATCGCTTGCAGGGTGTAAAAATCAACGACAAGCACATCGAAGTTATCATTCGTCAGATGCTGCGTAAAGTTGAAATCACTGACGGCGGCGACTCAAGTCACTTCAAAGGTGATCAGGTAGAGTATGCAGATATCAAAGCATTGAATGCGAAGCTAGAAGCGGAAGATAAATTCCCAGTACAGTTTGAGCGTCAATTACTAGGTATCACCAAAGCAAGTCTAGCAACTGAAAGCTTTATCTCAGCGGCTTCTTTCCAGGAAACAACCCGTGTACTAACTGCGGCTGCTGTGACTGGTAAAGTGGATGAGTTACGTGGTCTGAAAGAAAACGTAGTTGTTGGTCGCTTGATTCCTGCAGGTACTGGTCTTGCTTATCATAAAGCACGCAAAGAAAAAGCAGATCAGAAGCTACAAGATAAAGATTTGAATGCAGCGTTTGATATGACTGCAAGCACTGATAGCAAAGACTTTGCAAGCTTTGACGAAGCATTTGCTCAAGAGTTAAATCAAGATAATTAATCGTATTAAGTATTTTGATTCATTCTTAATTTAATAAAAAAGCCAGCCTAAGTTGCTGGCTTTTTTGTGCGTATAAAAAACTAAGAAAGGCATGGTGCTATCATCTAAAAAAATAGTACACTGGAAATATGCTCTAATTCACTATTCATAAAAGGATAATTAGCAAATGGCAGGTAAAACTCGCGTCGCCAAATATCAAGCAGATCGAACCAATCAAAAGTTATATTTCTGTCGTTTATCTTGCCAATCTGCAGGAAGTACCAATGATAAGCAGTTATACCAAGCACACTGTGAGACTGCTATTTTTCACTTGCATGGTGCTTTATTGGCATTCATTCAGGAGCTCGGTCACTTCTATAGCCTAAATATGACGGCGCCAACTTTGCTCGATATTGAGCAAGCACTGAGCGAGCGAACCCAAGTATCTCCTGAGATTCAGCGTTTGCAGCAATTACAGCAGCAAGGTTTTATCGCCAATATAGAACGTGCTTATCAGCGTTGTCTGTATGCAGTACCGCCAGATACTATCGTCGATGAAGCGCCAAGCAGTCATTCAGCGTCGCCAGACTTGATTGTCAATGTTGTCACTTTATCTAACCAATGGCTACCTGATGAAACAACGATACGGGAATGGCGTAATCAGCTTTTGGAGCTGATTGAACAACTGCGTGCAGGTATGGTTGAATTCTAATAGGAAGTAAACTAGCAAATTTATTCTTTGACCGCTATTTATTGAACCATTTTAAAGTATGATTAAGTAGGGTAGGCCATAGTCTACAGCGCATAAAAAAGGCTTATTCAGTCATTGCTGAATAAGCCTTTTTCTTATTAACTAAAAATAGTCTTGTTTGTTACTCTGGCATCGGTGGCATACTTTCAACGGGTGTCACCGTTAATGGATTTTCCGGTACGCTGTCATCACTACGATTGCTACTTGGTTTCGTTGATGGTGGAGTGCTCGTCTCTTCAGTAGGCTCTGGAACCGAAGGCTTACGCTGCTGGGTTTGAGTCTTGACTGGTTTTGCTGATTTATTGGAGGCGTCGTTAACTAGGACGCCATCATCAGTCATCTCTATGATACTTTGCTGTTGCTTTCTGGATTTTGAGCGATTATTGATAGATACCCATTGGCTTGGCGTGTCTTTCAGCTGAGCTTTCATAAAGTCCATCCATACTGGCAGCGCTGCTACACCACCATATTCACGGCGGCCCATAGTAGATGGTTGATCGAATCCCATCCATACTACTGTCGCATTGGTAGGATGGAATCCTGCAAACCATGCGTCTTTGGCCTGATTGGTGGTACCAGTTTTGCCACCGATATCATTGCGACCTAATGCCTTTGCTCTTACCGCTGTACCGCGTTGGACTACATCGCGTAGTATATCGGCCATCTCAAAAGCGACTCTAGGTTGCAGTATGCGCGGTGCTTGTTTGGCCCTTACATATTGTACGGCAGGCGCTTTCAGGCGATCTGACTGTGGACCTGCGTTATATACCGTTAAATCAAGCTCTTTATCTGTTGTTTCGCTATCATCATTGCTTTCTGATGATGAATTATCGGCGGTTATTTCATTAGTAGTCTCATCAAGCGCTTCAATTGACTTCTCATACTCTTCAACTAAGCTGCTATTAACCTTCTCAAGTTTTTCGTTAAAGCATAGTGCACACGCTTGACGTGGATTTGCCTGAAACAACAGCTCGTTTTTATAATTGTAAATTTGTTCAATAAAGTAAGGTTGGACACGATGACCACCATTGGCGAAGGTTGAGTAAGCCGTGGCCATTTGTAATGGTGTGGCTTGTCCTGCTCCAAGTGCTAATGACAAGGTTGTTGGTAGCTTTTCTTTATCAAGACCGAATTCATCTAATAGGTTGCGCGTACTTGAGATACCGATCGCTTGTAACAAGCGAATAGATACGAGGTTACGCGACAAATATAAACCACGACGTAAAGTGATATCACCTAAGAAACGTTCATCAGAGTTTTTCGGTTTCCAGTCACCTACTTGAATAGCTCGGTCAGAAACGATGGTATCTGGACGATAACCTTTTTCTAAAGCAGCGGTATAAACAAGTGGTTTAATGGTTGAGCCAGGTTGACGCCAGCCCTGTAGAGCGCGGTTGAACTTACTGTGGTTAAAATCAAAGCCACCAACCAATGCATTGACAGCACCAGTCTCTGGATTTAACGAGACCAAACTGCCTTGAATTTTAGGTATTTGACCTAGTTGCCAGTTGCCATTCGTAGTAGGTATCACACGAACGATATCGTTTTTCTTAACAACTTGACTGGCATTGCTAGGGTAATAACCAATACGGTCAGCAGAAATATATTTGCGTGCCCATTTCATACCAGACCAATTAACGGTCACTTCTTCACCAGATTGTAGGACTGCATTAAAACTACGAGAATTGACTTTGGTCACTTTGGCAGGAGACATATTGCTGTAGCGTTGGAAGTTCTCGAGAGGCTCATCATTTGCTTCAGCCCCGCGCCAACCATGGCGATGCTCGTAGGCAATCAATCCTGTTACTACTGCTGCTTCTGCATCTGTTTGCGCTTTACTGTCTACTGTGAGACGTACGCGCCAACCACCGTGCATGACTTGATCGCCATAACGTTCGACCAAAGAAGCTCGCGTCATTTCTGCCAAATAAGGCATATTTACATCGAGCTTTTCTTTATATAGGTTGATACCTATAGGGGAGTTGACAGCTTCATCATACTGAGCTTTGGTAATATAGCCAAGCTCATGCATGCGTCCAACGATCCAGTTACGGCGAGTCAATGCGCGGCTAGGATTGGCAACAGGGTTATACTTAGAAGGGGCTTTCGGTAGACCGGCTAACATCGCCATTTCAGCAATAGTGAGATTGTCTAATGACTTACTATAATATTTTTTGGCCGCAGCGCGGATACCATAGGCGCCTTCACCCAGATAGATCTTATTGACATATAGTGTCAAGATGTCGTTTTTGCTCAGTTCGTCTTCGATCTTCCGCGCCAAAAATAACTCTGTTAGTTTGCGGTTTAAAGTACGTTCTGGACTTAAGAAATAGTTTTTAGCGACCTGCATCGTAATGGTAGAGCCACCGGTTTGACCATCGTCATCAGTGACTGCTTCGGTGACAGCGCGACCAAGACCTTTAATACTAATTCCGCTATGCTGAAAGAAAGAAGCATCTTCGGCCGCTAAAAAAGCATGAGTTAAATCTTCAGGAATCTCATCAAAACTAACTGGTAATGATAAACGATTGCCGTATTGGCCGATTAATTTATCATCACTACTATAAATCTGTAATGGCATTTCTAATTTGGCTGTTTTAATTTCTTGCGTACTAGGTAGGGTCGGCGATAGATACATGGCCATCCCATAAAAACCAATAGGTACAGCAAGTGCTAGAACAACTGCCAATGCTAGGCAAGCGATAAAGAGTCCCACCAAAAAGCGAATGAGACGAGCGGTAGCATTTGTTTTGGCCATAATAAGACTTATTAGTTAGAATTTGTAGCAGACAATATTATTATACATTGAACAAAATAGGCAGGTCATAATAAATGTGTAAGTTGGCCTTAATATATTTTTAAATGCTTGAATCTATCAATTAAGTAAAGTATTGTATTGAATTATTACAAATAATTACCAGATTGTACACTTAATATAAGGTATAGAGCTAGTGAGGCTATTTACTTCCAAAAGTCGACATTTGATTGGCGTGGATATTTGTGCCACTTCAGTAAAGTTGGTTGACATACAGCGTCAGCAAGGCATGTTCCACCTAAAATCTTATGGTATTGAAAGACTACCGGAAGGTATCGTGGTTGATAAGATTCTAGTAGATACAGAAGCTGCTGGTAATATTATAACGGTCTTGGCACGACGCTGCCAAGTCGCGGGTAGCAATGCTGCGACCGCTGTTTCTGGCTCTGCGGTGATTACTAAAATCATTGATATGGATATGACACTCAGCGATGTTGAGCGTGAGGCGCAAATACGTTTGGATGCTGACCAGTATGTGCCTTATCCATTAGAAGACGTCAATCTAGATTTTGAAGTATTAGGACCGTCTTTGGTTAGTGAAGATATGGTTCAGGTGTTGCTTGCTGCCTCTCGCTCAGAGAACGTCGACCAACGTGTCGATGCTTTGGCCTTTGGTGGCTTGCAAACGAAAATTATGGATATCGAGTCTCATGCAATCGAGCGCGCGTTTGGATTGATGGTAGATAGCCTACCGAATGTACCAGAACTAGTAGCGTTGGTAGATATTGGCCATAATCAGACCACATTATATATCGCTAAGAATGGCGAGTTTATTTATAGTCGTGAGCAGTTGTTTGGCGGTGCTCAGCTGACCGAGGCAATACAAAATCGCTATGGCCTATCAGCAGAAGAAGCGACATTGAGTAAACGCGAACGTACCTTACCTGATGATTATTATCCTGAAGTACTGACCCCTTTTATAGAAAATACCATTCAACAGATCACTCGCTCTTTACAGTTTTATTTCTCATCAAGTCAATATAGCAGTATCGATCATGTGGTGCTTGCAGGAGGCAGCAGTTCTATTGCAGGTCTCGCTGGTATGGCACAACAAAAGCTGGGTGTAACTGTCAGTGTTGCCAACCCTTTTACCAATATGACTATTGCGCCAAATATCGATAATGAGCAACTGGCGGTTGATGCGCCAAGCTTAATGGCTGCATGCGGTCTTGCGTTAAGGAGCTTTGACTAATGGCTCGTATTAACCTTTTACCTTGGCGACAAGAAGAGCGTGAACGTCGTAACAAAGAGTTTATGACTCTAATAGTGGCAGTGACGTTGCTGAGCTTGTTAGCAGCTTTTGCTTCATGGAGTTATTTTAATAATGAACTTGATGAGCAGCTTGATGCCAACGCATTGATCGAACAAGAAAACACTCGCTTAGACACCGCATTGACCGAGATTGACAGTTTAGAGCAGCGCCGTGAAGACATTATTTCACGCATGCAAGTCATTCAAGACTTGCAGGGGCGACGTCCTGTGCCTGTACGTTTATGGGATGATTTGGCAAAAGCTATTCCACCAGCACTTTATCTAAATAACCTTAAACGTGAAGGTGATACGCTAACTTTGACAGGCTTAGCGGACAATCCAAACATTGTGTCCAGTCTGATTCGTAACCTTGATAACAGTAAATGGATGGGCAACTCAGCAGTAAGTAACATTCAGCAGAATATTAGCGCTTATGAAGCTGCTCCAGTCCTCAACAATACGGTTAATACTGGTGAGCAGGCGCGACCTGTTTATCCTGAAGACAGTTACGTACAGTTTGTAGTAACGACTAGAGTACAGTCGGAAACTCCGACTACTGATACCGATACTGGTCTTGGAGGTGCGTTATGAAGCTTATCCGCAAAAAGAGCCTCTCTAAAACCAAAAAATCTGCTTTAAAGCCAAAAAAGCAATTCGATTTAAATGAGTTTCGCCGTAGTTTTGAGTCGCTAGATTCAGAAAACTATGGCAGTTGGCCACTGCCTGTCAAGGTGACAGTGATTGGACTTATCATTACCTTTATCGCAGCATTGTCATGGGCATTACCTATCAGTAGCAAAATTGACGAGATTAATGCGGCTGAAAGCCAGCAGCAGACCTTGCTTGATAGCTACCGTGAAAAAGAATCTCGCGCACGTCATTTAAAAGCATATCAAGCGCAAGTTGTCCAAATGGAAACTGAATTTAATACTTTATTGGATCAATTGCCGAAAGATACGCGTGTGTCAGAATTGGTAGAAGGCATAAACATGACAGGCGTTGGTAGCAATATCCGTTTTCAGGATATTTCAGTAGAGCCTGAAATTGAAAACGAATTCTTTATTGAGCAGCCAATACGTATTGCGGCTTTGGGTGAGTACCATCAGTTTGGTAGCTTTATCAGCGGTCTTGCTGCACTTCCTCGAATTATTACGATGCATGATTTTGAAGTCAGTAACCCGCAGCCTACATTGGATGTTTTGCCAGAGCTCAATTTAGTATTGCAAACTAAGACTTATCGCTCTAAAGAAGCGGCTCCTGAAGGTGATGAAGCTGCTGCTACTGATGCAAATGCAGGAGGCAACTAATGAGTATCCAAAAAATGCCCATGCTATTGGTTTTAAGTGTCGCTGTTTTATCTATGACTGGGTGTAGTGACCGTATAGGTATGGCAGAGCAGGCAATGACCGATATCCGCAACCAGCCTGCACAGCCTATTGAACCACCACCTAAAGCCGAGCTGGTAGAAGATTTTGTGTATAGCGCTAGTTCGCAGCGTAGTCCATTTTTGCCACCGAGTTTAGTCAATGTACAAGGCCCGACCACTCCTATAGATGGTGTACGACCAGATATCAACAGAATCAAAGAACCGCTTGAGCAGTATGAACTGTCGCAATTGGTCTTCCGAGGTGTGGTGATTTCGCCCGAAGGTCAGCGATATGCATTGATACAACGTCCTGATGGTTCGGTTGCGAGTGTTAAAGTAGGCGATTATCTTGGATTGAATGACGGCCGTATTGTTGAAATCACGCCGACCCAGGTTAACTTGATTGAAATTGTGCCAGACAGCCGCGCAGGGTTTGTAGAAAAACCCCAGTCGCTGGTATCCCCTATAAGCTAAGTCGGCAGATTTTTTGAGGAATAAATAATGACAGTACGCAATAACAAGGTAATGATGATGAGCAACCGCATGTCTTCTGCTTTTGCCATTTCAGCACTGGCAGTCAGTATGGTGGCTGTGACTAATAGTGCTCATGCTGCACAGCGCATCGATAATGTCTCTGTAGTACAGACCGCACCTGCAGTGACGCAAATGCGTTTGGGGTTTACAGGATTGCCAGTATTGCCTGCAGCCTATCAGCTTGATGATCCTAGTCGCTTAGTCCTAGATTTCGAACAAGTACAGAATGGGCTTGCTAGCCGTTTTAACGAATATAATATCGGTGCGATTAATGACGTTACTACGCTAAGTAGTGACAGTACCACGCGCCTCATCGTTGGTTTAAAAGAATCAGGAAATTATACGACAGCGATTGAAGGCAATGATTTATTGCTAACCATCACTGACCCTAATCGTCCCGTCATTACCAGCGACCCGATTCAAGATGTGCTCAATAACAATAATAGTATGACAACGACCGCAATTGTTACGCCTATTGTCGAGAGTTCTACCGTACCAGTGGCACCTGTACGTACCACGAGCAAGGTTGTTGTGAAGAACGAAGTACCAGCTGATACGATGGTGGTCAGAGTCAATCCGCTTTTAAATCCTCAATTGGCCGCTTCACAAGTGAGCAAACAGTATAGTTACGACGGTCTCAGTGCAGTGAATTTTTCGGCAGGCAATGATGGTGGTGGTAATATCAGCGTTGTACTGGCCAATGAAGCCATTCCAGTAGATGTACAGCGTCAAGGCAATCAGTTGGTTGTGCGTTTGACTGGTAGTACAGTGCCAAGAAACTTGCTACGTCGATTGAATATTAATAGCGGTCTTGTCAGCAGTATCGATACCAAAAACCAAGGTCAGAATGGCGTCGTTACCATCAACATGAATGACGATTATGAGTATCAAGCCTACCAATCAGGTAATCAGTTAAATATTGGTATTAAAAAGCCTGAGCTGTTACGTGAGCCGACGTTGGAAGAAAGAGTCTATAGTGGCGAACCGCTATCTATGGAATTCCAAGATGTTGAGGTTCGTAGTGTCTTAGACATTTTGGCACAGTTTACCGAGATGAACATCGTTGCTAACGATTCAGTCGCTGGCAACATCACTCTGCGTCTGATCAATGTGCCTTGGGATCAGGCGCTCGATATTATCTTAAAGAGCAAAAATCTAGACAAGCGTGAAAACGGCAATATTATTCTGGTCGCGCCTGCTACAGAGCTTGCTGAGCAAGAAGCACGTGAACTAGAAGCGCAGCAAGCTGTTCAATCTTACGCACCTTTGCGTACTGAGTACATTCGTTTAAGCTATGCAAAAGCACAAGATGTCTTAACGCTTATTTCGCAAGGTAGCGGCGCGACCGGTAATAATAGTGGCCTATCAAATCGTGAGGATAATAATACGTTGTTATCCAATCGTGGTACGGTAACGGTTGATGAACGTACCAATACTTTGATTATCAAAGACGTTGCTGATAGTATCGAAAACATTCATAAACTAATCAGCAAAATTGATATTCCTGTTCGCCAAGTTATGATCGAAGCGCGTATCGTTAGTGCCACGGATAGCTTTAGTAAAGAAATTGGCGTTCGCTGGGGCATCCTATCAAATGGCGCGGCAAACAACCGTAGCTTATTGGTGGGTGGTAGTAATCAGACATTGGCAGATCTCAAAGACTTTGACATAGAGACCACCACAGTCAACGGTCAAACGGTCTCATATCCGTCGTATGACATTACCAGTCCTGATAATTTAAACGTTGATTTAGGCGTTTCTAACCCAGCGGGTAGTATCGCCTTTGGTTTGCTCAGTATGTCTGATGTAATGCTAGATCTTGAATTATCAGCGCTACAAGCAGATAACCGTGGTGAAGTTATTTCTACACCAAAGATTTTGACCGCGGATAAGCAAACTGCAAAAGTCTCTTCTGGTACTCAGATTCCGTATCAAGAAGCATCAGCCAGTGGTGCGACGACAACCAGCTTTAAAGAGGCTGCATTAAGTCTAGAAGCGACACCAAATATCACGCCTGATGGTAAAATTGGTCTGCAATTGGTCATTACTAACGGCACGCCGACTATCATCAATAATCAGGTTGCTATCTCTGAAGACTCTATATCAACCAACGTCATTATTGAAGATGGTCAAACAGTCGTGTTAGGTGGTGTCTTTAAAAACCGTACCGGTAACGAAGTAACGAAGGTTCCTTTCTTAGGTGATTTGCCTTATATCGGTCGTGCCTTCCGTAAAGATGTACGTAGCAACACTAAAGAAGAGCTACTGATTTTCGTAACTCCGAAGCTTATTAATGATGGTACGAGTCGTCTGAACTAATCATAAATTGTTTAGCTAGTTACTAAAAAAGTAAGCCATAGTGCTTGCTTTTTTTATGCGCGAAATTAGTGGTTTTAGCGTTGTAATACCTATGTATGTACCGATGAATGATGCACTCTAAATTTTACTCACAATAATCACGGCTCATTACTAGCCAGAATAACAATGACGTTGTATCATACCTAATTTAGCTGAGTAAGTATTATGGGGCAGGAATTACCGTCGGTGTTTTTAGTGGGTCCGATGGGAGCAGGGAAGACGACAATCGGAAAACTGCTTGCCAAGCAGTTAGGTCGCACTTTTGTAGACAGTGATTGGTATATTGAATCGCAGACAGGTGCCGACATTGCTTGGATATTTGCCAAAGAAGGTGAAGCAGGTTTCCGTGAGCGTGAAACGCGTGCCATTGATGAATTGACCCAAAACTCTCAAATCGTATTGGCTACCGGTGGCGGTGCAGTCATGTGTTCTGAAAACCGAGAGTTCCTAAAACAACGTGGCATCGTCGTTTATCTTAATGCACCTGTCGAGGTGCAGCTAGCCCGTACCTCTAAAGACAAGTCCCGACCATTATTGCAGCAGCCTAATCCTAGAAAAATACTGCAAGAGTTATACAGTGCTCGCGATCCACTCTATCGCCAAGTCGCCCATATTATTATGCCTACTGGTCACACGTACCCACGCCATATGGTCAATCAATTGATGCAGCAGCTAGAATCATTCGTCGATTGCACTACGGACTCATCGGCGCACCAAGAAGACTAGTAATAGACTGGCAACTACGATTGATATGCAGACTCAATTACTTTTACCTCATTAGAAATGCTTTAGGAGTATCACATGGTAATGCCGTTTCATGATGGCTTAATAGTTCATACGCAAAGTCATGATTATCCTATTGTCATTACTGAACAATGTACGACTGAGCATAGTAGTATGGCGAAGCAAATCACGCCTTATATCAGTGGTCGTCAAGTTTTGATTGTCACTAATGACACTGTGGCACCTTTATACTTAAAAGCATTAGAAGATGAGTTAGCAGAGCAGTTTGTGGTAAAGGTGTGCGTACTGCCAGATGGTGAACAATACAAAAATCAGGCAAGTATTGATCAGATTTATGATGCGCTGATGACAGAACACTTCAATCGCGATGTGACACTTATTGCCCTTGGTGGCGGTGTAGTGGGAGATATGACTGGTTTTGCTGCTGCTAGCTTTATGCGTGGCGTCAATTTTATCCAAATTCCAACGACGCTATTGTCACAAGTAGATTCTAGTGTTGGTGGTAAAACGGGTATCAATCATCCGCAAGGTAAAAATATGATTGGTGCTTTTTGGCAGCCACAAATGGTGCTGGCTGATATGAGTACGCTTAAGACACTGCCTGCGCGTGAGCTATCTGCTGGAGTGGCCGAGATTATCAAATATGCCCTTATCATGGATGAGGCATTTTTAACGTGGCTTGAAGCAAACTTGCCTGCAATGATGTCGCTTGATTTAGCAGTACTTGGTGAAGCTGTAAAGCGCTGCTGTCAGTACAAGGCCGATGTAGTAGCACAAGACGAAAGAGAGTCCGGTGTGCGCGCGCTATTGAACTTTGGACATACTTTTGGTCATGTGATTGAAACACATGAAGGCTATGGCAATTGGTTACATGGCGAAGCAGTGGCGGCTGGTATGGTACAAGCAGCTGAGCTATCGCAAAAAATTGGTTGGCTAACTGATGATGAAGTTGTACGTATTAAGCGTGTTTTAGAATTGGCAAGCTTACCTATTACGCCACCAGCTATCGATGTAGACACTGCTTTAGATTTAATGGGACACGATAAAAAAGTGAAACACGGACAAATCCGCCTAATTTTGTTAAAATCAATAGGCGATGCGGTAATGACTAATGAGTTTGACGGCCAGCTATTGCATGAAGTTTTGTCAAGACATAGCGCGTAACGTCTTAAAAATTATCGTTTATATATTTATACTAAAACCTCGTACTTATAGCCGACTGGTTAGCTGTACCTTTGTTTAAATAAGCATTTATATCATGCTGTAAAACATGTGTTTACCAAGGACCGCCTCATGGCAACATCAAAAACAAAAACGCGTACTGCTAGCCAATCATACAGTCGTCAAGCACTGATTTGGCTAATAGTGACCCTACTTTTAGGGGTAGTCACAGCGTTAGTATGGATGTTTAGTCAAACGCCAGCCATGGGTGCCAAAATTGAAAATGCACCAATATCAGCGCCAGAGATTTTGAATGAAGAGTTTGAGCAACCACTAAAAGTCGAATCGCTGCATGAGCTAGATACGGATGTGCAACCGATTAACTTTGATGCAACGATTCGAGATTTGCGCGATTATCCTGATGAGTTTAAAGACAAGCGTTATCTGCTGGCTAACAAAGGCAAGTGGACTGTTCAAGTAATGAATGTCGCTGAAAACGATGTGATTGTTAGTTACCTAGAAGGTCGTCAAGATCGTGATAAATTTGCTTATTTCCGTTATCTTGATGATGAAAAACAAGTCCGTTATATGCTGACTTATGGGATTATGAGTAGCCCGCAAGAAGCAATAGGAGCCGCAAAGTTAATAGACTTTAAGTTACCTACAAACGTACGTGTACTGCCAGAAGAGATTAACCGGTATGTCAGTATCATTGATAACTATGAGCGTCCTGACCCAGTAAAAGATTTGAGTACGAAACGTACGCGTGCCGTCGATTTAAAACCTACTAAGCGTGAAGTGCCTGCTCGTTTGCAAGAAGAAGCTGATGACGCCGCTGCTCAAGCAGCTAATGCTAACAGTAATCGAGGTAACCAAGAAAGCGCTAATAGTAGCAGTACTCAAGAGAGTATTCGTCAGTCGGTAGATACCTCTGCCACATTATCTGTTAGCGAAGAGCGTACGGTTGGTGGTGAGACGCAGACAATATCTGAATCATCGTCAAAAGACGAAAATAACGCAGGTAAGCCCGCGGCATCAGAAAATAAAAAGCCTGCGGTACCGGCTGAGAGCAGTACCAGTAAAAAGCCACCAGTAGTGCCAACGCCTAAGCCCCCTAGCAGCACGAACAATAACTCAAATGCTAATGGCAAAAGTGCTAACGCGAATCCTCCCAAAAATAATAGCGATAGTATAAAAGCGCTAATAGAAGACAAGAGTAATTAGTTTTTGTCTGATTAATTAAACCCACTAGCGATTTGGTTAGTGGGTTTTTTTAGCACTATACAAAATAGTTTTATCGTCACAATAAGCGGCAAGCTACTACTGCTAAGTATTATCAAAGCCTTTTGCTAACTGTCATTTATATGGTTTGCATTAAAATTTTAATAGCAGTTTTATTTGTCTCATAACCAATAGTAATAAGTCCTCTTACAATTTATGGCTGATGAATCGATAGAAAAGACTAGATTTTTCGACAATCATTAACTAATATAACTGTGGGCGACGTTCTGTATAGTTATCGTAAAAAATGTCTATTTAACAACTATTTAGTGGTTTTTTCTTAGTTTTTAGAGTTCTTTACTAAATATTATTGTCTCAAGCGCGGTTACTTACTATCTATAATAAGGCTATCGTAAGTGACGCAACCTCTCTTATTGTCACTCTTTTTAGGGTAAACAAAGTGCTTGAATACAGAGCGTCAGATATTCAAGATAAACAAGTGCACTGTTATTAAGTTATTGTATGCTTAGCTTTAAATGCTAGACATGACAACATAACAAATGATGCTTAAATGAATGGCATTAGATATCACTGATTGAGTAACTGGCATTTAAGGGCGTAGATTCTCCCGTTGCCAAGGGCTGCTACTTACTATCTTTTGATACACGGACCACATGTCAAGACATCAGCTAATGACCAGGAGGGTCAAGGGTTTTACTTTCTCTTAGAGTATGATGTCTATCGAGCATTGCACTATTTGCCAATTCGAACACACGAATATCCACTATCAGCCCGTTCTGCTTACGGGTACCAACTTATACTCCGCATTGGAAATGTAAGTTGCCCGTCTACTTAAAAGGACAAGCTATGTCAATGATTTCCTCACAAACACACCTGGCCACGCCAGATGATTTTTCTGATAATTGCGGTTTTGGCCTAATTGCCCATATTGAGGGTGAAGCGAGCCATGATTTGGTAAAAACTGCCATTCATAGTTTAAGTTGTATGACACATCGCGGCGGTGTTGCTGCTGACGGTAGAACTGGTGATGGTTGTGGCTTACTATTAGCGACGCCTACCGATTTCTTTAAACAGATTGCTGCTGAGCAGCAATTTGCCATTACGGACAACTTTGCTGTCGGTATGGTGTTCGTTAATTTAGATAGCGATAAAGCCAAGCATAGCCAGCAAGTGTTAAGCGATGAGATTGCCGCCCAAGGATTAGAAGTGGCTGGCTGGCGTGATGTACCACTCGACTTGAGTATTGTTGGTGAGATTGGTCGTGAGACATTGCCAGACTTTAAGCAAGTGTTCGTTAATGCGCCAGATGACCTAGCAGCTGATGACTTCAACCGTAAGCTGTTTGTTGCACGCAAAAAAACAGAGCAGCGTTTGACGGATGATGAGCTATTTTACGTCTGTTCATTGAGTTGTCAGACTATTATTTACAAAGGCTTGGTAATGCCTTCAGATTTACCAGCGTTTTTCTTGGATTTGCAAGATGAGCGTTTGGCATCACATATCGTAGTCTTCCATCAGCGTTTTTCAACCAATACGTTACCGCGCTGGCCACTGGCACAGCCATTCCGTTATCTTGCGCACAATGGTGAGTTAAATACCATTACAGGTAACCGCAACTGGTCTAAAGCCCGTACGCCAAAGCTAAAATCAGACAAACTGCCTAACTTGAATGAGCTGACACCACTTGTAAATAGTACCGGTTCAGATTCATCTAGCTTAGATAACATGCTCGAAGTGCTTATGTCTGGTGGTATGAACCTGTTCCATGCGATGTCTATTTTGGTACCGCCAGCGTGGCAGAATGTTGATAGCATGGATATGGATCTGCGTGCGTTTTATGAGTTTTACTCACAGCATATGGAAGCGTGGGACGGTCCAGCAGGGCTAGTCATTCAAGATGGACGCTATGCGGTCTGTATGCTCGATAGAAACGGTTTGCGCCCGTCACGTTGGGTAACCACTAAGAATGGCTATATCACTGTTGCATCAGAAGTGGGCGTTTGGGATTACGAGCCACAAGACGTATTGGCAAAAGGTCGCGTTGGACCTGGTCAAATGCTGGTCATTGATACGTTGACAGGTCAAATTTTAGATACGACAGCTATTGCAACTTTACTAAAAACGGCGCATCCATATCGCAAATGGTTGCGTGAAGAAGCGACGCGTGTTCGTGATGATGAGCGTCTAGAAGAGACATTGGCAACGCAAGCGTGCCGCGGTGATAAGCTAAAAGCGCTACAAAAAATGTATCACATCACCAATGAAGAGCGCACAGAAATCATTCGCCCTAATGCTGAAAATGGTCAAGAACCAGTCGGCTCAATGGGTGACGATACGCCAATGGCTGTACTGTCGCAGCAAATTCGCCATGTCGGTGACTTCTTCCGTCAGCAGTTTGCACAGGTGACTAATCCGCCAATCGATCCATTACGTGAATCTATCGTGATGTCGTTGCAGACTTGTTTAGGCGCTGAGACTAACGTATTTGCGCCATCTGCGAGAGATGCGCATCGTATTATTTTGTCATCGCCAGTATTGTCAGCCAGCAAAATGCAGCAGCTTGAAACCTTGGATGATCCAGCGTTCAAGATGGCTCGTATTGATCTAAACTATGACCGTACTCTAGAGCTATCTGATGCTATCGTGGCTATTTGTGAGCAAGTGGCAGATAACATTCGCTCAGGTAATACGTTGATTGTCTTGTCTGATAAAGATATCGATGCAGACAAAGTACCCGCCAACGCCATTATGGTGACTGGTGCTGTGCATCATTATCTAATCGCGCAAGGTATCCGTACTGATGCTAACTTAATCATTGAGACGGGCCTTGCCCGTGACTCGCATCAAATAGCGGTATTGATTGGCTTTGGTGCGACTTGTGTGTATCCATATCTGGCATATGATGTCATTGATGATTTGGTCGCGACTGGTGAGCTACTTGGTGACCCAATTCAAGCCCGTGTTAATTTCCGCAAAGGCTTGGATAAAGGTTTGCTAAAAATCTTATCAAAAATGGGTATCTCTACCATTGTTTCTTATCGCGGCGCGCAGTTGTTTGAAGCAGTCGGTCTTTCAGAAGAAGTCGTCAATTTATGCTTTAAAGGCGTACAAAGCCGTATTAAAGGCGCTACCTTTGCAGACCTTGCCGCTGATCAAGCACAATTGGCTGCCAATGCGTTTAAGCGACGCGCTCCTCTAGATCAGGGTGGTTTGCTCAAATTTGTCTTCAACAAAGAGTACCATGCCTTTAATCCTGATGTGATTAACAGCCTGCATACTGCAGTACGTACTGGTGATTACGATAATTATCGCAATTATGCGGATCTAGTTAATAGCCGTCCGGTTGCTACTTTACGTGATTTGTTGCAACTAAAGACTGACAACAGTATCGATGTCGATGATGTTGAAGATATCTCTGAGATTTTGACGCGTTTTGACTCAGCAGGCATGTCGTTAGGCGCGCTATCTCCTGAAGCGCATGAGTCGATTGCGATGGCTATGAATACCATCGGTGGTCGTTCAAACTCTGGTGAAGGCGGTGAAGATCCTGCGCGTTATGGCACATTGCGCAACTCAAAAATCAAGCAAGTTGCTTCTGGTCGTTTTGGGGTCACACCTGCCTATCTTCGCTCCGCTGAAGTTATGCAGATTAAAGTAGCTCAAGGTGCCAAGCCTGGTGAAGGTGGACAGCTACCTGGTGGTAAAGTCAACGCGCTGATTGCACGCTTGCGTTATTCAGTGCCAGGTGTGACCTTGATTTCACCGCCGCCGCATCACGATATTTACTCTATCGAAGATTTGGCACAGCTGATTTTTGATTTGAAACAAGTCAATCCAGATGCACTGGTATCCGTTAAATTGGTCTCACGTCCAGGTGTTGGCACGATCGCGACAGGCGTTGCAAAAGCCTATGCCGATCTGATTACTATTTCGGGCTATGATGGTGGTACGGCAGCGTCTCCGCTATCGTCTATCCACCATGCAGGCTCGCCATGGGAGTTAGGTTTGGCTGAGACTCACCAGTCTCTACGAGTGAATGGGTTACGTGATAAGGTACGTGTCCAGACTGACGGTGGTCTAAAAACAGGACTGGATGTAGTAAAAGCTGCTATCTTGGGTGCAGAGAGCTTTGGCTTTGGTACCACGCCAATGATTGCAGTTGGTTGTAAGTACCTACGTATTTGCCATTTAAACAACTGTCCGACAGGTGTTGCTACTCAAAAAGCCAAGCTGCGTGATGAGCATTTCATTGGCGAAGCAGAAATGCTGATTAACTTCTTTAAGTTTGTGGCGACCGAGACACGTGAATGGTTGGCGGCGCTAGGCGTTCGTAGTATGGAAGAGCTGGTCGGTCGTACTGACTTGCTTGATATTCTAGAGGGCAATACTGATAAGCAGCGTCATCTTGATTTAACGCCATTGCTATTTAGTCACCCAGCCAGTGTGGGTAAAGCACAAACTTGTCAGGTTGAGCGTAATGAGCCGTTTGATAAAGGCTTGCTTGCTGAGCAGATGATTAGCGATATGCTTGTGAACATTCGCAAAGGGGCGGGCGGCGACTATAGCTATTTCGTTGGTAACTGTGACCGCTCTATCGGTGCTCGTATTTCTGGTGAGATTGCGCAAGTCTGGGGTAACCTTGGCATGAGCGATATGCCAATTAAGCTGCGTCTAACTGGTACTGCAGGACAAAGTTTGGGCGTGTGGAATGCTGGCGGCTTAAATATCGAGCTTGAAGGCGATGCCAATGACTATGTGGGTAAAGGTATGGCAGGCGGTGAGATTGTGATTTATCCGCCAAAAGATTCAGGCTTTATCGCACAAGAAACGGCCATCATCGGTAATACCTGTCTCTATGGTGCAACTGGCGGTAAGCTATACGCTGCCGGTACAGCAGGTGAGCGTTTTGGCGTCCGTAACTCTGGCGCACACGCAGTTATCGAAGGCACAGGCGACCATTGCTGTGAATATATGACTGGCGGTATCGTCACGATTCTTGGCCGTACTGGACTCAACTTCGGTGCTGGTATGACGGGTGGTTTTGCTTATGTACTCGATATGGAAGGCGACTTCTTTGACCGTTGCAACCATGAGCTAATCGATCTAAATCGTATTTCAAGCGAGCAAACAGAAGAGCATCGCATTCATTTGCAACAAGTGATTGAAGCTCATGTAGATAAAACAGGCAGTGCATGGGGTCAGACAATTCTGAATGACTTTGAGCACTATGTTCGTAAGTTCTATTTGGTTAAGCCAAAAGCGGCGAACATTGCAAGCCTTCTTAAAACTACCATGGCCGACCCACAATAGCCGATACATGACTGCCTATCGTATCAATGGATTGCATTGATAGAATGTATTGATGGATCGGCAGTCGCTTTGATTAGGTTAGCCAGCGTTCCGTTTTTAGAGACGTTTTAACTCACAGGTTTTCAGCAGGTACGTGACAGCAGCGATATATGTCTTAGATTTTAGACAAACCAAACATCGCTGACTGTCGCCACCCACTGCAAAAGAGCCTTATATAAAAGAGATAGCACCATGGCAAAACGCTTAGAAAATAACTTCCAGTTTTTAGATGTACCGAGATTTGATCCAACCAAAAAAGACATTGCAACGCGTTCAACAGAGTTTGTTGAAATTTATAAGCCTTTCGAAAACGAAGCTGTTGCTCAGCAAGCGCATCGTTGTCTTGAGTGTGGCAACCCGTACTGCGAATGGAAATGTCCAGTACACAACTACATTCCTAACTGGCTAAAACTGGCCACAGAAGGCCAAATATTTCAGGCAGCTGAATTGTGCCACCGTACCAATACCTTGCCTGAAGTGTGCGGGCGAGTTTGCCCGCAAGATCGTCTATGTGAAGGCGCTTGTACGTTAAATGATGGTTTTGGTGCAGTGACCATTGGTAATGTCGAAAAATATATCAACGATACTGCGTTTGCACTTGGTTGGCGTCCAGATATGTCTGAAGTCGTTTGGACAGACAAAAAAGTCGCTATCATTGGCGCAGGACCAGCGGGTCTGGGTTGCGCGGATATTTTGGTCAGAAATGGTGTCAAACCAGTTGTCTTTGATAAGCGTCCTGAAATTGGTGGCTTACTGACATTCGGTATCCCTGAGTTCAAAATGGAAAAAGACGTCATGCGCAATCGCCGCGTGATCTTTGAAGACATGGGTATCGAATTCCGTTTAGAGACAGAGATTGGTACAGACGTCACCATTGATGAGCTATTGGCTGAGTATGACGCGGTATTTATGGGTATGGGTACATACACCTATATGCGTGGCGGCTTCGCTGGTGAAGAGCTGACAGGCGTCTACGATGCGTTAGATTACCTGATTGCCAACGTGAACCGTTGCAATGACTGGGAAAAAGACGCTGAAGAGTACATCGACTTTAAAGGTAAAAAGGTGGTGGTACTTGGTGGCGGCGATACAGCAATGGACTGTAACCGTACCAGTATCCGTCAAGGCGCCGAAAAAGTAGTTTGTGCCTATCGCCGTGATGAGGAAAATATGCCAGGTTCACGCCGCGAAGTGGTCAATGCTCGCGAGGAAGGCGTCGAGTTCTTATTTAATCGTCAGCCAACCGAAATCATTGGCTTAAACGGTAAAGTTAACGGCGTAAAAGTCGTTACTACTCAGTTAGGCGCACCAGACAACCGTGGTCGTCAACGCCCTGAGCCAATTCCTAATTCTGAAGAGATCATCCCATGTGATGCAGTCATCATGGCCTTTGGTTTTAGACCAAGTCCTGCTGATTGGTTTGAGTCTCAGCAAGTGGGGATGGACAGCTCTGGTCGTGTATTAGCAGCCGAAAAGCAAACCTTTAAATTCCAGACTCAAAATCCTAAAATCTTTGCTGGTGGCGATATGGTACGTGGTTCTGATTTGGTTGTGACAGCGATTTGGGAAGGCCGCGAAGCTGCGGAAGGCATTTTAGACTACCTAGAAGTGTAATACGCTAGCGCAATAGACTATCATTCATTAACAGTGACGCAGTTCTCAATGAATAATTTGATAAGTCATTTGATGAATAATCTTTAATAGCGTAGATTTCAATATAGTGTGCTAGGATATTTTTTATAAGGCCTTTTACCTGTGAATAATGGGTAAAAGGCGTTATTTTTTGCCCGTCATTTTGCTGATAGAATATCCATTTATACTTACCCTTAGTTATTGAGATATTTTAATAATACTTTATTAGAATGTCTCACCTAAACATTCCACCCAAAAAGAGTAGCCTTGCGTGAAACCCACCCTTTATCAGCGTATTATTGCTCCATTTGTCGAACCCTATGTTCGCTACCAACATACAGATATCCTACATGCCACCCGACTAGGTACGGCTGTGATATTGGCCCTATTAGTCAATAAAATTACCAATCTTCCGCACGGTGAATGGACGACCATTACAGTATTTATTATTCTAGGGTTATTGCAATACCAAGGCGCTATTTATACTAAGGCGAAAGAGCGCGTGATCGGTACTTTATTAGGTATTGGTACTGCGCTTGGGGTGTTATGGTTTAATCAAAATGCGGGTGCATGGCTATGGGTAGACTATGCGCTTATTGGTCTGCTCAGTGGCATCATTGGCTATCTAGCCGTCAGGCAGCTTGGGTATACAGGACTACTAACGGGTATCACTATGCTGATGATTGTCTCTGATTTAGGCAATAATAGCATTGGTCAAGATGGTATCTACCGCGCGCTAAATATCTTACTGGGGACAGGTGTTTCGGTAGCAGTGACGCTAATTTTGCCGCTCAAATCAACGTTGATGTGGCGATTCTTATTGAGTAGTAATCTTGATGCTTGTAGTAGTCTCTACGCTGGCGTAGGTCATCATATTGACGCGACGGATGGAGTGGTGGACGACTCTGTTCAAAAGTTAAACCCAGTGGCTTTTCCTGTTAAGGAAGTACCCGTTGATAGAGCGTTGGTCACAGCGTTACGGCAGATCAATAAACGTCTGCTGGCTGTGCGTCCACATATTGCGGCGACAGCCAGTGAGTCAGGAATCGAAAAAGAAACGCTAGAGACGATCCAACGTACCCACCGTAATATTATCGGGACGATTGATTTACTATTAAGTGCGGCACCGCGCTTGGCAAATATCGAAATTGATGAAGAAAATCACGTTTTATTGGTACATTATCAGCATGAGCTAACCCAAGCGATGCAGCATATGGCGGCGGTATTACGTAGTCCAAGCGATGAGGTATTTCGACCCATTACCCGTATTGCCGTCTCAGAGTATCCAAGCGTACAGCATCTAGCATTTGAGTGGCAGGGCTATTTCTGGTTGACCCAAACCTTGCAGACTCAGTTGCAGCAGCTGAGTGATTTATTACAAACATCGAAGCCGCATTGGTTTGCTGCATCCGGTCTGGGCTACCAACGCCGCGAGCAGCGCCGAATGAAAGAGCAGGGCGGCGAGACGGATTTACATTTATAGCGCAAAAAAACGCTGACCATTTAGGATCAGCGTTTTATTTTTCAAAGACTACTTTATTTTAAAGTACTAAATCAAAACTATTAACGACCAGTCTTTAGCTTGTCCCAGTACTGTTGATACACTTGCAATGCCTCATCGCCCACATCTTCTTGGAACTCAGCTTTTGCTAATACTTCTTTAGAAGGATAAATCGTTGGATTGTTTTGGACGCTCTCATCCATCAGATCACGCGCTGCTATGTTCGGTGATGCGTAGCCGATCTCTTCGCTGACGATTTTTGCATTTTCAGGACGCAACAAGTAATCAATAAATTTATGTGCTGCATCAACTTGTTTGGCATTTTTTGGAATGACAAAATTGTCCATCCATAAGATAGCGCCTTCGGTTGGATACTTATAAACCAAGCTGGTCAAACCTTCGTCATTGGCCATGACTGCTTCACCATTCCATGTCATACCAAGTGCCGTCTCACCTTCGATATATGGCATACGTGTCGCATCAGAGTTAAAAGTTTTGACGTTTGGCATCAACGTGGTGAGCTTATCGTAAGCGGCCTCGATTTCGTCAGGATTACTACTGTTACCTGAGTAGCCAAGAGTCAGCAGTGCCATACCAAAGACTTCACGCACATCATTAGTCAGCATCACCTGACCCTTATACTTAGGATCCCATAGGTCATTCCAGCTATTGACAGTTTTCGGATCGACACTGTCACCGTTAATGGCTAGACCGGTGCTGCCCCACATATAAGGGATAGAGTATTTGTTATCAGGATCGACTTTGGTATTAGTAAATGAGGTATCAAGGTTTTTGAAATTGCTCAATTTAGATTTATCTAGCTCTTGCAGTAGTCCTTCTTTCGCCATTTTTTCGACATAATAAGTCGATGGAATCGCTAAGTCATACTGACTAGAATCATCGAGTAGTTTGAGCTTGGCATACATCGCTTCGTTAGAGTCAAATGTGGTGTAATTAACTGAGATGCCAGTTTCTTCTTCAAAACCATCTAAAATCTCTTGCGGCATATATTCTGACCAGTTGTAAAGGTTCAGCGTCTCATTGCTCGCCGCAGCGCTACCATCCGCTGCATTATCAGAGTTGCTACAGCTGGCAAGCACCAAGCCGACAGCCATTGCTAATAATGCTTTTGGCACTATACGACCGACACTAGCCGAGGTGTGAGTAGTTGGATGGGACGATGATAAATGGGTCAAAATATCTCTCCTAAATAAAGATAATGCAAATCAGAAAAATTCAATAAAAAAGCCAAAAAGATACAAGCCTGACATGGCCAATAAAACTATTATGGTCATTAGTTTATACAATTTAAAGGGTTATCATTAAGGCAATGCTCAATAATACTAATAAAAATAGCCAGTTGGGCTAATGAGATGAGTAGCAAAACTAACTTAATGACAGCTAATTTTGGGTAGAATTGCTAGCGAGCTGCTAACGTCGAATCGAAAAAACATAGTATATAACCATGCTATGATTGGCGCAGGCCGAAGTATGACGAACATCATCTAAGCAGATATAAGCCTTGGGCGCTAAGCCGCCAACCATACCATAATAATAAGGGATACAGCACAATGACCGAAAATACCTCAACTCGAAACGCTTTGAATAAAAGCCACTCAGTTATACCAGCCTTGCTCACGGATAAAGTCGCAATCGTTACCGGAGCCAGTCGTGGGCTTGGTGCGCAGATTGCACAGCAAATGGTAGCAGCAGGCGCTATCGTTTGTGTCAATTACCTCAATAGTAAACAGGCTGCTGAGACGGTAGTGGCTGATATCATCGCGACAGGCGGTCAAGCATTTGCTTATCAGGCGGATGTCACCGAGCTTGAGCAAGTACAAGCCATGGCAGCTGAAGTCATCACTCGTTATGGTCGTATCGATATATTGGTCAATAATGCCTTGCCCAGTTATCAGTTCAATCCAAGCGCTGCGTACACCAGTATTGAAACAGTAAAGTGGTCGCACTTTTCGCAACAAATGAACGGTATCGTCAAAGGCGCGGTCAATACAGTACAAGCGGTGCTGCCGCAAATGAAAGCGCAGCAAGTAGGTAAAATTATTAATATCTCGACCAATCTTGTCTACAACCCAGTGGTTACCTATTATGATTACACCACGGCTAAATCAGCATTGATTGGACTGACCCGCAACCTAGCGAGCGAGCTTGGACAGTATGGTATTCGGGTTAATTTGCTAGCAGGTGGCTTATTAAAAACCACCGACGCAAGCAGCTTAACCACTGAAGAGGTATTTGACTATATCGCGACTACGACGCCGCTGCGCCAAGCGACTTCGGTAGCTGACTTTGCCAATTCAGTATTGCTCATGGCATCTGATTTGAGCATGGCTATTACTGGACAATCTATCGCTGTCGATGGTGGCTTGACAATGCCTTAACCGATGCCTTAACTGACGCTTTAACCGGTGCCTTAACGTTTGGCTGGATTTGTAGAAGGGATAAAATGAATACTCGTCAAGGTGTTGGAATTATCACCGCTACAGTTTCCAGTTGAAACGTTTATATAAAATTAGTCCATAACAAAAAGCCCTTACTAGTCGGTTAGTAAGGGCTTTTTTTAAATAAACATTAATGGCTCTATGTGCCTGAACAGTCTTACGACTTCATTGTTAACTGATTAAGCACGGTTTGAATACCATACTCTTCGATCGTCCCAGTGACGAAATCAGCGCGTTCTATTAAAGCTGGCTGCGCATCTCCCATGGCCACAGCAAACCCAACCAAGTCGAACATTTCTAAGTCATTCATACCATCACCGAATGCCATACATTCGCTTGCATCTACCGCATAGTACTCGCATACATCTTTGATACCGCGAGCTTTTGATGCCTCTGCTGGCAATATATCGGCACCAATCTGATGCCAATGTACCAGCTTTAAATCATACTGGGCAAAGTCGATGTCTTGCATCTTTTCTTGCTGATTGTTAAAAAATACCGAGCACTGATAGACGGTATTTGATTTGTAGTACTCAGGGTCAAGGATCGAATTGGGTGTGACAGCATTGAACTCGCGTAAACGTTCATTTTCACCTGACCACGCGATATGAGTGGCAGAGTCAAACTTATGAATCAAATTACTCTGCTGACACAGGCGTACGATTTTATCTGTCTGTTCAGCCGTTAGCGGGTAGTGGCTGATTCGGCCGCTTTTATCAAAACTATATTGTCCATTCATACAAATAATGGCGTCCAATATATCTGCATCAAGCAACGCTAAAATGTCTTCAGGCAATATGGCTTTAGAGCGACCAGTCGAAATCACTAGTTTAATATCGGTATCTGCAAGCTGCTCAAGCGTCGCTTTATTGTGTTCAGCGATAATGCCGTTACGGCTCAAGGTATCATCGATGTCAAAAAAGATGATTTTTGGGGTCGAAATCTTAGTAGTCATACTTTCTTTGGCAATCTTATCTTCGATAAACATGATGATCCTATTATTTTTAGTCGTGTAGATACAATGATTCAGATACTACTACAACATACCCAATCAGATAAATACCTATCGAGTAACCTATGATGCTACAAGTATGCTTATTGAGACAGTATTTGCATGTAGCCTGTAGAACCGCTCATTGCTTGTCCAGAGTATTAACAAAAATGCTAAACGATATGACTAACTTAACCGTGTTTATTTATTATAAAGTTATATTAAATTATCAAAACCAATCTACGAAATAAGATGGTCTATTCCTATTAATGCATCGGCTACCTAAAGGAACAAGCATGAACTTTTTCACCTTAAAATCGATTACAGTTTTTGCAACCTTGGCTTTATCTGCCAATGCTCTTGCAATGGATGTTGAATTTAATGATGCTGCTTGGGATGGCAAGAAAATACCTGAAGGGCAGCAATGTCTAAATTATGATGGCAAAAGTCCAGCCACGCCTAGCATGACTGTTTCAAACATTCCGGCAGGCACGGAGAGCTTGGTATTCGTCTATAACGATGTAAGCAACAAACGTATGCAGCATGGTGGGCATGGTATCGTAGAGTTCGCACTACCAGAGGGCGCTACGAGCGCAGAAGTGCCACAAGTATTTGGTCACACTTACGAAGTACCAGTCGGTATTGAGATGGTCGCAGAATACCGTAATCGTAAAGGCGAGGCAGGCGGTGCATATAAGCCGCCTTGCTCTGGTGGCAAAAACCATCTGTATACGGTAGATGTACAAGCATGGCAAGGCAATTCGGTACTTGCTGAAACAACAGTTGAAATGGGTCGGTATTGATACGTTAGCCATTCAATTAGCATGCAACAAAGTTGTCTATACAAAAATGTTTATACATAGCATAGACGGCTTTTTATTGAAGGTAAGTTGTGTTTTATATACCTATAAATACGTTAACTTAATAAACATGACAGACCCTGATAAATGCTTGTAGAGTTTAGTATATAAGTAAACATGACTTAGTCATATAAGCGCGTTGAGGCAGGGCTATAGGAGAATATAGATTAGGCTTGTTAACTATTGGAATAATGCCAAGATACTGAACGTGACAACTTTGTAGTATAATTTTACTACTATGGATATCGGTATGCTATATCATTGAAACTTCTATGTTATAAATCTAAAAAAATCATAGCAAATGGTAAAAAACGTTATTAATTATACTTTATCTTGAAGTATACCTTGATTTGAATGAATTATTTTATAAATAAGGTTTCTTATGAACATAACGACAAGCCAACCTTCAGAAAATAGAAAAAGGCATGGCGAGCATATTCTTATCCACATGACATATATCGCCAAAAATGTCGATCTAGATTCTGGGATTGAGCTGACTCGCGCACTTGAGTACTGGCGTAGATATTTTGAAGAAAACGATATCGTTTCAGCTTTAGTCATTAGTGAAGGTTATTTCGTTCAAAGTTTTCAAGGGACAAGACCTGCTATCAATACTGCCCTAGAAAAGATACTTGACGAGCATTCCACCATTGTCCCTAATATTGTGAATATAGAGGAAATCGAATCGCGCCACTGGAATGGGTTTTTAGTTAAGCATTTAACCTCAAGCGTTGAAGATGAAGAGCATGCCCTAAAGAACTTCTCAGCAGGCTCTGACTACAATCCTTATCTAATGAAAAGCTCTCAGATTGAAAGCTTTTTGAAAGCGATATTTGAAGATGCTGAATCCAATTAATTTTTAATGAGTAGCATTTAGTTTTTAAGCATTTACCTCTTAGAGTAGTTAGTAGCACTTGCCCTAGCTAGAATAGAAAAGCCGTCCATACCTATGTATAGGCGGCTTTTTGTTGAAAGCAAGTTAGCAGTATCGGTACAGGATGTTTTCTTAGCAATTATACAGAATATTGGCGGATGTTCATACGTGACTAGTCATACCTGACTCTTGCAGGACTTAACTACTAAAAATGACCTAGTGATATCTGTTTTTATCATGTTATTTTAAGGTATGGATGATAAGAAGCTGATCAATTCCCAAGAGTTTTATTGATTATACTTTATGATAAAGTGTATATTAATTTATATACCTATTATATAAATGGATTTTCTTATGTATATAACGACCAATCAAACGTCAGAAAATAGGAAAAGACATGGCGAGCATCTGCTGATTAGCCTAACGTATATCGGTAAAAACATCGAAATGAAAACAGGTATAGAGTTGACTCGTGCTCTTGAACAGTGGCGAAGATACTTTGAGGAAAGTGGGTTAGTTGCAGCGCTTGTGATCAATGACGGTTATTTTGTTCAAAACATTCAAGGCTCAAGACCGGCGGTCAACGCTGCTCTAGCGAAGATAATTGATGAGCATTTCAAGATTGTTCCTAATGTTGTCAAGGTGGAAGAGATAGAAACGCTTCGATGGGATGGATTCGTAACCAAACACCTGACGGAAAGTGCCGAAGATGAGGAGTATGCCTTAAAAAGTTTCTCAGCAGGTTTTGACTTCAATCCTTACCTAATGAAAAGCTCTCAGATTGAAAGCTTTCTGAAAGCGGTTTTTGAAAATGTTGAATCTAATTAATTTTTAATGAGTAGCATTTCTATACCATAAGAGTCATCTATTTTAATTGGCGTAAAAAAGCCGTCTATAAAGTGTCTTTTGATTTAGATAATTTTTTTATAAATAAGGTTTCTTATGCATATCACTACCAACCAACCTTTAGAAGATAGAAAAAGACATGGCGAGCATATCATTCTCAGCCTAACGTATATTGGCAGAAATAGTGACAGTAATAATGGAATAGGGTTGGCTCGTCTGCTTGAGCAATGGCGAAGGAATAATGAAAAAAGTGGTGTAACCTCAGCGCTTGTCGTGAATGACAATTACTTTATTCAAAATATTGAAGGTCCAAGACCTCTTATCAATGAAATA
>NZ_PJAS01000070.1 GCF_002836735.1 Psychrobacter sp. 4Bb | reverse complement strand
AATCGTCATGGATAATGCCAGTTTTCATAAACGAGTGAAAAGTCTTCTGAATAGGCATGGTCACAGGCTTTTATTTCTACCATCCTATAGTCCTGACTTAAATCCTATTGAAAAGAAATGGGCACAAGCTAAGTTTCTACGACAAGGTTGGATGGAGAATAATCTACCTAAACTATTTCATAATATGGGTTGTACTTCTTTTATTTTGGATTGACTATATACTTGCTTAAACCTTATTATTAGCTTGCTGCCAACAATAACTATTTTTTTCCCAAGCTACATTTATAGTAAAGCGTTTGTATTCATCTATAACCCCTCCTTTACCCTTCAATAAAACTAAACTTATATCTTTATAGCAATAGCTTCTAAAAGCCGATATATCATCTACTTTAGTAACTGAGAATTCGTTCCAGTTACTATTAACCCTAATATTATTTTCAAGGTCTTTTTCAAACGTTCTGCTAGGATTTTCGTATACGTAGTATAGACTACTTATATTTGATTTCGTTATTAGCCTCTTATTTTTAGGCTTAGGGAGGCTATCAGTCAGTATTCCCATTAAATGTACTACTTCAGTTTCTTTATCTTGTAATTGCTCATAACTAACGACAGAGTTTTCTTTTGGCTGCCGAATATCTCTTACAATACCCCATCCTACTGACAATATAAGCGCACATAAAGCCAAAATACTAGTAGCTTTCATATATATTAACTCTACTTATTTACCAGAATTTCGTTCATTTTATTTGTAGGAAGTTTACCAATCTTTTCTATTGTTCCTCCGGTTTAGCTAGCACTGAATCATGCTTAAAAAATAGTAGGAATTAACCTAGAATATTTTAAGCAGACAGCTCGATCATAATGACCTATGTTGTGGATTTTGCATTTATTAAATTTATATATAACGCTAGCAGTTCGATGCCTGTATAGCGCACCGAACCAATTTAATGAAGTAGTAATACTGAACTAATTCAGTCAGTTCGGTCCCCTAGTGAGGACTTGAATGCTAAGCTGCGGGCTAATGTTATCAACGTTTTAAATCGCTGAAATATTCACAGTGTACTTCATGGTGTACTTAACATACATATTCTATTCATGATCGGTGCGATTCAGGTTAAGCAGAGCTGCGCCGCTATTCGCTTTTCCCATTCAGATTTAGAAATGAAGCCGATATTGTCTGACTTTATTTCTTCTAGAATAATATAATAAGCACTAAGCCGGTTAATAGTATTGATGATCTCAGTTTTTTGACGTTTCGCTTCAGTAAGTTTTTTGGAAATAGTAATTAAATCTTTATCAATATTGAGAGTGCCATTGAAATGATCATTTAGGTGTCTTTTAAATTCATTAAGAGTAAAACCGATAGCTTGTGCGCCTTTAATCATTTTAATACGCTCAATACATTCAGGATGAAATTCAGTGTATAGGCGTGATCCTGCTTGGCGTTTTCGAGATTTCAGTAACCCCATCTCATCGTAATGACGAATAGTATCTTTGGTTGTGTTAGCTTGGGCTGCTAAAGCTCCTATTAATAAGAATGATGTATCAGATTCCATACCATATACCTTAAAAATATAATTTTTATCTAGTTTTAAATAATTATACCTAAATAGAACCAGTAAGAACTGATTTCTGACATCCAACGTCATAAACTCTGTTGTGGGAACATGATCGGTGCGCTATACAGGCACCGAACTGTTGGATACTAACGGCTATTCAATAAATTATTGTCAACACTTACTATCAAACTAGTTATATCACTTCTCAACTTTGTTAACACTTTGTTTGCTTCAACTCTTTCGTTAAAGTCTTCTCTCCAAATGAAGAAATCCGAAAAGCTACCATTACCGGAGTTCATAAGACTGTAGGTGTCTCCAACGCTTTTAATGGTTGCTTTAGCGTCTTCGTTATATTTTAACGAGTACTGTATTCTATTTATAATTACATTAATTCCTCTTATATAGTTGTGTTCATCCTCCTGAAGTAAAATTTCTCTCAATTTTAAAAAATAGTGATTTAGCTCAGTTAATTTATCTATATTATTCATTTTATTTGCCTATCGAATTTCCTGAAATAACGTTAGCTATACAATTTTTTATAGGGCATACCCCAACGAAACCAGTTATTTCACCCTTTAAGTCTATTAACAGACTACTTAAAACAGACTGGTATAATGGAACTACTTATAACAGACTGTTTATTTAGCCTTGTATATTAAGACGCTTATAACCCTCTTTATGGACTCGGGCACTGTGCGCTTGAAGTAAAAACCTTGCCGTCACCCAATCGATAAGCCAATAGATAATTACCCCACACGCAGCCACCGTCGAGTGCGCGCGCATGTGGCAAATCAATTTCGCCTTTTAGCGCAGCCCAATGTCCAAATAGTATCTTACGAGTGCGCGGTACTTGCCACTCAAACCAAGGCAAAAAATCGGTTGGCATAGCCTCATCTAAACCTGCTGAAAAGCTAAACTCGAGCGATCCATCTTGCTTACACAAGCGCATACGCGTAAAGTAATTAGCAATCGCCCGCATCTTAGTAAATCCTTCGATACCTGCATGCCATTCATCCGCTTCTTTGCTATATAGATTTGGCAGCAATTGGTCGAGCTGCGCTAAATTACTTTGCAGCTGAGCTTCTAATTGCTGTGCGTATCCTGCAGCGGCTTCAATACTCCAATGCGGTGGAATCCCTGCATGTACTAGCACCGTGTGCTCATCAGGATAGGCTAATATCGGCTGCCTACGTAACCATTCGAGCAACTCATCACAGTCATCCGCAGCAAAGATAGGTGCCGTTTTGTCTTTATTTTTAAGCTTGGCGGCCCCGCGCCAGACTGCTATCAAATTAAGATCATGATTGCCCAATACCGTTGCCGCAGCGCCTTGCTCACACAACACTTTGACATGACGCAGCGTGTTCAATGAGTCCTCGCCGCGTGCTACCAAATCACCAGCAAACCATAACTTGTCTTGGGCAGGATCGAAATCCAGTGTCTTTAGCAATTGTAGATACGCAGCATAGCAACCTTGTAAGTCACCGATAACATACTGATGGCGAAAACTCATAATACCTCAACGATTTAAACACGATAGTTAAAGACAGCTAGCTCGATAAGAAATAAATACTTAAGTGCTAATCATAAAAATAAAGCATAAAAAACCGCCATTATAATTGACGATTAGTAGCATACTTTTATTTATCCAAAATACATTATACGTCTAGCTGTTGTGAATGATTGCTTAGGTTCACAAAGTCTGTGACGCTTAATGTCTCAGGTCGTGCCTGCGGATCAATACCACAAGCCTCAAAATCGTCTTCGCTCAATGTCGGTAGCAACGTTGATTTTTTGAAGATAGCACGTAGCGTCTTGCGACGATGGTTAAAAGTCTCACGTACGACAATGGCAAAATGCTCTTCATCATTTGCAACTACTGGTTTGTTGATATGCGGCGTCAGGCGAAACACAGCACTGGTCACCTTTGGTGGTGGATTAAACGCACCGCGAGGAACGGTCAGCAAATAATCTGTATCACAGTGGTATTGCATAATGACCGATAAGCGGCCATAAGTCTTGCTACCCACATCAGCCGTGATACGCTCGACCACTTCTTTTTGCAACATAAAATGCATGTCTTGAATCACATCGGCATAGCTAAGCAGATGAAATAAGATAGGCGTTGAGATGTTGTACGGCAGGTTACCTACTACACGTAGCTTACCGCGCTCTTCACTATATAGCTCACGGTAGTCCACATGCATCGCATTGTCTTTGATAATCTCAAAGTTTGGATGGCTATTGGCACCGATACGAATACGCAAGCTATCTGCCAAATCACGATCTAGCTCCACCACTGTCATTGCATCCACTTCTGCCAATAACGGCTCGGTCAATGCGCCCATACCAGGCCCAATCTCGATCAAATTGTCATCGCGCTCTAGACGAATACTTTCGACGATTTCGCGAATGACGCTAGTATCATGCAAGAAGTTTTGGCCAAAGCGCTTACGCGGCTGATGTTTGGCAGCACGTAAGCTGTTAGAAATAGTTTGAGCATCAAATGAAGTTTTGGACATAAAAGAGTCTTAATGTATAAAAGATAAATGGGCGATGATAATGTAATGGCAGCGATATACTGACTTTATAATGGTGAATTATACCACAGCTCATAATTAGGCTGTGTTTTTGAATAATTATTATCGATAGACGAGCCATGCTTTCGAGTAACCGGCCCGGTAACTTTTTACCTCTACATTCATATAATATAAACTCTGACTATGCTAAATAGTAGCGTCAAATCAAGTGCTAGCAGACAGAAACAGGTCCAAAGATGGCGACATCATAACGATTGCGGCGTACAACCAAATCGATAACTAATTGAATTTTAAAGACTTTTGTGTTTAATAAAGCCCGACTGCATAACGCGATTGGTTATGTTTCACCTTTTGAGTTTGAAAAGCGCTATTATGATAATTTAACCCTGTCAGGCATTGCTGTCTGACTCCAGTAAAGTAAGCCAGTCTCTGATATGGTCGAGGCGGTTCAGCCCTACGCGATCGTCAGCCCGCCAGATAAATACCCTTAGGGAATTCACATATGATCCTGAAACTTAACGTCACCCTCCATTATCGACTCTCAGAGCCAATGGATCTTTTGCTTCAGATCGAAGCCGCCGATCTTGCGGATCAGCGGGTGCGTTCGACCGAGATTTGGACATCAGACGTTGCGCATTTTTCACGGGTCGCCGCCGATGATGGTATAGGAGAACGGATTTGGATTCACGCTGAAGGGGATTTTAGCTGCACTTATCTCGCAGAAATCGCCGTTGACCGTCCTGCCTTAGACATATCGGCACTGTCCCAAACGCCCCTGCATCTTTTGCCCGGAGAGACAATCAGGCATTTGATGCCGTCTCACTATTGCCCGTCAGAACAGTTCCATGCCTTCGTGGACGCCGAGTTTGGCAATCTCGCTGGCGGCGCACGGATTGCCGCGATGCGTGACTGGATCGAGTCGGCATTTAGCTACGTACCCGGATCAAGCCATGCACAAACCACCGCGCTTGACAGCTTTGCTCAACGTCAGGGCGTATGCCGCGACTTTGCGCATGTTCTCGTAACACTAGCGCGCGCGTCGTCGATACCAGCTAGGTTTGTGAGCGTTTATGCGCCCGATGTGACACCACAAGACTTTCATGCCGTGGCCGAGGTCTACCTTGAAGGAAGCTGGCATCTCATTGATCCAACGGGTATGGCAGGTGCCGACACAATGGCCCGCATCGGTGTTGGGTCCGATGCGTCAAACGTCGCGTTCTTAACCTCGTTCGGATCCATGGAGCTGGTCAATCAATCGGTATCCGTCACTAGACAAGCTTAGGGTCCTGACCCTGGGATTGTGGGCCTGCGCTTAAGACAGATGCTGTTCCTCATGCACGATATAAACTTTACTAAATCGTCTTAGGCGGCTGCCTTTTTAGATAGGCATTACTGATAATAAAATTATTAAGTACTACGTGAAAAATATCTATAAGCACTGACTTATACAGCAGGTACATCGATAAGTGATTTATCAGCCATCTCATTAGCCATATTTAGTGCTTGATATAAACTGGTCGCACTCGCACCGCCGCTTCCTGCCAAGTCTAACGCCGTACCATGATCGACGGAGGTGCGGATATAAGGTAACCCTAAGGTTAGATTGACCGTGTCACCAAAACCGTGCGATTTTAATACTGGCAATCCTTGGTCGTGATACATGGCAATGACCGCATCACAGTTTGTTAAATGTCTGGTAGTAAATAACGTATCCGCTGGCATCGCCTCTGATATATTGACGCCTGCATGGATGAATTCTTGCAACACGGGATTGATAATCTCAATCTCCTCACTTCCCAAGTGCCCGCCCTCGCCTGCATGTGGATTGAGGCCGCAAACCAAGATACGAGGCTGCATGAGACCAAACTTCTCTCTCATATCATCGATGACAATTTGTACCGTTTGGCGTACATTGTCGGCAGTAATCGCAGCTGGGATGTCCTTTAATGGCAAATGCGTAGTGACAAGTGCTACTTTCATCGCTTGATTGGCCAGCATCATGACGACCTTCTCACAACCACTTTGCTGCATAAAAAACTCAGTATGACCACTAAACATGGTGCCATCTAATAGCTTGATACCAGCATCTATCAACGCTGATTTTTGCAATGGCCCAGTGACGATGGCAGCGACTGTATTATTTATTGCCAGTTTATGAGCAATATCTAACTGCTGAGCCACCATTGCTGAGTTAGCAATATTGATTTTCCCGCAGACCACGGGTGCGGCACAAGGAATATTCAGTAGGATAAAAGCGCTATCAGCGTCTATATCTTGCTGCGATATCTGCTCTACCAAGTTAACATCGAAGTTATCGGCATTTATATCTGTATTGATAGTATGCCAGCTAGGTGTGCCTTTGAGCACGCCAGCTGCAATCAATTCCTCCGCGCGAGTTTGCATCGCTTTAGCATCAGCAGTCACCCAAATTGGCCGAGCAAAATCTTGCAACTTACCCTCTACTGCTAGTCCTAGTACTACGTCCATGCCAATACCTGCAGGCTCACCTGTAGTTATTAATAGCGGTCGTTTTTTTTCTGTCATAACAATAGCCTTATGTTATTCAAATTATTGATTTTATTGTATTTATAATTCGTGTTTTAAATTTTTATACTTAAACATTGTATGGTATTTCTTAGTTCATGAAAAACAATCACTTTAGATTTAGTTCTTTATCAAGTCTAAAAAACCACATTATGTGTTAAACTTTCGCATCTGATTGTAGCATTTACAGACAAACCTGAGACCGCGTTTTGGTACTTCTATCGTAGAGGCGCGCTACGTTTGTATTTCTCTATCATCGATATCTTTTTTCATACCCATTTTAACTCATTAGGCACTCATGGCAGAAAACGACAAAACCGACGACTTACTCAATCAGACACCGCCACACAATATCGATATTGAAAAGGCATTGCTCGCGTCTTTGATGAGTATCGAAGAGGCGTACGACAAGATTGCCGATATTGTCACCAAAGATGACTTTTATGCTGGGCGACATCAATATATTTTTGATGCCATTGCCCATTTGGCGGCAGTGAATGAGCCTTATGATACGGTCATGGTACACGACTGGTTAGAAGCGCAAAAGCTACTAAAAGGCGCAGGTGGTGACAGTTATTTGGCTGATATTTTGAGCCAAAGTCCTGCGACTTTGTTTAACCTGACTGCCTACGCCCAGCGTGTGCGTGAGCTCTCAACCCTACGCCAACTAATTACCACTGGTAATGACATGCTGACGCTTGCCTATAATCCAAAAGACCAAAGCGTTAGCGACATTCTAGACAATGTCGAGGGCAAGATATTTAGTATCAATGAGCAGCATAATAAACGCGCGGAACAGCGTGGCCCTGTTGGTATTACTTCGGTCTTAACCAATGTTATCGATAAGATTCAAGAGCTCAAATCCAATCCCGACGGCATGATTGGTTTGCAGACACCATTTGCCGAGCTGAATAACAAAACCCAAGGCCTACAAGCGGGTGACTTGATTATTGTTGCTGCACGTCCTTCGATGGGTAAAACCACTTTTGCGATGAACTTGGCAGAAGGGATTTTGTTTAATGAAGATTTGCCAGTCGTGGTGTTTTCGATGGAGATGCCTGCTGAATCTATCGTCATGCGTTTGCTGTCCTCATGGGGCGCGATTAACCAGACGCATCTGCGTTCTGGGCAAATGAATGAAGATGAATGGGCAAAGATGATGAACGCTATTCAACATTTGCAATCAAAGCATCTATATATTGATGACAGTACTGCCCTACCGCCGTCTGAGATGCGTTCTCGCTGCCGCCGTATCGCCAAAAATCATGACGGTCGCTTGGGTGCTATCGTAGTCGATTATCTTCAGCTGATGAAAGTACCCAGTCTAGATGGTAACCGTGTTGGCGAGATTTCTGAGATTTCTCGTAGTTTAAAGGCGCTCGCACGTGAGCTTGAATGTCCCGTGATTGCATTGTCACAGCTTAACCGTAGTCTAGAAAACCGTCCAAACAAACGTCCTATCATGTCGGATCTACGTGAATCTGGTGCGATTGAGCAGGATGCCGATTTGATTATGTTCATCTATCGTGATGAGGTTTATAATGAAAACTCAGACCACAAAGGCGTGGCGGAAATCATCATTGGTAAACAGCGTAACGGTCCTATCGGTACTATTCGTCTAGGCTTTGAAGGTCAATTTACCCGCTTTATTAATCTAACGCCAGAGTACTATCAAGGCGTGAGTTTTGAGAATGATGAGTAATCTATTTTATAAAATTTAAGTCTGACCAAGACTAAGCTTTATATAAACTCAGGTTTAGTCATCGGTTAATAAATCATTTTATACAATCAGTTTTTAATACAATAGCCAGTACCGCATCAACCCAATCGATGTAGTACTGGCTTTATCACTTCATAATTCTACTCATATAGAAGGCGATTATGCGCACAATCACTATAAAACCAAAAGCCCTTACTCATAACCTAAATCAAGTCAAACAACGAGCACCCCAATCGAAAGTGTTGGCCATGGTCAAATCCAATGCTTACGGACATGGCGTAGCGGCAGTCTTGCCAGCCCTGCAGCAAGCAGATGGTATCGGTGTCGCTACGTTGACTGAAGCGCTAGAAGCCAGACAGTTAGGTTGGGAGAAAACCATCGGTCTAGTAGAAGGTGCGTTTAGCGCTGATGAGTGGCAGCAATCGATTGATCATGAGATTAGCTGCGTGATTCACCACGGACCACAGTTAGAATGGGCACTACAAAATATCCCACCAGCTGGCAGTGCAACTAGAGTAGCTTGGCTCAAATACAATACAGGTATGAACCGTTTGGGTTTCAATGCTGAGGGTGTGCTGTCAGCAGCAAAATGCCTACATGAAGCGGGTTATCAGCTGATTCTAGCCACGCATTTTGCCAATGCTGATGACCACGATCATCCATTAAATGCGATGCAGATTGAGCGCTTCTCAAGCGTACTAGCAACTTTGAAAGAAACCATTAGCCCAGGTATCCAAGGTTCGTTATGCAACTCTGCTGGTATCGTCAACTTCCCAGAGTACCATTATGACTGGGTACGTCCAGGCATTATCTTATACGGTAGCTCGCCTGTGGTTGATAAAAGCGCACAAGAACTAAACTTGCAGCCCGCGATGGAATTTAGTGCTCAAATCATTGCTCTACAAACCGTTAGCGCAAATGATGCAATCGGCTATGGTAGCCGCTGGCGTGCGCAGCAAGATACCAGAACCGCTTTGGTCAGCGTGGGATATGGCGATGGCTATCCACGTGTGGTTACTGATGATGCGTATGTTACTGTCATGGATGCTAACGACAGCCAAAGCTACCGCTGCCCAGTTATTGGGCGAGTAGCTATGGATATGATTGTCATTGATATCAGTAATGCACCTGAGAGTCTTGCTATAGATAGCAAGGTCATGCTCTGGGGCGATGCGCCTCGTGTCGACGAAGTAGCAGGTCATGCTGGGACGATTAGCTATGAGCTGTTATGTCGCCTTAGCATACGTCCAAACCGTACACAGGCATAGTCATTAGCGGCACAGTCATTAGCATACAAGATATCGTGGATTGCTAATGTGATTTCGATCTATTTGGCAAGCCATTTGATCTTGATAAAAATGAACGTTTACATTGAAAGTAAATACGCTATACTAAAAGTTTGTTGTCAACCCAGTATACGCACTGACGCGATGCTATTGAAGACTGATGACGTTTCACTGACTGCGATCGACTGCTAGGATTACTATGAGTTTGCGCCATTTTTTAACCTTATCTGATTTAACCAAACAAGAACTAGAAAACTTAATCAAACGCGCAAGCGAATTGCGTAAGATGCAACACGCAGGCGAGATATACCAGCCTTTTGTTGGTCGTACGCTTGGCATGATATTTGAAAAATCTTCAACGCGTACCCGTATCTCATTTGAGACGGGCATGGGTCAATTTGGTGGTAACGCCATATTTTTATCACCAAACGATACGCAGCTCGGTCGCGGCGAGCCACTAGAAGACTCAGCACGCGTGATTTCTAGCATGGTTGATATCATCATGATTCGTACCTTCGGGCACGAAAAAGTTGAAACCTTTGCTGAATACTCAAGCGTACCGATTATCAATGCGTTGACCGATGACTATCATCCATGCCAATTGCTCGCTGATATGCAAACCTATTACGAGCATCGCGGTAGTATCGAAAATAAAATCGTCACGTGGGTCGGTGATGGCAACAATATGTGCTCGTCATTTATGCAAGCTGCCAATCAGTTTGGTTTTGAACTACGCGTGGCAGCGCCTTATGGGTTTGAGCCTGATCCGAAACTTATGGAACGCTTCTCACATTGCGTCAGTCTGGTAGAAAACGTACAGGACGCGGCAAAAGATTCTAACTTAATTGTCACTGATGTGTGGGCAAGTATGGGTCAAGAATCAGAGCAAAACACACGTGCACGTCGTTTTGCGCCTTATCAAGTGACACCGTCTCTATTAGACAAAGCCGACCCTGAAGTGGTGTTTATGCATTGCTTGCCCGCCCATCGCGGCGAGGAAATCTCTCATGACATGCTTAATGACCCACGTTCTGTCGTTTGGGACGAAGCGGAAAACCGCTTACATGCACAAAAAGCATTGATGGAGTTTTTACTTAAAGACAAAATCAAGTTATCTGCATAACTTAGGCTATTCTATCAAAAGACAGTGAGATCAATAGTAAGATAACTTGCTAGTACACTCCTAAATAAGTTCCCAAATAAAAAAGCCGTCCAGATCTGGACGGCTTTTTTGTTTATACAAATGATTTAGAGATAGTTTAACGCGTGAGCGTTGTCACGCCATTAGCACCTGCTTTTAGCAAAACGTCTGCTTGGTTTGCTGCAAAGATACCATTACAGACCACACCTACGATATTATTTAGCTCTTTTTCGAGCGCGATTGGATTACTCACATCCAAGTCATAGGTGTCTAGAATGACATTACCATAATCAGTGACAAAGTCTTCACGGTATACTGGCTCACCGCCTAATTTGGCCAATTGGCGAGCCACATACGAGCGTGCTTGTGGTAATACTTCAATTGGTACTGGAAACGCGCGACCTAGTATATCAACGCTTTTGCTATCATCGACCATACAGACGAACTTGTTTGAAGCTGCTGCCACAATCTTTTCGCGAGTCAATGCACCGCCGCCGCCCTTGATAAGTTGCAAGTGCTCATTGACTTCATCCGCACCATCGATATAAACATCCAATGTACCAGCAAAGTTTAAATCGACTATTTCGATACCAAGCGCACGAAGTTTATCTTCTGTCACCTGTGAGCTAGCGACAGCGCCAGCAAGCTTCAATTGTGGCAACAACTCAATCAAACAGTTGACCGTACTACCTGTCCCTACCCCAAGTATCATATCGTCTTCGATATAGCTTAGAGCAGCTTTGGCCGCGGCTTGCTTTTGTGCTTGCTGATCACTCATCATAAATCCTTGGAAAATAAACGTATGGTCTTAAAAAAAGTAAAAGGCTAAAACAGATAAAATGCGCGGCTATTATAACCGATGATATTAATGGATGTTAGCGCATCATGACGCTAATTTGTGAGTCCTATCGTGCCTAGCTAAGACTTAACTTCGGCAAATACTTGCACTTCATGTAAATTCAAGCACGAAATCCCAAGAAAACTGCAATTGAGTCTTGCAAGATACTAAAAATCGGCATAGGCTAATCTATTTCGTTTTTATATTCATCTACACTTTTTATATTTACTCTGTTTAGGGATTACTATGCTGTCACACTGGGTACGAGCCATCTTACAAGCCACCGTCTATGACGTTGCTATTCAAACACCACTGGAAACGGCGCCCAAGCTGACCCAACGTTTTGCCAATGACATTAGATTTAAGCGTGAAGACTTACAACCGGTCAAATCATTTAAATTGCGCGGTGCCTATAACCGTATCAGTCAGTTGAGCGACGAGCAAAAAGCGCGCGGCGTCATTTGTGCTTCCGCAGGTAATCATGCGCAAGGCGTGGCTTACTCTGCGCGCAAATTATCTTTAAACAACATCATCGTCATGCCAACCACGACTCCTGATATCAAAGTGGATGCGGTAAGAGCACTTGGTGGCAATGTAGATCTGCACGGTGATAGTTTTGATCAAGCAAACCGCTATGCGATTGACCGCGCTGAACGCGAAGGACTGACCTTTATTCCACCTTATGACGATGAGCTGGTTATCGCAGGACAAGGTACCATTGGTCTTGAGCTGACCCAGCAGTGGCGCAATATGGACTATGTATTCGTTGCCGTTGGTGGTGGTGGTCTAATCTCTGGTGTGGCCGCATTCTTAGGCGAAGTGGCACCACATGTAAAAGTGATTGCGGTAGAAGCTGAGCAGTCAGCTTGTCTAAAAGCGGCGCTTGAAACAGGTGAACGTGTCAAGCTTGAGCAAGTAGGATTGTTCGTCGATGGTGTGGCAGTCGCACAGATTGGTGAATTACCTTTTGACGTCGTCCGTACGCAAAAAAGCGATAACTCAGGTCCTATCGTTGAGCCTGAAGTGATCACTTGTACCAATGATGAGGTGTGTGCGGCTGTTAAAGATATCTTTGAAGAAAACCGTAGCATCGTTGAACCTGCTGGTGCATTGTCAGTCGCTGGTATGAAAAAATATATCGAAGCCAATAATATCCAAGACAAAAACTGCGTCGGTATCATTTGCGGTGCCAATATGAATTTTGACCGCTTGCGTTATATCGCTGAGCGTACCGAAATTGGTGAGAAAAAAGAAGCTATCTTTGGGGTTACTATTCCTGAACAAACAGGTGCTTTCTTAAATTTCTGTCGCAGTCTACACGGTCGTAATATTACTGAGTTTAACTACCGTGCTGACAGCAAAAAGTCACCAGACTCAATGGAGCCTGCCTCAATCTTCGTAGGTATCGCTTTAAAAGAAGGCGAAAAAGAGCGTCAAACCATCAGTAACCAATTGTCAGACGATGGCTACACTGCTCACGACCTGACTGATGATGATATCGCCAAATCACATATCCGTCATTTGATTGGTGGTCATGCTCATGTCGAAAACGAGCAATTGCTACAAGTGGTATTCCCAGAACGTCCAGGCGCATTGCTAACGTTCTTAGAGAAATTGGGGGATGACTTCAATATTACTTTATTCCATTACCGCAACCATGGTGCTGCTGAAGGTCGTGTGCTGGTTGGCCTGCAAGCCTCTGAAGGCAACTCTCGTCAGCTACAAGACGCGCTTTTAGATATTGGTTATGACTGTGCCACGGTCAATGACAATATTGGCTATCAGTTGTTTTTGAGATAGTAAAAATAGATATCATATTTCTTACCTAATGGCAGTTTTTAAGTCGATTAAAAACTGCCATTTTCATATTAATAATGATTATTAGCTGGCAGGTATGGCACAGTGATAAACAAAGTATTAGTGATATTGACCTGCCTGATTTTCGTGCTTATAGGTTATAGAGTCCTTCAACCTAAAAATACGATACATCAACCTACAACCAATGCAGCGGCAGATAACGTAACGCAACCTACTCTTACCTCTAATGACGTTGATAATATTGATGACATACCGCCAACATACGTTGATTTGAGTAACACTTCAACATCAGCGCCAACTGCAACTCCAGTCTTATCGACACAACCGGCCTCAAACTTTTCATGTGACGGCAGAACACATTGCTCACAAATGACATCCTGTGCAGAAGCCACCTATTTTACAAACTACTGTCCTAATACTAAAATGGATGGCAACCACGATGGTGTACCTTGTGAACAACAATGGTGCAACTAACCCACAGTCATCAAATCTATTTGCAAATATTAAAGTTGCCCTAATATTGTTTATATAAAACTATTATTTAATATAAAAACGAATGCAGAGTGACTCTTATGAAAAAAAATACTGATGACAATAACCAAGGTTTGGTGAAAATCCGTCTCGATAAATGGCTATGGGCAGCTAGGTTTTATCGTACACGCACCCTAGCCAAACAAGCGATTGAAAGTGGACGCGTGCACTATGCTGGTAGCCGGGTAAAAACCAGTAAAGAGATTTCAGTCGGAGATGAGCTAACCATTCGTCAAGGCTCAGCGACCGCTATGACTGAAAAGACTGTCGTTGTTGAGGCGCTATCTGCACAGCGTGGCAATGCGACCGCCGCTGAGGTACTATATTCAGAGACCAAAGAAAGCGAGACGCGCCGTGCTTACTATGCCGAACAGCGCAAACTAGCCAACCTTGCTCGTCCTGACAACAAACCCAACAAAAAAGAGCGACGCGATCTACAACGTTTTAAAAGTAATCAAGATTAAAACCGTTTCACTATTTCGCCTTTTGGCCATGCATCATATGGCCAAATTTTCATTGTTAAATGACGCTATTGTTTAGTCTCTATCCTTGCCATTCCAAGCATTAAGCGTTACGCTAGCAGCTGATTCAATCGATTGCATGCTAATAAAAGCCGCATTAACAATGCTGGTCTCTTATAGCATGTTTTTTTTGTTATAGAAGGTCATATTATGCTGATGAAAGCCTGTACTCCCTCGTCTGTATTATTGGTATGTTTAGGAAATATCTGCCGCTCCCCTACTGCTGAAGAAGTTTTTCGTCAGCAAGCAGCGATTGCTGGACTATCTATAAAAGTAGACTCAGCAGGCACCAGTGATTGGCACGTTGGTAGTGCGCCTGATGCTCGCTCACAACGTCATGCTAAGTCACACGGCTACAAAATTAATAAGCTGGTCGCTCGTCAAGTCAGTGCCAATGACTTTCGTGATTTTGATTTAATCTTAGCCATGGATTCACAGAATCTAGCTGATCTACAAGCTATTAAAGACAGCATTACAGCAAAGTCAGAGGATAATTTGGCAACACTAGCACTGTTCAGTGAAGAAGACCCTACCTATTGCGGCAGTGATGTGCCAGATCCCTATAAGGGCGATAACGATGATTTTGAAGAAGTGATCGAGCGTATCGAATCAAGCGCCCAAGCTTGGATAGAAAGCTGGAAAGCCTGCTAGCCATACTGTCTATATTTCTGCTACTCTTGCATCCGGTATCCTCTATAATAAGGTTAATCCTCTATAAAAGAGCTACAGCGTTAACCTCGCTTGAAGTATCACAGTTACGTCTACACTCAGTTGCCTTGTATCTCTTTTAAATTGAATCAACTATAGCTACCTTATCATTTATTATCCTTTTGCCACATAGGCTATGTTATGACCCAAGCTTCACGCCTTGACCACAGTACTCAGTCTACCATCAGCTCTGATGTTTCGAATGTTTCAGCGACTGCCGTAGTCAATGATTCAATCGACTTGTCACACGACAATACTATGGCATTGGCCTGTGTTGCTGACTCTGTCGTGACATTGGAGAATGAAGCGCAGCTTGATGACTTTATGGCAGCTTATATAGAGGATACAGCAGACAAGCTACCACTGTTTGTACTGTCTGGCGGTAGTAATGTTTTATTGCCTGCCGATTTGAAAGCCATAGTACTGCAGCCAAAGATGCGTGGTATTCATCTGACCAATCAAACCGACGATTATGTTGATATCGAAGTAATGGCTGGCGAGAACTGGCATGATTTGGTCGTACATACGGTCAGTCAAGGTTGGTATGGGTTGGAAAACCTTGCACTAATACCGGGCCTGACGGGCGCAGCACCCATACAAAATATCGGTGCATACGGCGTACAATTAGAAGACCGCTTACAGTATGTACGCGCCTATCATTTGCCGACACAAACTTGGCACCATTTGTCAGCTGCTGATTGCCAATTTGGCTATCGTGACAGTATTTTTAAGCGTACACCAAACACTTGGCTTATTAGCCGTGTAGGTTTCAGATTACATACTGATCCTGCCAATATTTTAGCCAGTTATGGTGATGTACAGACTGTGGCGCAGCGCTATGCAGAGCAACAAGGGCGCGAGCAAGCAATGCCTGCTGACGTTATGCAAGCCATTATAGATATTAGACAACAAAAGCTGCCAGATCCAAAACAGCTACCTAATTGTGGCAGTTTTTTTCAAAACCCTATTATCGCTCAGGAGCAGTTCACAGCGCTGCAAGCAATTTATCCAGCTATCGTTGGTTATGCGATGCCTGATGCAATGGTAAAGGTGGCTGCAGGGTGGCTCATTGAACAAGCAGGGTTAAAAGGCGGCGGCATTGCACCTATTTTTACGCATAAACAGCAAGCACTCGTACTGACCAACCATACACCTCAGCAAGCCACACAAGAGGATGTAGCCATAGCGCAGAAATATATCGCTGCTACTGTCTATGAAAAATTTGCCATTCAATTGTCACGTGAGCCAGTCTGGGTAAATGCTGATGGCTCAATTGGATATGCTGAGCATGTGGCCTAAAAAATCATGGTCTAAGCGGCTATTATCTAAGCGATTATGGCGATATTACTTGCGGTTTTCTGAACGCATGGTGACGCTTTTTCGCATTATCAACATTACTTTTATACTGGGCTCAACGTCCGTCATTTTAGTGATTATTAGCTTATTTACTCCGCTGTTTTCGCAAGCAATCGTTTATATCTTTTCTCTACTGCCGCTACCTGACATGCCTTCTGCTGCCATGAGCTCCCCGCCTACCGCTTATGTAGTCTTAGGCGGCGGTCTGACCAATGACCACAACAACCAAATTATCCTAAATCGTTATAGTCTTAATCGCGCTCGTACCGCTGCGGGCGCTTACCATGACTTACCCCTACCGATCGTACTGAGTGGCGCCGAAGCTCCATGGCTCGGTCAATGGTTGATGGAACACGGTATCGACGGACTGATCAGTGAAAATGCCAGCATGAATACATGTGAAAACGCCCGTTTTACAGCCAAACGCATTCCGTTACGCCATGTATATCTGATTACTGATAGCTATCATATGGCGCGTGCACGCAGACAGTTTGCCTTAAATGGTATCAATAGCACACCACTCCCTGCGCCACTGCCAGTTAGGCGCGACTGGATGAAACCTGCGCACAACTTAAGCCACTCACGGCGCGCTGTCTATGAGGTCGCAGCCTACCTGCGAGATGTGATACGTCCCCAGATGGACTGTCGCCATGCCAATGATGTGACTTCACAGCAGCTATTGACTCCAAGAGGCAATGCCGCAAAAGACTCTGACGAATAAACGTTAAAGATGTATACGATACCATTGAGAAACTCATTCTAAATGCTACCGATCATCCACTACATTTGTGATGGGTGTATAATAATAAGAGACACTGCTATTTAAGAGATTTGCCATGCTCAGTATATTTTTATTAATTCCATTAAGTCTCATGCTGTTTGTGGTTGCTATTTGGGCAGTGCGTTATGCGGTCAAGTCAAATCAATTCGAAGATCTGGACAATGCATCACAGCGTATTATATTGGATGACCGTCAAGAACGCCGCCAAACCATGCAGGCTCATGAACGCTCAGCACCTACTCAGCAACAAGATGAAACAGCGGCAACTGTTGGAAATAACAAACATTCTGAGATAGATAAAGATTCAAACATCTAATTTATCTACCTTATAAATGCGTAATTTATTGGTGCCGTTTTATTAAATAATTCAGCACTAGCAAGTTCGCCCTTTACCATTCTTAGGAGACGCGTTCATGACCATCGCTTTACTTGTGGCGGCATTACTAATGGGATTCTTTGGTTCACCGCATTGCTTAGGCATGTGTGGCGGTCTTGTGACCGCGTTTGGTCTGTCTATGAAAGATGTCAGCCCTGCTAAACGCCGTGCTTTGGTGGCTACTTACCATCTTGGGCGTTTAACGAGTTACGCATTATTGGGTTTAATCGCAGGACTTATCGGTATTACCGTATTAAAGCCATTAATGATGGGTAATAGTACACCGCGTATTTTATTAGGATTGGTACTGGTATTCGTCGGTGTGACGATGCTTGGTGCACCGTTTTTGACTAAGCTTGAACGTTTTGGTATGCGCTTTTGGCAGTATCTTAGCCCATTGCGTCAAAAGGTATTTCCACTTAATACTTTTCCGCGCGCATTAACAGCAGGGTTGCTTTGGGGCTTTTTGCCTTGTGGTTTGGTATATGGCGCTCTACTAATTGCGGTCGTTGCTCATAATCCATTAAGCGGTGCTGCGTTGATGTTTGTCTTTGGTCTAGGAACCATACCGATGTTGGTTGCGACGCACGAAACGGTCGGTTGGCTACGTGATAAGATCGGACGTTTTCGCTTAAGGCAGTTAAATGGTGCGGTTATGGTCATATCAGGGTTGGCAGTAGCAGTCGTGCCGATGGTCATGGCAAATATGCATGGCGGCCATGGTGAGATGAATCATGGTAGCCACACTGCTATGATGTCTGATATGGACTCTCACGACATGAGCCAAATGAATCATGATACGGATATGGCAGCAGACATGGATCACAACATGCAGGATATGGACGACCATATGGATCATAGTATGAATGACATGAGTGATGAATCAGTGGACATGAATCACCATGAGCATACTGAGATGATGGAACACGCTCAATAAAGTTATCGGTAACAGATACTATTAACACTTAGCATATAAAAAAGCCCTCAATACCATTTTCGATATTGAGGGCTTTTATTTTTTGAATAATGCTCAGTTTATAGCAATTATTCCTGCCACTGCTCAAGCGTAAACTTGGTTTCCAAGTGCTTCTCTAATGCCGGTATATTGAAGGCATCATCTTCACTCACAAAGCTGATACTAATACCTGTCTGTCCCGCACGGCCCGTACGACCAATGCGATGTACATAATCATCTGGCTGATCAGGCAAAGTAAAATTAACCACATGGCTGATATCATCGACATGGATACCACGCCCTGCTACATCTGTCGCCACCAAGATAGACGCGTGACCATCTTTAAAGCGCTGTAGATACTTCTCACGTTTTTGCTGAATGACATCGCCCGAGAGCATCACAATATTATGCGCTTGACGCAGTTTGTGATACAGACGCTTTACTTGGTCTTTACGATTGGCAAAGACGATGACCTTCTCTACTGCTTCATCACTGATAATACGCTGCAAGGCGTCTAGCTTTTGATCTTCTGTCAGCAAATAAAAATGCTGATCTACTAACTCGCTGGTCTTGTGTTCAGGCTCAATTTCAACAAACTGAGGCTCATGTAACCAACGATAGGCCAAATTCATCACATCTTGGTTAAAGGTTGCAGAAAACAACAAGCTTTGGCGATCGGTATTGGCAGGCATTCGACCAACTAGGCGTTTGATATCAGGAATGAACCCCATATCTAACATGCGATCGGCTTCATCAAGTACCAGTACCTCTACTCTATCTAGATACACCATGCCTTTATTAGCAAGGTCAATTAGACGGCCAGGCGTCGCTACCAAAATATCAACGTATTGACGTTCAAGCTCGTGCTGCTGAGTTTCATAGTTAGTACCGCCCATAATACAAACACTATGTAGCGAGGTATATTTGGTTAATGCAATGCAGTCATCAAATATTTGCTGAGCCAGTTCGCGAGTTGGCGCCATGACCACAGCGCGCGGCTCACCAAGATAGCGCTCTTCGTCGTTGGTAAATGGACGCTTAAGCAAGGCTTCCATAATAGTCAGTAGAAAAGTCGCTGTTTTTCCTGTGCCCGTTTGTGCCTGTCCGATAGCATCTTGATGTGCCAATGTATGCGGTAGTATCTTTGCTTGAATGGGCGTCAATTCAGTAAAGCCTAGATCACTTACTGCACGCAGGGTCGCTGTTGAAAGTGGCAAATCAGTAAACGTTGTAAAATTGCTCAAAAAAGTATCCTTTTAAGTGAATTACTTGTATTTTATTAATTATAAATAAGCTCACAATGAACCTTTATAGTGTCAAATGTAGTGTTTAAACCGTAATCAGTAAGAGTAGCTTTATTAAGTCTGTGGAAAACCATCAGACATATAGGCATAAAAAAAGCCAAGCCCAAATCCAATCCTACCAAATATGCTGCAGTTCACTCAACATAGGTAAGATAAGATGGGCTTGACTCAGTAGTATATCAGTAGTTTGTACAGACATTATAACTAAACCGCTTTAATGTCTGAGTAAATTACTCTTCTATCTTTCTGACTTCTTCAGCTTGCAGACCTTTGTCACCTTCTACTACGCTGAACTCAACTTTTTCGCCATCCTTTAGAGAACGATAGCCATCACCCTGAATCGCGCGGAAATGGACAAAAATATCTTCTCCGCTGTCACGTTGAATGAAACCAAAGCCTTTTGAGTCATTAAACCACTTAACGATACCTTGCTCACGAGCTGACATAATATTACTTCCTAAAAAAGTCCGCTTAGCCCTAGCTTCCTTTGCGACATTGCATATAAACAGGGTCTAAGATTATGAAATCAAAAATTAAGAGTATTACTACTCTACTTACCATCATCTATGTAATGCTTTAATTACCTACATAGTGCTTCCATAACGAATTCGCCAAACGCACTTATCGTCATGAAATTTGATGATAGCAACAAACTTGCAATATTTATTGCATAAAAAATATCATAGCACGGGTTTTTAGCAACATAAAGACTTTTAATATGCTTTTTGATATCTAGATAATTTTTTTAGACAAATTTTTATAACCTAGCTGGCAAGCTGTTATGATAAAGAGCAAAATGCGTTGAAGCCAATTTAGCTTGGCAGCTCGCGCCTTAAATTATTCATATATTATTATAAATTATTAACATCGCTCAATAGTTACCGAGACCATTATGACCTCCTCTACCCCATCAAAAACAGCCGAACAATCGACTAACGAAAATTCAAATCAAATACTGACTCATAAATTACTACTGGTAAACGGCGTAAATCTGAATTTACTAGGTAAACGGGAACCGCATATTTATGGTCATACGACACTTGCTGATATAGAAAAGCAACTAGTTGAGCGCGCCGCACGCCACGGTGTAGAGTTAATATGCATACAGTCCAACCATGAAGGTAAGCTAGTAGACGACATCCAGCAACATGGATTATTGGCGGACAAATCTGCCCAAGTCGATGCTATCATTATCAACCCGGCTGCATTTACGCATACTTCAGTGGCTCTACGCGATGCGCTATTGGCCACGCAAAAACCATTTATAGAAGTACATTTATCCAATATTCATGCCCGTGAGCCTTTCCGCCATCATTCATATCTAAGTGATATTGCAGTCGGAGTTATTTGCGGCTTGGGACAATTGGGTTATCAAATGGCGCTTGATTACTGGTTGAGCAATATGTATGCAGTTGACACAAGCAAATGATATGACTGTGCTTACTTTTTTATAAATGATTACTCGCGTTTTCACACATTAGTCAAACAGTAATCTTGCAATTAAAATAATAGAATTACGACTGAGCAAATAACCCATTATACGGTGACATGAATGGCAAAATCGTCCGGAAAACGCTTTATGAAACTCGCTGGCATGACAGCGAGTATTGCTGGCAAAGCCGCTAAAAACTCATTTAAGCATCTCTCAAGTGACGAAGAAAAACGTCTGCAAGCTCGCTCAGATCTGATGCAAGACGTGGGCGTTCAAATTGCCGAAACGTTGGGTGAGATGAAAGGCGCAGTGATGAAGGTCGGACAGATTGCTTCACAATATAAGGATGTATTCCCGCCTGAGGTTGCATCAGCGCTCGAAAAGCTACAGAAAGATGCGCCGCCAATGCCGTATGCGCAAATACAAGCTCAAGTTGAACGTGAATTGAAAGCGCCGATCTTAGAGTTGTTTAGCGAGTTTGAAGAGACACCTTTTGCCGCAGCATCCATTGGACAAGTGCACAAAGCAACGTTGCCATCGGGTCAAAAAGTGGTGGTCAAAGTCCAGTATCCTGATGTTGATGAAAACTGTGATAGCGATCTCAAACAAGTACGTATGGCATTAAAAATAGCTGGCGTGCTCAATATGAGTAAGCAACTACAAGAGCAGCTTTTTAATGAGATTCGCCAGAGTCTGCACGATGAATTAGACTATGTTAAAGAAGCTCATAACTTACGCGTATTCGGCGCTTTTCATGCAGAAGATGAAGGCCTTATTATTCCCAAAGTGATTAGTAGCCACTCTTCTAGACGGATTTTAACGTTGACCGAAGAGATGGGAGAGACATTGACTGTCGCTGCGACATGGGACAATGACATCAAACAAAAAATAGCAGAGCGTCTGTTTCACTTTACCGCAGGTCAGCTATTTGGCTTATACCGTATGCACTGTGACCCTCATCCAGGTAACTTCGCGTTCCGTCATGACGGTAGTGTCGTGGCATATGATTTTGGGGGTATCCGCAGTTATAGTGATAGCGAAGTGCAGCTATTTAAACGCTTTGTCAAACATGCACTAAAAGGTGACGTCACTGCACTTGAACAAGATCTGATTGCATTAGATATTCGCCGCGAAGATGACAAAAACATCCCTGGTGAGTTTTATGAAAAGTGGCTATCGATTGGTCTAAAGCCTTTATCCATTAGACCCTATCAAGAAGGCGAATTTGATTTTGGCAGCAGCCAAGTACATCACGAGGCCATTGCCCAGATGCGTACGTCTTTAAAGTACTTTGGTCAGTTTCAACCCTCAGCTACCACTATGATGCTAGACCGTACTGTATCAGGACAATACTGGAATCTGGTCAATCTAGGCGTCGAGATCGACCTGTCACCACTGGTTGATGAATACATCGATGCGTAGATTCGTAGTAGGTATGTTGACTACCACGATTAAATCTATTTTTAGATATGTAGCGCGTGTCCACAACGATCGCAAAAGTCTGCCCCTACTGCATGGCCGAATTTACCACAGTTTGGACAAGTCACCGGGTTGAGCTGCGGACGCATGTTACGTGCTAGCTCTGATGTGAAAATACCTGTTGGTACCGCAATAATCGAGTAACCTGTGATCATGACCATGGTTGCAATTGCTTGCCCAAGCGGTGTCTTGGGTGACATATCACCGTAGCCAACCGTAGTCATCGTGACAACTGCCCAGTAGATAGACAGTGGAATACTGGTAAATCCATTTTCCGGCCCTTCTACCACATAAATAATCGAACCAAAGATGGTTACCAACAATACAAGCGATAGGAAGAAAACCGTAATTTTCTGCTGACTGGTTTTTAATGCAGACGCCAAGAACCCAGCCTGTTGCATATAGGCCTTGAGCTTAAGAACGCGGAACACACGTAAAATACGTAATACCCGTATCACGAGTAGATACTGTACACCCACAAACATTAGGCTCAAATAACTTGGCAATACAGACAGTAAGTCTACTATTCCAAAGAAACTAAAAGCATAGCGTAAGCGGTTGGGTGCTGAAAACAGCCTTAACGCATACTCAATAGTAAACAAAATAGTAAAAAACCACTCTGCATAAAAGAACAACGTGCCATACTGCAAACGCATATATAGCACACTATCAAGCATGACGACCGCCACACTGGCTAAAATTGCAATCAGCAATACAATATCAAAGAGCTTGCCCAGACGAGTATCTGTGCCTTCAATAATGATATGCGTACGGTTACGCAAGTGTGTAAGAGCTTCGGCGGTTGGTTGCTTCATAGAATCAGTACTTTATAAAATCAATGGCTTGATAGCACGCAATGACTTAAAATGTGATGGATAAGGGCAAGTTGGTCAAAATAGCTAAAACTGGTTTATAATATCGCTCACCTATCACAGTGAATACAATCTATAAGTTGCCACAGTGTAGCAAAAAAGCACTCTCAACAACATACAAATCGTTAACGTGCCAGTAGCGCTACTACCTCAAATAGACAAAGTAATGATAGTATAAAATCAGGCAATCAGATACCGAAGGTTGTTGTTGATCACTCTTTTTACCCATAAAAATAGTATGTAGAACTTAAGGATGTTATATGGCAGGCCATTCAAAATGGGCAAATATTAAACACCGCAAAGCCCGTCAGGATGCAGTAAGAGGTAAGATATTTACCAAGATTATTCGTGAAATCGTTTCAGCTGCCAAACAAGGCGATCCCGATCCTGACAAAAACCCACGCTTACGTGCCGTTATCGAAAAAGCCCTATCCGTCAATATGACGCGCGACACGATTAATCGTGCTGTCGACCGTGGTACAGGTGGTGGCGATAATGAGAATATGGAAGAAGTCAGTTACGAAGGCTATGGTGTTGGTGGTGTGGCTGTACTGGTCGAAACCATGACGGATAACCTTAACCGTACGGTCAGCGAAGTACGTCATGCTTTTACCAAGAATGATGGTAATCTTGGCACATCAGGTTCAGTGGCGTATCTATTCACTAAACGTGGCGAAATCACGTTTAACGATGTCAGCTTAGAAGATGAAGTGATGCTCGTTGCACTAGATGCGGGCGCCGTTGATATCGAAAATGATGGCGAAAGCTTACTCGTTATCACTGAATGGGAAAGTTTTGGTCAAGTCCAAGATGCCCTTAATGCGGCTGGTCTTATTTCTGACAACGCCGAGGTCACTATGTCACCATCTACCACGGCTGAGATCGACAATGTCGATGATGCTGAAAAGATCATGAAGATGATTGATATGCTAGAAGATGCTGATGATGTGCAAGAGGTTTATACTAACGTGAACTTCTCTGCTGACGTCATGGCTCAGCTTGAAGCATAAACTTATTAATTGTTCAGTAAAAAGGGCCAGATACTAAAAGTACTTGGCCCTTTTTTATTAAGTTAGATTTAGTTTTACGTCCAACTTCCTTCTAATGATAGTAAATACTCTTTTTTATCTAGCCCGCCTGTATAGCCACCGAGCTTACCGTCACTTGCAATCACTCGATGACAAGGCACGATAATGCTAAAAGGATTTTTGCCATTAGCCTGCGCAACCGCACGGAATCCCTTTGGACTGTTGACACGCTGCGCGAGCGTGGCATAGCTGATGGTTTCGCCATACTCGATACCTTGTAGTGCCTGCCATACTCTTTGCTGAAACTCAGTACCCATAGAGAAGTCTAAAGGCAAATCCAACGTCTTACGTTTAGCATCAGCATAGTCTTTGAGTTGGAAAATCGTTTCTATCAATAATGCTTGAGCAGGTTCATTCATGCTTAGGCTATTTTTATCTATAAAGGTAAAGTCTTCGTCTGTCAGGCCATAGTACTTTTTAAGTTTGGGTACAGATTTTGAGCTATGCCATGAGTTACCTGCCAGCAGCCAGTTGGCTTCAACGAGCATAGGCTGACCATGCCCATTGACACGAGCAATCAGTGTTAATCGATGCGACCCAAAGGTTGCTGTGGTAACTATCATAGCGTCTACTCCCCTATTCTTTTAAAAATGATTTACCAGATAAAACTGGCTATCTTATTCTTTATCGTCGGTCTCGAATAAGGCGGCGACAAATTGCTTCGGACTAAAAGAACGTAAGTCGTCAATCGACTCACCCACACCAATATAGCGGATAGGCACATCTGTCGTTTCGGCAATATTAAACACCACACCACCTTTAGCAGTACCGTCTAGCTTAGTAATGGTGATGCCTGTCAGTGGCACAACTTTATTAAACAGTTCGACTTGGTTGATAGCATTTTGACCCGTGCCAGCATCCAGCACAATCATACCTTCATGCGGAGCACTTGGATCCGCCTTACGCATGACACGTACGACCTTCTCCAATTCTGCCATCAAATGCGTTTTGTTTTGCAGACGTCCCGCAGTATCGGCAATGAGCACATCGATATTTTTTGCTTTGGCTGACTGCATCGCATCAAAAATGACAGAAGCGCTGTCAGAACCATGACCTTGCGCTACCACTGGAATATGATTGCGCTCGCCCCAAATCTGTAACTGCTCAGTAGCTGCCGCACGGAACGTATCACCCGCTGCCAGCATGACTGATTTACCCTCGCCCTGCAGACGCTTGGCAAGCTTACCAATCGTTGTAGTTTTCCCTACACCATTGACACCTACTACCAATATAACAAACGGCTTTTTGCTAGTATCAATCACCAATGGCTCAACTTTTGGTGTGAGGATATCAACCAACTCACTTTGCAATGCTTTATATAGAGAGTGTGCGTAAATCAAGTCACCACGATCTGTCTGCTCGGTAAGGCTCTTGATGATACGGTTCGTCGCGTTGACGCCGATATCGGCTACCAATAGCTGATCTTCGACTTCTTCTAAGAGCTCGTCATCAATCTCTTTGCCACCGATTAAGATACTGACCATGCCTTCGGCTAAGTTTTTGCGTGACTTACTGAGGCCCGTTTTCATACGGTTAAACCAGCTGCCCTTTTTCTTATTTTCTTTAGTCTCTTGTGACTCTTGTAACTCTGTAGCAGGCTCTTTGGTAGTAGCTGCCTGTACATTACTGTCAGCCACTGGGTTTACGCTTGGTGTATCACCCAATTGCTCTTGCAATGGCATAGCAGGAATGGTTGACGCAGTATTAGTTTGACTTGTAGCAGCGGCTGTCTCTTTAGCGCTCGAAAAGCTTTCAGAATTACCTTTAGGGACATTATGCTCTTCTGTCATAACAATTGGCGTCGCTAAAGCAATATTGTCCGCAGCATCATTACTAGAGACGTCTTGGTTTACCATACTGTCCTTTTGCGGAGCAATATTTTCTGTTTCATCAATAATGGGCACAGATTGCACCGGTAGACTGGGTAAGGTAATATCATCGTCATCTAAGTCGTCAAGACCAGCATCAAGGTTAATGACTACGCGGTTGCTATTGTTTGGGTTGTTCATAAATTTGCCCTAAAAGTTATCACGATCAATTATTTGTTTATTGTTAATGGATTCATAGGTTGTCATCTGGCTACGAGCGACATGACATCTAATTTTGACCTATTTTAGCATAATTCAAGTCATGCTCAGCCCTTACCCTATTAGACTATCGTCAAAATTTATCTGTTTAAAAAATCACTCGATGATTTGAGAAAGTTTTGCTTAAGGTTTAGACACAAAATTCTGACCTGTTACTTGTCAGACTTCGCCTACTCTACCAAGACTTATTCGATAAAAACTTATTAGGAATCCGTTATGTCATTACTCTCTAAGCACTATAAGAAAATCAGCAGCATCAGTGTGGCTGTTTTATTAACGACGACTATATTGGTGACCGGTTGCACCACGACGCAAGAGTTCAGACCAACTGCTAGTGTTATGGTTGGTGCCCAGACCTCTTTATAATGTTTTCTATCGCTATGATTAGTATCTAATTCTTCTATTATTATTTTATATAAGTAGACCATACCATGCCATTGTCTTTACCTCTAGCAGCTGCACCATTACGCATTGCTTGTGCCTTAGCAGTAGCAGCGTCACTTTCTGCGTGTCAAACCAATATGATGCCTACTAACTCTGCAACTGCGACAAGCTCAATCGCAACCGATAGCTTGGCTCAAAACATATCAGATGAAAATAAAACGAGCAAAGACACTCAGCCGTCTGAGTTGACAATGGATATGTCAGGTCGACATGAATATCAGTTAGAAAATGGTCTAAAAGTCGTCATAAAAGAAGACCACCGTGCCCCAGTCGCTATGACACAAATCTGGTACCGAGTGGGCTCAGCAGATGAGCCTCTTGATAAAGGTGGTATCTCTCACTTACTCGAGCACATGATGTTTAAGGGCACGACCAACGTTTCTAGTGATGATTATGAGCGGCTAATTGCTAAGTTTGGTGGTGTCAATAATGCCTTTACCAGCTATGACTATACCGGATACTACGAGCTATTCCCTGCCAATCGTATGCCGTTAGCGCTAGAGCTTGAAGCAGATCGCATGAAAAACCTTATATTTGATGACAAAGAATTTGCTAAAGAGCATCAAGTGGTCATGGAAGAGCGTCGCCAACGTACTGATGACAATCCGCTTGCTAAAGCGTATGAGTCATTTCGTCTGCTGGCCTTACCTGACAGCCCAAAAGGCGAATCTGTCATTGGACCTATGAACGAGCTAGAATCGATCAAACTTTCAGATCTAAAAAATTGGTATAAGACATGGTATGCACCAAATAATGCAACGTTAGTCATCGTCGGCGACGTGCAACCACAAGAAGTACTTACTCAAGTCAAACGTTACTTTGGTGATTTAGAAAAAAGCAACCTACCCAAACGTACCTCTGTGACTCAAAAAGGCTTCCGTGGTTATCAAAAGGTAGACTCTGAGCAAGCCGTACAAGTGCCCGTTCTACTGATGGGTTACAACGTGCCAAGCCTTGCCACGGCAGGCACCAACAATGAAAAACAAGCTTATGCCCTGTCACTTGCGCAAGATGTGCTCGATGGCGGCTTATCTGCACGTTTAGAGAGTCGACTGATACGGGAGCAAGGTATATTGACGACGGTTGGTACTTCTTACGACTTACTAGATCGCGGTGATGGGCTGTTTTTGATTCAAGCAACACCTCGTGAAGGCGTCAGCTTAGAGCAAGCACAACAAGCCATAACTTCAGAAATAGAAAAGTTAAAAACCGATCCTATTGCCGATGATGAGATCAGTCGCGCCAAGACCAATACGGTTACTGGTTTGATTTATGCGCAAGACAGCATGGAAGGACAAGCGCGTATGATTGGCTCGTTACAATCTATCGGTCTAGATGATAGATTACTTGCCAAGTTACCAGCTAAGCTCGACGGTATTAGTGTGGCTGACATTCAAGCTGCTAGTAAAAAGTATTTGGTCAAAGACAACTTGACGGTGATGCATGTCGTGCCACCTAAAGACAGTAAAACCTCAGCGAAATAGTCGCTATATATGATCAAACGTCTCATAAAAATGGCCATAACACCGTATTCTTAATAAGAAGAAACTCATGATTCAGAATAAATACGACTCTAAAGCAAAACCAAAATCTTTTAAGACTGCTTCATCCTCTATAAGAAGCACTATCGCACTTAAAAAGCGATCCCACCTCAGTGCTAGCGTAATTTTTGCTTTTAGCATCTTAGCTACTACCGCGCAGGCAGATGCAACAGCTGCTGAAGATTACCGCTCACCTGCTGCAGTCGATGCAAGTGCGCCAATTGCTGCCTTATCTAAGCTAACCAGCTTAGATGATGACAAACCTTTAAAAGTCACCGTACCGACCATTCAACAGTTTAAGACCAAGTCAGGCGTACCTGTCATGTTTGTACAAACGACCACCTTGCCAATTGTCGATGTTGATTTGCGTTTTAATGCTGGTAGCGCGCGTGATGGTAGTATCAAAAAGGATGGTTTTGGTATTGCGAATATGACAGCGACGATGCTCGAACAGGGCTCAAAAAGCCTAGATGAAAATGCATTTACTCGTGCAGTGGAAACGTTGGGCATCAATCTAAGCAGTAGCGCCTATAAGGATATGTTTATTGTTTCACTGCGTAGCCTATCTGATGATAAGCATCTCCTGCCAGCCATTGACTTAATGACACAGATGGTGAGTGAACCTACCTTTGACGAGCAAGTTCTAGCTCGCAATAAAGCAAGACTGTTGGTAGGCCTGCAGCAACAAAAACAAGATCCCAATAGCTTAGCAAGTATCGCTTTCAACGAGGCTCTATATGGTACTCACCCTTACGCGCATCCATCAGTCGGCACGCTAGAAAGCGTTCCTACGATTGAGAAGCAACAACTGATAGACTTTAAAAATAAATATCTAGTTGCAGCAAACGCGTCTGTTGCTATGACCGGCAACCTGACATTAAAACAAGCCAAAAAACTGGCAGAAGACATCACTGCTAAATTGCCTACCGGCCAAGCTGCCACTGATTTACCTGAGCCGAAACCGCTTACTAAAGCGCAGCACGTTCATATTCCATTCCCAAGCACTCAAACCACTGTACTCATGGGACAGCTGGGTAGTAAACGGGCAACTGACCCAATAGCACAGCAGCAGCAGACCAACTTTGCTGTTGGAAACGAAGTCATGGCAGGCAGTGACTTTAATGCGCGACTAATGACGGAGGTAAGACAGAACCTCGGCTATACTTATGGAATCTCGGGATCGATGAATCCGATGCTCTCTCGAGGTCCCTACCAGATTGGTTTTTCAACACGTAATGACAAGGCGCGTGCGGCTATTGATGCAAGCTTAGCGGTTATCAATGAGACGCTAGACAAGGGTATCACCAATGAGGAGATGCGCTTAACTACAGATAATTTGAAAAACAGCTTCCCGATGGGGTTTGCGAGCAATGCTGGTATTAATAGCTTACTTGGAATGATGAATTTTTACCAATTACCGAATAATTACTTAGCTGACTATACCAATCGCATTAATCAAGTCACACTTTCAGAGGTCAATCAAACCATGCGAGATACGCTAAAGCCTGATAACTTTTTGATAGTTACGGTTGGGCAAGAAGATCCGTGGAAAGAAAATAAAGTGGTAGAAAAAACCAGTAAGAAATAAGTTGCTAGGAAAGTAGTTTAGAAAAGTTAAGGCTCATTAATTTTGTGGACGTATTATAAGTGGTAAAGAATACTGCTTATAATACGTCCATTTAAATATTTAAATTACTATGATGCATTAATAAGAAGCAGAACATTCTTAATGCTTGGCATTAGGAATGCTTGGCGTCAGAAATTTTTAGCGCAACATCATAGACAAAATGCTCAGGCTTATGGGTAGCCCCGTTATAGCTCAAACGGATAACATGCTTATCATAAGACGTCACTTTATAATTACCGTTGGCAAAATTATGTAGCGTCGGCACAAGTAATAGCGCTTCTATTTGACGGTTATCTACTTTAACATTGAGGCGCTGACCCTCTCGCGGATATAAAAAATAATCACAGTAGTCATTTACCATGACCTCTGATATACGTTCAATAACCTGATTACCCGTTTCTTCTTGAATTAGTTTTGGACAGACATCAGAGCGCTTAGATGCCAAACGAGCGTAAGAGTTCTTGATACTATCTTCTATCTCTTTAGAGCTTTGTATATGTCTATCAGCCTTATCCGTCACTATCATATTGTTCTCAGAGGACATCTCTGTACTACACGCACTAATCAGTAATACCGACATAAGTGCAGAAATAAACAAAGCGCCATACTTATAGTTCAAGTGCAAAAAACTTTGCTTCTCGTTATTTAATTTATGATAGTTTTTCATTGTCGAGCGCTGATTTTTCATAGTTTTCGCTTAAAGTAAATTTGGTGGTTTTCTTTATAAGCCATGAAAATATAAAGGCGATTGATAACACATATTATTAAAGCATAGTTTTTAAAGAACAAACAAATTTTTAATGAACTCATGCGTCTGACCTATGAATCCTACCAAATAATTACAAAATTATTATTTTTAGTAAACACTGGAATAGTATATATAAAAATGAATATATATCTAGCGTTATCTCGGCTAACTTTATAATTATTTGAATTCTCGATTCTTGATAAGTCAATTAATAGCGGCAAGAAGAGGAACTACTAGCGTGATTGAATCCCCATTTGCGATAACCATCCGTATCTAAATGAATAGCTCCCGTCGCATATAATCCTAAACCAAAGTTATAAGGCTGTCCTTGATAATGCCAAAACTGACATAAGCCATCATGCATGGTACTCAAGCGCCATAAATTGTCTTCGTACTCAGGCACCCAGATATCCATAGCACTTGCATTCATATGCTTACTACCATCTGCCCCGCCTGCACAATCATTCAATCCTGGGTTACGATATACCGAACGTATCTCACTACTAAGTGGTAAAATACCTTGGTTTTTCAACTCACTATAAAGGCGTAATGTTGGTACAATGTTAGACCATAGTTCTTGAGGTGGCAGTTGATAAGGCTCATATCCGCATTTACTCCAACTACGGGCAGTCGTCAGCAGTTGAGACAATGGCGGTACATTCTGTGATCCGACTCGTGCGCTAAGATAACGCTCATACTCTGCTACTTGTCTGGCACGATAACTATTGCTATTTAACCATGCATTAAAGTCCATACTCATAGAATCGTTATAAGCACCATTATAGGTGTTGTTTGCTGTACTATAAGTAGTACCGCGTCTCACTACATTCACACGTTTGTTTTCTTCAATGGACAACCTAGCATCAATTTCGAAATCACGCTGTTTTTGTACAATCAAGTTTTGCATACTGTCGCTATTTGATGCGTTCGCACCACTCAACATGGTAACACCAGGACGCTGATTTGAGCTGTTAGTAGAGGGCGTTATATACGCATTACTGTTATTGCTTGTACTGCTACTTTGACGTATTTGAATACGGCGTTCACTATCATCACTGATGATAACGGCATGAGCACTGACACTGCCAGCACATAGGATAAGGGTGATAATAGGTTGGCAAATTTGCCTATACGCATGGATTTTTGATTTTATCATTGCAATAAACTACCGCTAAAAACGTTTTATCGATACTATCAAATTTTCAACAAGCAGGCTAAACTATCGCTTCTAATTTGAAGTCCAATATTGATAATTAACACTTATCCTTACAACTTTTATAATTGAGTGACTTTATTATTATTTGTGAATTATATAGCCATCGCGTGCTCGCATACTTTTATTAAAGTCGGTACTTTTAAGTACGCTTCTCATCATTATTTACAATGAGATAATTTAGTTAGTACTTCCCTCCTACACCAATTGTTAGCCAAATTCTGCCTATGTCTTCTAACCCGCAATATCGTTTTTCACGTCAGAGCCATCATTTGGGTCAAGGTCATGCACCGACGCTATGGCAACGTATTCATATCGACCCATGGTTAACTTTACTGTTATTGACGGTTTGTTGTATTGGTCTGACGATTCTATACAGCGCCGCCAGCCAAGATATTGGTATGGTTATTCGCCAAATGGTCAGTTATGGAGTGGCATTCGCGGTAATGTTTACCATGGCGCAGATACCGCCCAGTCTCTATCGTACTTTTACGCCCATATTTTATATCTTAGGACTTATATTATTGGTATTGGTAGATATTATCGGTGAAGTACGTATGGGTGCTCAGCGCTGGATCAATTTGCCTGGGTTCGGTAGTGTGCAGCCTTCAGAGTTTATGAAGCTTGGTATGCCAATGATGTGTGCTTGGTTTTTGTCTAAGCGTGATTTGCCACCGTCAGCATCTAGCATTGCTATTACCTTAGCATTGATCATTGTACCGGTGCTATTAATTGCTAAAGAGCCCGATCTTGGCACATCACTACTGGTCGCTGCTAGCGGCATATTTGTGCTTTTCTTAGCAGGTCTTTCATGGCGTTTAATCTCTGCTGCTGTAATTTTGGCTGTGCCGTTTATAGCATTTGCTTGGAATTTTTTACTCCACGACTATCAGCGTACGCGGGTATTGACACTCCTTAATCCTGAAGCAGATGTACAAGGTGCTGGGTGGAACATCATTCAATCGAAGACAGCCATTGGTTCTGGTGGTCTTACTGGAAAAGGCTATCTAGAAGGCACGCAATCACACTTACATTTCTTACCAGAAGGCCATACTGACTTTATTATTGCCGCCTTCTCCGAGGAGTTTGGTTTACTCGGTGTGATGCTACTGATGTTCATTTACTTTTGCCTTCTGTCACGCGCCTTATATATCGCTTTCACCCATCCTGACGTTTACAGCAGATTGTTGGCTGGTGCTATCGCTATGTCTTTTTTTGTTTATATATTCGTTAATGTCGGTATGGTTGGCGGCATTTTGCCTGTCGTAGGTGTTCCACTACCATTCATTAGCTATGGTGGTACGGCTATCGTGACTTTGATGGCAGGATTTGGCCTACTCATGTCTATCCATACACATAAATCCGGCTAACTTGTATAATATACTTTCTGTATAATTCGTCTTTCAAGTAAGTCGTTATAATAATTATGGTAGTACCATTAAGATAAATTGTTTTGTACTACAAATGATTTGATAAAAGACAATGAGCCATAGCGTGAAGAAAAGTTTTATTCTGAGCGCTGTGGCTTTTTTATTTTAATGGTCTTCATATAATGTATGTTCATATCAATCACTAGAATAGTTACAAATCCGAAATAATTGTTCGTTTTAGTGCCTCTTATTTTTAATAGTAAATAGACATGATTTTCAATATGAGTTAATCGCCTATAAGTTCAGAAAGATTTTATTCCTTGTTTTTTACAAAAAATTGCGTTAACCTCGTTTTACTGTACTCTGATACATAACCCGTACATAGCTACTAATAAACTTTGCATTTAAATATATTTAGGTTGTAGCGTAGCCGTATAGTTAGCATCTTGTAGATTCCAGACTTTCAAATACACTACTTAATTAACGGTTTGATAACAAAGCGATACGCGATGTCCTCTGAACCTTTTATTAACGTAGCACTCTAAAGAAGTTTGTAGATCGCACATCATGTAAATACAACATATAGTGACATTGTCACTTAGTCCTGATTTTGGACTTTGTATTCAATGCTTATCGCTAACTATCATTTGAGCGTATCATCAGTCACTTTAGCTCTATTTCTGCTGAACACTGATGATAATGAAATGAAAAATTACCATATATTAATATCTATAAGAGCCACTCATTAATCAATATGAAAATAAGAGATTAATGCCATGCTCAATCTAAAATATTTAGAGTTAGGTTTTGATGTATAAGTTATAGAGGTATTTATGAACAAGCGTTTATCTGGTTTACTTACAATGTCAGCAATGTTATTTGCTGGCTCTGCAGTCGCTACCAATGCAAATGCTGTAGAAGCAAAGACCACACTTGCTATGATTTCGCAAGATAACGCCTCCCACATTGACCGTGTACTTGGTGAGTTAAGCCGTCAACATGATGGCGCATCAAGTTTGGTAAAGTCAGCCCGTCAGCCGACTTCATTGGCACTTAGTAGCTCATTGTTAGCCAATGATACGACACAAGTTACCAATGATGAAGATGTATTAGAGCGCCTAACAGCTGTTGCCTCTAACTCTGTCAGCAAATTTAAGCAGACTGGTCTTGCGTCTTGGTATGGTCGTAAGTTTCATGGTCGCAAGACTGCCAGTGGCGAAACTTTTGACATGAACGGTTTAACTGCAGCGCATCGCTCATTGCCGTTGAACTGCTATGTCAAAGTTACTAACAAAACCAATGGTAAAAGTGTCGTGGTAAAAGTGAACGATCGCGGCCCATTCCATGGTAATCGTGTGTTAGATTTGTCTTATGGTGCTGCCAAAAAACTCGGTATTACGAGCAAAGGCGTGGGTAACGTTGCTATTGAGCGTGTTGCAGGACCTTAATTCTAGGTATCAGTTTTAAAGACCAATAATATTACTAGCCTATATAGCAAAAAACGCCTAACTAATCATTGGTTAGGCGTTTTTTATGGTCTATATTGATCGCTCTAGGCTCATAGTAGCGACTAAGCTACTTAAAACGAAGTACTATTAGTTCTATATACCTTATAACTCAAATGCACTTTCGATAGCATCATCCAGACGCTCAACAGCAATCACGTTGATACCTTTAAACTGAGACGCATCCTTAGCAGGTGCATTGGCCTTTGGAATGATGGCATGCTTAAACCCATGTTTCATCGCTTCCTTCAGGCGCTCTTGTCCATTAGGTACTGGGCGTATCTCACCTGATAGACCTACTTCGCCGAATACGGCTAATGAAGATGGTAACGCTCTCTCTTTGATACTTGAAGCACAAGCCAACAGTACAGCCAAATCAGATCCTGTCTCTATGACTTTGACGCCACCAACGACGTTGACATAGACATCTTGTCCACTGGTATGTATTCCGCCGTGGCGATGCATCACCGCTAGTAGCATGGATAAACGCTGGAAGTCTAAACCTAGCGCCATTCTTCTAGGCGAACCTTGTGAATCATCGACCAAGGCCTGCACTTCTACTAATAACGGCCTTGTACCTTCACGGCTGACCATCACCACAGATCCAGCAACAGGTTTATCGTAACGACTTAAAAATATCGCTGATGGATTGGCGACTTCTTTGAGCCCCATATCAGTCATACCAAAGATGCCTAGTTCATTAACCGCACCAAAGCGATTCTTGACCGCACGAATCATACGAAAACGCGAGTCAGACTGGCCTTCAAAATAAAGTACCGTATCAACCATATGCTCTAATACTCGCGGACCAGCTAGCGTACCTTCTTTGGTTACATGTCCTACTAAAAATAGTGCCGTTCCCGTTTGCTTAGCATAACGCGTCAAAATCGCTGCAGACTCTCTAATCTGACTGACACCACCTGGTGCAGAGTTAATAGCATCCGTATAAATAGTCTGAATAGAATCAATAATAGCAATGGCTGGCTGCTCTTGCGTTAATGCAGCACAGATAGTTTCTACGTTAGTTTCGGCCAGTACACGCAGTCTATCAGCAGGCAAGTCTAAACGTTTGGCTCGCATGGCCACCTGTGCAAGTGACTCTTCACCCGTCACGTATAACGCACTACCTGCTAGTGAATCCGCCCGTGCCATATTGGTCGCGGTTTGCAGCAAGATAGTTGACTTACCAATACCTGGATCACCACCGATCAGCACCACAGAACCCGCCACTAGGCCGCCGCCAAGTACGCGATCAAACTCACTGATACCGGTTGGTAGGCGTGTGTCGAGCGTCACACTTACTGCGTTAAGCGGCATGACAGCACTGTGAGTACCGGAATAGTTACCAGCTGGCGCACTGGTACCACGAGTAGCAGCTCTAGCGTTATTGGGCTTAGCAATGCTCTTATTGTGATGTGGCATGCTGACATTTGGGGCTTCGACCAAGCTATTCCATTCCCCGCAATCCGTACACTGTCCAGCCCATTTACCAAAATGCGCGCCACAATGCTGACAGACATAGCTGCTTTTATTTTTTGCCATAGCTTATAAGCCTTATTCAGAGGATCAATCGAGAATAATGAAGGTAATAATGTCACGCTTTATAAGCGCTGATTCAAAAATATTTGTCATGATAAGTCAGCCTTTAGTTTTACAAGCTGTACTTGAAAGAGGATGATATTAATTGTAGAGATGTTAATTGTAGATATAAGTAGTAACTGGCTTACAGGCTCTATATAGAATAGTGTTAACCAGCTCTATTAGTTAATTAGAAAATATAAAGTTGTTAGTATAACTTTACGCAGCGTTTTGAAGGCAAAATGCAGAGGAAGTAAGGAAAACCTATGCCAGCACAACTCTACTTTAACGGCATCTTTTTGTTCTGAGTGCACTATATAAAATAGAGTATGAGATAAGCAACTTAACGCTCTCACTTATACTTGAAAGTCTTTACCTAGATAAACGGATTTCACTAAATCATTTTCTAACACTTCAGCCGAAGTGCCTTCTGCAATGATAGCGCCTTCTGATACGATATAAGCCTTTTCACAAATCGCCAATGTATCTCGAACATTATGATCAGTGATTAAAACGCCAATGCCGCGATTTTTAAGCGTCAAAATAACGTCTTTGATATCGCCGACAGAGATAGGATCTACCCCTGCAAAAGGTTCATCCAATAAGATAAACTTAGGATCAGCGGCCAATGCTCGCGCAATCTCACAGCGACGACGCTCACCGCCTGACACGCTCATACCCTGAGACTTGCGCACATGTTCTAAATGGAACTCGCCAATCAACTTTTCAAGTTCTTGATGCTGTTCAGCTTTACTTAATTCTGTACGAGTCTGTAGGATAGCTAAGATATTATCCTCAATAGACAGTTTACGAAAGATTGATGCTTCTTGTGGTAGATAACCGATACCCGCACGCGCACGCTCGTGCATTGCGTATTTAGATAAGTCCATTTTACCTAGCGTAACACGGCCCTTATCCATATTGACCAGTCCCACCACCATATAGAAGCTAGTCGTTTTACCAGCACCATTAGGCCCCAACAGTCCGACGACTTGACCCTGTTCGACAGAAAATGAAACGTCTTTGACTACCCAACGCTTTCCATAGCGCTTGCCTAAATTTTGCATAGTCAATCGAGCGACAGGCGCCGTATTGGTATTTGATGCCGATAGGTCTAGATTTTTATCATCGCTCATAACTTACTCTTACTTTCACAAAATTTAAGCATTGCTAAAGGCAGACTTATTTACTCATAGCCTGTTTATTTGGATTAACGTACGCCACTTTGGTTTGTACCGTTATTAGGCGGGAATACCAATTCAACGCGCTGATTGCCACCAGCGGTTGCTTCAACATCACCTGCTTTTAGGCTATAACGGATAACATTACCAGCAAAGCTTGCACCATTCTGAACCAGTTTTGCATTACCAGTTAGTGTAATAATCCCAGACACTGCGTTGTAGTCAATTTTATTAGCCTGCCCTTTTGCCAAGCCTTTCTCTTGTGTGACTACTTGCTGCATAGTCGCTGGACGGCCAGTTGCTACCGCTGAGTTAATGCTACGCTGCTGAGATAGATTGACCGTGATATTGTCGGCCGTCATCTTAAACGTACCTTGAGTAATAATGACATTACCTGCATAACTGGTCACGCCGGTACGCTCACTATAAGTGGCTTTATCCGCTAGCAATTTGATCTGCTGATTAGAATCTGATGGCAATGCATGACTATATAGCGGTAGCGCCAATAACATCACCATTGGCAGTGCGCGCAATTTGTGCAAGCAGAGTGATGATGCGCGTAAAGTAGGCAAAAATTTAAGTTTCATATAAATAACTCATTTCATAATAGGTGGTAGGATTTGCAAACTTTATGCTAGCTGCTATTTTTTAACACAGTAAATAAGAAATACTTTGATTAAAATAATGCTTTATCTTGGCGTTCAGATGGAGAAAAGGCAACAGCCACTTGGCCAAATTCATACTCACCCGTCTCAAGATTGGCAGTCATACTAGAGGCTTCAAATCGATTCATACCTTGTTCGATTTTCACAGGCGCGTCACTGTATACTTTGCCTGATTTCGTATTACCTTTTAGCGTACTACCAGTCACTTTTATCGGTTCGATATCAGGGGTACTCTTATTGCCTTCGCTCACCAGTGTAAATCCACCTGATAAACTGAGCTCCCCTGTCTGTTGACTGATGGCTGCACTGGCCGCCTGAATACGATAGCGTTGCTCTGCAGATGGTTCCCAATTCATGGTAATGCCTGACATTTCATCCTGATTGGTCTCAGGATTATGCGTCAAAGACTCAGCGGTAAGCTCGTATTCGGTTTCACCTTGTTCATTGGTCTGCACGGCTTTGATATCAGTGGCTTCATAATCGACATCTGTTGTTTCAATATTGACTGGCGGCGTTACGTCGCCTTGCTGCTGAAAAAACCAACCTGCGATACCAGCAATAATTAAGGCTAATACAATTAAGACACGTGTATTCACGACTGGTTATCCTGAGTTTGCGCCTCATCAAGCGTGTAATGCGCGATAAAGTCTTGATAATGTCCATGACCTTTTAAAATAAGGTCACATATCTCGCGCACTGCACCAGTACCGCCAGCACGAGTCGTTACCATGTCACTGCGCTTGATAACTTCAGCATGCGCGTTAGGTACGGTTGCCGCGAATCCTACTGTTTGCATTGCTTTGATATCCGGTAAATCATCGCCCATATAGGCACAGTCGGCAGCAGTGATATTCAGGGCAGGATCTAAAGATGATAGCAGCTCGTTTAATGCGATTAATTTATCATCACGGCCTTGCACCACATGGTTAACGCCCATTTCTGCTGCTCGCTTATTCACCATCGCACTACTACGGCCGGTAATAATGGCTGTCAAAATACCGTAGCGTGCTAACGACTTAACACCCACACCATCATGTACTGAGAACGCTTTGGTCTCAACACCATTAGCATCATAGATGATTTGACCATTGGATAAAATACCATCAACATCCATGACCAATAGTTTTACTTGTCCGGCTTTCTGTATCAAGTCCTGCATTATTTGTCTCTTTTTAATATTTATTTTCGAAGCGTTATTCTATATAGCTTAACTATTTCAACGGCAACTCACAAACCTTATTTGACCCCAGCTTGTAGCAAATCATGCACGGTAATAATAGCTTCTAAACGATCTTCATTATCAATGATCAATAACTGACTAATACCACTTTCATTCATAACACTTAGCGCATCTGACGCACGCATCGTTTTACTAATATGGCGTGGATTGCTGACCATCACTTCATGCATTGGCGTTTGTAGATCGATGCCTTTTTCTAACCCTCGGCGTAAGTCACCATCTGTGAACACACCGACGACCTTATTGTTATCATCAGTCACTACGGTCATGCCCAATCGTCCGGCAGACATGGTAAACAAAGCTTGTTGCAATGGGGCCTGCTGATGAATCAAAGGCAAGTCTTCTGAATTGGTATGCATCAAATCTTCGACACGCGTCAATAGCTGACGACCCAAGGCACCAGCAGGATGCGATAATGCAAAATCTTCAGAAGTAAAATTACGTGCATGTACTAAAGCAACCGCTAACGCATCTCCGAGCGCTAAAGTAGCCGTCGTACTGGAGGTAGGCGCTAGATTAAGTGGACACGCCTCCTGCGACTGACCAAGCGTTAATACAATGTCAGCTGCTCGTGGTAGCATACCGCGCTTATCACGACTGATACTGATAAGAGGGATATTTAGATGTTTAACAACTGGCAGTAGCATCTTGATTTCATCTGACTCACCTGAGTTTGAAATAGCAAGCAGCACATCACCTTTCACAAGCATCCCCAAATCACCATGCCCCGCTTCACCAGGATGCATAAAAAAAGCAGGCGTACCAGTTGAGGCAAAGGTCGCTGCAATCTTGCGTCCAATCAGCCCTGATTTACCCATGCCCGTGACTACCACTCGACCCTTACAAGTCAAAATGATGTCACATGCTTGTGCAAATCTGTCGTCAATCTGCTCTGTTAGCAGTGCTAACGCAGATATTTCGGTATTAATAGCCTCTATAGCAGTGGTAATAAATTGCTCATGGGTTAAGTTGTTTTTGGTATCACTCATGAATCCGCTCTATTTTTATAATGAATCAATACGCTATTTTACTACACTATGTTTCATATTAGTAATAGTCTACAAAATCTACACTAATATAGTGCTGCATACGGAATAAAAGAGCTTGCTGCTATCTATACAAAAAAAACCCACTATTATTAGCAGGTTTTAAACGAATAAATCATGTCTTAATGTTTTTTCAGACAACACGCTCGATTAATTCAATACGTTAGCTATTGCTATCATTAGAACCGTCGTTTGGCTTATCTTCAAAGCCGGTGTTATCTACCGTGGCATCAAACCCACGATCTTGGCCGAAGCCACCACGCTCAAACCCGCGCTCTTGACCTTGACCGAAACTACCGCGTTCAAAACCACGATCTTGACCTTGGCTAAAACCACCGCGATTAAATCCACTACGACTCGATGCAAATCCGCGCTCTTCAAAGCCACCAGCAGCAGGATTACTACCACGTTCAAAGCCACCGCCTTGATATCCAGTCGGTGCTGCGCTTTGAGGCTGAGCACTTGTACCTGTCGTCGTACTACTACGCGGGTTACGTGCTGGCACGACTGTTGAAATGGCATGCTTATATACCATTTGGCTCACTGTGTTTTTCAGGAGAACAACATATTGATCAAATGATTCAATTTGGCCTTGTAATTTAATACCATTTACCAAAAAAATAGAGACAGGAATGCGGTCTTTGCGCAGCGAGTTCAAGAACGGATCTTGTAAAGTTTGTCCTTTTGACATGAAATCTCTCCTAAATATTATATAGTTATGTTTTGAGTGCCAATTATTTTAAGTGTTAATTTAATTATAATGGCTAAAAGGTAGATACAATAAGGTGTTTTCTTTATAAAACGTATCTAAATAAATATTCATTGCTCTTAAGTGATTCCACTTTATCGCGAATACGTTATTATTGTAAATAATTAAGTAACTAGTTGTTTCGTTAATACTTTCTGTCTACAAAAGTCTATAAACCAGACATCATAACAAGGCTCAACGCACTGAGCCAAATTATAACAG
>NZ_PJAS01000069.1 GCF_002836735.1 Psychrobacter sp. 4Bb | reverse complement strand
GGTGATGTTCCCTGCCATCTCTCTTGTGCTGTTGGGGTAGGTTTAACCTAAACCTTCATGTGTAACGTTATTGTATGAAGCCATATTGCTAATACAGCAGTGTGGCTTTTTTATTGGCTGATTCTTTGACTAAGAGTTAAGAGAAGGACATCTTACAAACTTACAGTCTGTGACGCTGCATGATGATAACTTTTCTTAGTGTTATAAAGGCTTATGAATGTAGTAAACTGGTTTTCATTCATTTTCCTATATAACTTTATAAGTAGAGATAGTCATGGCTGTCGATTTTAGTAATACGCTTATCGTCGCAATTTCTGCAACGGCACTTTTCGATTTGACGGAGTCAGAAAACTATTTGCTAGAGCTGCTAGAGCAACGACCTACAAGTGCTATAAAAGAGTTTAGGGAGTACATGACCGAGCGTGAAAATGATCCTTTAAGTATTGGTGCAGGTTATCCGCTAATTAAAGCGTTACTAAACCTAAATAAGTATTCTGATAATAGCGATGGGCAGGATTCAGACATTGAAACACCCTTGGTCGAAGTCGTTATCGTCTCAAAAAGTAGTCCAGACACTGGTATTCAGGTACTTAATGCAATTCTAGAACATGATATCAATATCTCCCGTTCTGCTTTTGTTTCAGGTAGCCCTGTTGCGCCTTATATCAAAGACTTTAACGTTGACCTATTCTTGACCACCAATCGCGACGATGCCCAGCAAGTGGCGGATGCCAATATCTGTGCCTGTGCCATACTAGACGCTACGCCTGTGAATACTTATGAGCTGGATACTGAGCAGCTGCGTATTGCCTTTGATGGGGATGCGGTGCTTTTTGATGATTCAGGTGAATTGCTATACAAACAAAAAGGGCTGCGAGCTTTTCATGATCGTGAAGTACAAATGCGTGATTTGCCGATTGAAAAAGGCCCTTATGCTGAATTGTTGATTAAATTGTCAAATCTGCAAGAGCGTCTACCTGCTGGTCTAAAATACTCGCCAATAAAAATTGCGCTTGTGACCGCGCGTAATGCACCAGCTGACTTGCGTGCTATCAAGACACTACGAGAGTGGGGCGTGAATGTTGATATGGCGTTTTTTCTGGGAGGACTAGAGAAAACAGCAGTACTCAGAACATTTGCGCCACATATCTTCTTTGATGATTCCATCAAGCATATCGATGCAGCACGTCGCTTTATTCCTACGGCCTTGGTTCCTTATCGTTCGACGTCATTATTGCATGGTGATAACTATCTCACTGCGGATGAAGATGCATCACTGTTGTCGTTCAAACCTGCTGTGCACCCACTATTTGCTGTAAATCATTAAGTAGGCATAAAAAATCTAGGTAATAAGGATAGGATGGTATATGAATTGGCAGCAGTTGCTCAACTTGATTGTCGTACGAATAAAGCAAGTCATTGGACTGTATGCTTTTGTACTTATACCGATGTGGGGCATGTTTTTTCTAAATGAAGTGGTCTTATTTGGTATATGGAATATCTTTGGCATCGTACCGCGTGCTTTAGATGTGGGTAGTATGATAGGGGTGTTTGCTTCATGGACCATGCATGGCAATTTGTCACATTTGACTGGCAATACGGTGACGCTATTACAGATTTTGTTTTTGTTTGGACTGTTTGAGAAGAATGCTTATAGCACGGTGATTAAACTGGTGGTTGCCTCGGGACTGGTCACTTGGGTTATAGGGTCGCCATCTTCTATTCATATTGGCGCATCAGGACTTTGTTTTGCAATGTTAGGTTATATGATAGGCGGGGCTATATTTGCGCGGCGCTGGGGTTATCTGATTGCTTGTATTGTTATGGGAACTGGCTATTGGCTGACCATTAAGCAAGGATTGATGCCGCAACAAGGTATCTCATTTGCGGCACATTTTGGTGGCTTGTGCGCTGGGCTACTCCTAGGAGCTAATTCAAAGCATACTTATTCAGCCGCTTCTCAACGCTATTAAAAGCAACTGGATGTCAGTATTTAATGAACCAGCATAATCATAACCGTACTAAGCGTTATAGGATCAGACGATTTCATCAGTACAGATTTTGATAAATAAAGGATCATCTGTAGTCAGCTCTCGCCATGCAGTGGTCTGTTTAACATGTTCATCAACCGTCAGCGTGCTACCTTTTTCTGGTATTACGTAGTCTGCACGCGCAGGAACACTGCAATCGATAACTTGTGGAACTTTCTCTACACTTCTTCGTCTTTCAAATAAATATAAATTGAATAAATATATATTTGGGTTGTCTACTTGCACACTAGCATTTCCAGTATCAGCAGCGATAAAACGTAATATTTGTGGTTTAGCATAAGACCATGGGCGGAACCATTCCTTGCTTTCTGCTGTTTTGACAACTTCTACGCCTTCTGGCAGATCTCGCACTTGTTGACCATACCAGCTGTATTCCTGGTTTATCTGGAATGCAAACATCCCAATAGCAGCAAATAAGGGAATCAGCCATTTAGGTGCACGTTTGCCTGCCAGTTTGCTGAGGTGAGTTATGATAAGTGCTAGTCCAGCCATACCAAATGCGGCAGCGATGGTAGCGATAAACTCAAAAAGCATAAAATATTCCTTAATGCGTTAGATGTGTCTAATTGAACCTCTTAGATAAAGTAAAAATCTAAAATTTAGTTATTATAGCTATAGGATAAAAAAATCACCCACAAGCAGCTACTGCCTGTGAGTGATATATAGTAACAGAAGATATATCCTCAGTTGTGAGCTTAGTGGTCGACCGCACCGCCAGCGCCACGTGGAGAACGTACGCTCTCAACCAGCTCTTGAATATGTGCTGGTGGTGGCGCAGTAGCATAAGATACAGCGAATGCTACGATGAAGTTAAGCAATGCACCAACTGCACCAAATGATAGTGGTGAGATACCAAATAACCAGTACTCTTCAGTATCAGGGAAGTTCGCTGTACCACTGATGAAGAACCAACCTTTGAACATAAAGATATAGACAAGAACGACTATTAAACCAGTCAACATACCTGCAATAGCGCCAAGATTGTTGATGCGTTTAGAGAAAATACCCATCATTAACACAGGGAACAATGAAGAGGCAGCAATACCGAAGGCCAGTGCTACGACCTGTGCGGCAAACCCTGGCGGATTCATACCTAAGTAAGTTGCTACTACAATCGCCACACCCATAGTGATACGAGCATATTTTAGCTCTTGTTTATCAGTGATATTTGGGTTTAAGTTACGTTTGATCAAGTCATGACTGATGGCTGATGAAATTGCGAGCAGTAGGCCTGCAGCGGTTGATAGTGCTGCTGCCAAACCACCTGCAGCAATCAGACCAATAACCCATGGTGGAAGCTGTGCAATTTCTGGATTCGCTAGAACTAAGATATCAGCGTTAACATCAAGCTCGTTACCTGCCCATCCAGCGTTAGCAAAACGACCATCAAGCTCTGCATCATGTGCAATACGAGCGGTTTCTACCGCTGCAGTTGCTGCAGCAACATCGCCACCGTCAGTTTGAGCAGTATTGAGGGCGATCTGAGCAGCACCTAACCCACTATCACTGTACAACTGAATACGACCATCATTGTTTAGATCGTTATACTTGATAAGACCTGTTTCTTCCCATGTCATCATCCAGTCTGGACGTTGATCATATTCTAGAGGCGCTTCTGCAACCCCTTGTGGGTAAACGGTGTCAATTAGGTTTAGACGAGCCATAGCACCTACTGCTGGAGCAGTAAAGTATAGTAGCGAGATAAATACCAGTGTCCAACCTGCTGTCCAACGTGCATCAGCCACTTTAGGTACAGTGAAAAAACGAATGATAACGTGTGGTAGACCTGCTGTACCGATCATTAGCGTCAAGGTAAATAGCACCATGTTTAGCTTGTTAGGAACATCAGCCGTATAAGAGGCAAATCCTAAGTCAGTCACAACTTGGTTAAGCTTAGTCAAAATAGGGACACCTGACTCGACATGGTTTGAAAACAAACCAAGGCCTGGAATCGGGTTACCGGTCAACTCAAGTGAAATAAAGACAGCAGGAATAGTATAGGCAATCATCAGAACCACATACTGTGCAACCTGCGTATAGGTAATCCCTTTCATACCACCAAGTACGGCATAGAAGAAGACAACAATAGCCGCAATGATAAGACCAGTACTACTCTCAACTTCTAAGAAGCGCGAGAATGCAACACCAGCACCGGTCATCTGACCGATAACGTAAGTGGTCGATGCGGTAATCAAACAGACCACAGCAATCATAGCAGCCGTTTTTGAGTAAAAACGATCGCCGATAAAATCAGGAACCGTGAACTTACCGAACTTACGTAAATAAGGCGCTAAAAGCATCGCTAGCAGAACGTAACCGCCAGTCCAACCCATCAAATAGGTAGAAGCGCCATAACCACTAGCAGCAATAAGACCTGCCATTGAGATAAATGACGCCGCACTCATCCAGTCAGCAGCTGTTGCCATACCGTTAACGACCGGATGGACACCACCACCAGCAACATAAAATTCACTGGTTGAACCAGCACGAGCCCAAATCGCGATACCGAAATAGAGAGCGAAGGATAGACCCACAAAAATAAGATTAATTACAAATTGACTCATGGGGCTATTCCTCGTCTACGCCATATTGTTTGTCTAACTTATTCATACGCCAAGCGTAAAAGAAAATTAGGATGATAAATATACCAATGGATCCTTGCTGAGCAAACCAAAAGCCCAGATCAGTACCACCGATTTTGATACCAGCTAACAATGGACGAAACAAGATACCAAAGCCATATGAGCATAGCGCCCAAACAACCAAGCTGCCGAGAATGAGACGAATATTGGCGCGCCAATATCCAGATGGATCGTTGTGGTTTTCCATAGGACAACTCCTTTTGTCTTACCTAAAAAATATCAACCATATAAAAAGAACTGCGATTATTTCTTACCACGAAAAGTATAAAAAATAGTCAGGTACTGCTTTATATAGTGAAAACGATGATGCGTGATAGTACGTTTAATGCTCGGTAATTCTCTACTTCAAATAAAAGTAGTTAACTATTTAAGCATCGTATTGACTTAAACCATCGAATGGCAAAAATAACGTTTCTTGAGGAAGACAGAAGGGTGGACTATCCAGTGTCTTTTTAACAATCTCGTCTTCCTGACAAGAGTTTTAATCTTTTTAACACGCTAACCTATTGTGCTGCTTGATAGTTGCTTGTACTGCTTGATAGCTTTGATAACCATAAAACAGTCTAAACAGATATGGAATTCATATTAGCACGGTTTAATAAATATAATTGCAAACTACTGCGCATGAATAATAATTAAATTACTAAAAATTAGTTTGCTTAGCCTTCAATGAAAAACCTAACGTTACGGAAACGGTACTGCTACCGTGTAATTTGTGCGATTAAATTATCACTTAATCTATTCTATATAAGATGAAACATAAGCATTATTTATTTTAAAAATAATTATATAAAGTCGATAAGTAAACGTGATGGTCGCATGTCGCTCAATATCTATATCATGCACGTGTCTTTTTGGTATCAGGTATTTTGCACAGAGGCTTATATAGTCCATGGTAACCAAAATATGATATCGATATAAAACTTAAGTAACACATATAAAGAATGAATAAGGAGCCCATATGAACGAAGGGATAATAGGTTGGTTTAATAACATCGTAAATTATGGTGTCGGTATTATCTGGGGTAACAATGACTGGCTAATTGCTAGTAACCCTTGGTATGGACTACTGATGTTCTTACTAATTGGTGCGGGTCTTTACTTCACCGTCGTGACACGTTTTATTCAGTTTCGTCATTTTGGTCATATGTGGAAGTTGCTACGCGTGTCCAACCAAGGACGCAAAGATGGTGGTATTAGCTCATTTGAAGCATTGATGACGTCGCTGGCCGCGCGTGTTGGTACTGGTAACTTGGCAGGTGTGGCAATTGCCATCTATTTGGGTGGACCAGGTGCTGTATTCTGGATGTGGATGACGGCACTGGTCGGTATGTCGACCAGCTTTATCGAGTCAACCTTAGCACAGGCATATAAAGTACCGCACAACGATAATGTGTACCGCGGTGGCCCTGCTTATTACATCGAAAAAGGTCTAGGCAAGCGCTGGCTTGCCGTGTTTTTCTCATTATGTTTGTTAGTGGCCTTTGGTTTGGCATTTAATGGCGTACAATCCAATACCATCGCTCAAGCGACCAACGAAGCCTTTGGTGTGCCAACGTGGATGACAGGTTTGGTATTGGTAGTACTGGTAGCGCCAGTGGTATTCGGTGGTTTACGCTCAGTAGCTCGTATCGCAGGTAAAATCGTACCAGTGATGGCTATCTTGTACATCTTGCTAGCGCTATTCATTATCGTGACTAATTTCAGTCAATTCCCAGCAGCGATCGCGTTGATTGTAAAATCAGCATTTGGCTTTGAGCAGGCAGCAGGCGGTGTCATCGGTTATGGTATTGCGCAGGCAATGATTAACGGTATCAAACGTGGCTTGTTTTCTAACGAAGCAGGTATGGGTTCAGCGCCGAATGCTGCAGCAACGGCAAAGAGTCATCCTGATCATCCAGCAGTGCAAGGTTTTATGCAGATGCTAGGCGTATTTATGGATACCCTTATCATTTGTACCGCGACGGCGTCGATCATTATCTTGTCTGGCGTGGTCGACCCTAATGTCGAGCAAGAAGGTATTCAGTTAACCCAGCTAGCCTTATCACAGTATGTGGGTGACCTAGGTGTGGTGTTCGTGGCGATTGCGATTTTCTTCTTCTCATTTACATCTATCATTGCTAACTATAGCTACGGTGAGTCAAATCTTGAATTTATCTCTGGTGCCAAAAATGCCAAAGTGATGATCATGATTTTCCGCTTCCTAGTATTAGGTATGGTATTTATCGGCTCTGTTGCAAGTTTACCTGCCATATGGAACTTCGCTGACTTGTCTATGGGTCTGATGGCTTTGGTCAACTTAGTGGCCATCTTGCTCTTGTCTCCTGTAGCGCTAAGAATACTACGTGACTATGAGCGTCAGGTAAAAGAGGGTAAAACAGGTGATCAGATTAAGTTTGATCCTGATAACTTTGTGAAACTCAGAGATGAAGCCAACCGTGATGCTTGGACAGATTAAGCAGCATTAATTGGTAAAAATAGCTTGTTCTAAGCATTAAAAAACCGCCTTTCTCTTCTTAAGAGAAAGGCGGTTTTTATTGGAGCACAGTTTTAATGATATTAACTGTACCAAATTAAATCAGAATTATCCTGATTTACATGTTTGGGTAGTTAGGACCACCGCCACCTTCTGGCGTTACCCAAGTGATGTTCTGTGAAGGGTCTTTAATATCACAGGTCTTACAATGCACGCAGTTCTGCGCATTGATGACAAACTTAGCGCCTTCAGCGTCTTGGACCACTTCGTATACACCCGCTGGGCAGTATAGACGCGCAGGCTCAGCATACAACGGTAAGTTGATAGAGATAGGTACCGTTGGGTCAGTGAGTTTTAGATGCGTTGGCTGATCTTCTGCATGGTTGGTATTAGAGATAAATACTGACGACAATTTATCAAATACCAACTTACCATCAGGCTTGAGATAGGTTGGTTGATAAGCATGGTTAGCACGCTCTAACTGATCGTAATCTGGGATATTGTCATGCAAGGTGAATGGCATTTTACCTTTTAGCAAGTTGTGCTCGATAAAGGTGAAAGCACCGCCCATAAACAGACCCATACGGTGGATCGCAGGTGAGAAGTTGCGCGACTCGTAATTGTCTTGATATAACCATGATTCTTTGTACATGGTGGTATAAGCAACGACTTCGTCATGCTGACGCTCAGCTTGTAGTGCCTCAAAGATCGCTTCGGCGGCGAGCATACCTGACTTCATCGAGGTATGTGTGCCTTTGATTTTTGCTGGGTTCAAAAATCCAGCATCATCACCGACCAATACGCCACCTGGGAAGGTAAACTTCGGTAGTGAGTTTAGACCACCTTTGGTCAAAGCACGTGCGCCGTAAGAAATACGCTTACCGCCTTCTAGGACGCTCTTGATGACAGGATGCGTCTTCAAACGTTGCATCTCATCAAATGGAGAGACATAAGGGTTATGGTAAGACAAATCGGCCACAAGACCAAAGCTTACTTGGTTGTTTTCATCAAAATATAACCACCAACCACCAGTTGAGCCAGTTTCGGTCAACGGCCAGCCAAGACCATGCATGACAACGCCTTGCTCATGCTTGTCAGGCTCAACTTCCCACAGCTCTTTTAGACCGATACCATAATGCTGAGGATCAGAGTCTTTATCTAGATCAAAACGGCTGATTAAGCGCTTACCCAAATGACCACGGCTACCTTCGGCAAAAATAGTGTATTTGGCAAGCAGCTCGTAACCAGGCTCAAAGCTAGGCTTGGCTTCGCCATTAGCAGCCACACCCATATCACCCGTTAACACACCTCTTACCGAACCGTCATCGTTATATAAGATGTCATCGGCAGGGAAACCTGGGAACATCATGACTTCAAGCTCTTCTGCCTGCACAGCCAACCAACGAACGACATTACCCAATGAGACAATATAGTTGCCATCATTATGCATAGGCCCCGGAATCAACGAATGAGGTACTTTGGTTGAGCGAGTAGCAGAATTTAGATAGTAAAAACGATCTTCCGTCGCTGGTACGTTGAGTGGCGCGCCTTTTTCTTTCCAATCTGGAATCAGCTCATTGAGTGCACGTGGCTCGATGACAGCGCCAGACAACGTATGGGCACCAAACTCAGAGCCTTTTTCGACCACACACACCATAAACTCATCGTTACCGGCTTCAATAGCGAGCTGGCGCAGGCGAATAGCAGCAGAGAGACCTGCAGGTCCGCCGCCCACAATAATGACATCAAATTCCATTGATTCACGTTCGATCTCAGGTTCTGCTGCCACAGGCTCTACCACTGGTTCTGCTTTATCTAGCGTTGCGGTCTCTGTTGCTACTGGTGCGTCAGCGTTCACAGTATTACTATCAATAACTGGCGTTTGATTGTCTTGCTCTTGCATACCTACTCCTAAACTTTTAGTGGCTTATCTCAGGGCATCATTAGCTTAACAACTGAATAATAGACTTGCGGTGCTAACGTCACTCAGACATATGGCTGCCCGATAAAAATGTGTCATCAATACAAAACCCACTTGACCATTTCAATAAAAAATCGTTACTCATTATAAAAGAAAAGTCCTACAAACACGATACGCATTTATGAGCAACGGTGTTAAGGTTATATCAAGGCAATGAAGGTATTTGGGCGATAAAGTTTCATCATACCTGAAACAAAAATTTATAGTAATAATAGATTTGCCAAACTTTGAATACTAAATAAAGGATTGAACGATGAATAATGACAATAATCATGCTGATAGCAGTCGTGAAAATAACGTAGAAGCTCCAGTGGGTAAGGGTTCTGGTTTGAATAATATGGATGCACTAAGTCACTATCTTAAGTCTACAGCTGGGGTACGTGAAGGACGCGCAATACCGCCACTTGAAAAGTGGCATCCTGAAGATATCGCTGATATGGACTTAATTATCAAAGCAAATGGGGAGTGGTGGCATGAGGGTGGGCAAATGACCAGAGAGTCACTTGTCAGTTTATTTGCGACTATTTTGTGGAAAGAAGAAAATAATGGTGTTATCGAATACTTTTTGAAAACCCCAGTACAAAAAATCCGTATTCAAGTAGAAGATGCACCACTGTTGATTAACGATGTTGGTATCGTGCAGGAAGATGACATGAGCTGGTTAGAGTTCACGACGACGACCGGTGATGTGGTACGCTTGGATAATGAGCATCCTATTATATTAAAAGCGTATAATCCTCAAAGCGATGATACGGTAAATGACGCTGTCAGTACTGAGCAGGCCCTAGACACAGCAACTGAAGCACAAGTACGCCCTTATATGCTTATCAGAAATGGCTTGATGGCGCTGATTGGGCGCAATACCTTTTATCATCTGACAGAGATTGGTGAGCTAACAGAGCATAATGGTGAGACAATACTGACGTTACAAAGCGGCAGTGAGTCCTATTCATTATCGATGCCGGTCAATTAAGTAACAATAAATAGTATGCTATTGATTGTTATAATATGAGCTGCTGGGTTATTAAATGATGCCACGATACGGCTAAGCTATAAGATATTTATTGGGATAATAAGAGACATAAGCGGCATGAAGATAATATGTATACAAAAATGGCGGTAGCGTAGAGATGGCTATTACTGCAAATCACATGATGAAAGTGACGACAATGCGAGCAAATTTTTTGGATGGTAACGCTTTCAAAAACCCTGCCATTCATAAAGCAAGTATCCATTCGATGGCTATCGATACGGCCGCGAGTAATACCGCTCGCAGTGCTCCCATTGGGTTGTTTGACTCCGGCGTTGGCGGCTTGTCGATCTATTTGCATTTAGCCCAGCAACTACCTAATGAGAGCTATATATATTACGCTGATACCTTAAATGTTCCTTATGGCAATCGTGATAGTGAAGATATCGAAGCGCTGACTTTAAAAGCAGTGGAATGGTTATACCAACAGGGCTGCAAGCTCATTGTTATCGCGTGCAATAGCGCATCAGCTTATGCTTTGGACACAGCAAGAAAATGTTATCCGCAATTACCTATCGTGGGCTTGGTACCTGCTTTAAAGCCCGCCGTACTGGCAAGTAAAAGTGGACATGTGGCGGTATTGGCTACCAAAGCCACTTTAAATGGGTCATTACTCAATGATGTCATTGCCAGTTTTGCCAATCCTAATAGCACAGTGGTTACCAAGTATTTTGATCCACAACTGGTGCCTTGGGTAGAGGCTGGCATGCCAGTTGAAGATGAGACAGCTCAGCGTCTACGCCAACAGCTACGGGCATTTGCTAATGAAGGTATTGACCAGCTAGTGCTCGGCTGTACACATTATCCATTTTTTAAATCGTTTTTATTAGACGAAATTGCACAGCAGCAGTTATCGATACAGGTGGTTGACTCTGGGCAAGCAATCGCTGAGCGAGTCAAGCAGCTATTGGTCGCAAATCAGATGTCAGCCACTCTTGATAACGAGACAAGTACTCAGGATTTGAGTGCGATTAATAAGACAAATGTTGGTATTAGACTGCCATTAACTTTCCATGCTACCAAATATAGTGATAGACTAAGCGCTTTGATTGAGCGTTTACTTGGTAAAGAGACGGTATTGCAATACTATCCTGAGTAATTATTAGTAAAGTTATTTACACCAATACCTTGTCTACAGCATGGATTTTATTAAAATAGATCAAATGTATTTTTGTAAGACTAATCAAAGCTACGCCAAACAAGATATTTGTGCTCTATTTCATCTTATGCCCTTTTATGCCGCAACCTAAGCTCAGAGGTAATCGTGCCACATCGCCGCTATCATATTCATGTTATATGTGCTGACAACGATCAATTATTGGTGTTGGACAGCGTAGCGATATTTTTTCAAGCACGGGCGTTTTTGACTTATGACGTGTCTAGCAAGCTGCCAAAAGCCTCGCTATATGGTCGACAATGCATCGATTCTTGTGATTATGCGTTGATGATTATTGGAGACAGCTATGGGACAGTACAAAAGACAGGCGTTAGTCAAATGCATTTAAGTTATCTGAATGCTAAAGCCAAACTCAAGCCGCTACTGATCTTAGTTAAAAATCACTATCAAGAGGCTGGCATCAGTCGCCAATTACAAGAGCTTGTCAAACTAGTGTCTAAGCAAGACAATCAAATATATTATTACGACACAGAGGATGATATCGAAGCGTTACTCGTACAAGCCTATTACAACGCAATAGCCAGTCATAAAGTGACAGGTGGCTGGATGAGAGCGACCGAGGAGATGATTAAGTTTAGTAATCAAACGGTCGCTGAAAGGTTTGCGGATCTCTTATCTAAGAATAAAAGTATGAATACCAAGAAAGAAAGTTCTGTTGATGAGGATTTTGGGGCTGACAATGTTAGCAAGCCGATCATGTTGACAGAGACTTTCGATATTCAGTACAGTGCTCAAGCTTATGAAGGTGGGAACTTAAAAGATGTCACTAGAAGCATAACGCTATCTTGGCAAGAAATATTAGCGGCTTTAGTGAAAATACCGTCTACATTTTCGAGCTATGGGCTACAAAATGCTATTAATCGCCTGATCGCACCAAAAGCTGAGATAGATATCAAAAGTGACATGCCAAACGTTCATGCTGTCTCACGCTGCCAAATCTCTCAAGATGATCTCAATCACTTACAGCGTCAGCTGGTAAGCGCAAACTGGATACAATTGACGACCTACGGTACGCGTTTGTCACAAGAGCTTTGGAAGCTCACGTTTTATGCAAAAAACCTATTAGAAAATGAGAATTCTCAAACGTCTGAATAAGATCAACCCTCATGACTGCCACCCTTTAATATCATCAAAAATTCTCTGCAGAAATGCTTACGGTGACCATGACTACGTTTTGTAATACAAAGCATACGCGGCAATAGTTGTGAATCCGCTCAAGACTCGTGATAATAAGAACCATCAGATACTGATCTTATTTAGACAAAAAATTGTATTAAAATTAAAAATGCATAGAACGTACTACAATATTGACCGATTAAGGAGAGCACACAATGAGTAACGCTAAAAATGATGAGTTATTAAGAGAGATCGATGGTCTAGAAAAGTCTATGCATGATGCTGATCAGTTTCATACGTTAGAAGAGCAAGTAGCAGATATGAAACGTCGCGGTATAGATCCTAGCAAGGCCTACAAAGATTTAGACAGTAAAGCCGAAGATGAAGATTGGGGCGATGCGACTTGGAAAGAAAACGGTAAGTGGGAGCCAAAAACGGCTGCCGATTTAGACGACAAAGCTCGCGAAAATTGGAATGGTGACAATGGTCAGCCTAAGCCACCACCTATCGTCTAGATACGTATTTCGAGAAAATTAGATAAGTTCTATTAATAATTATCTATAAATAAAAAAGCCACGCTATCGTTAGCGTGGCTTTTTTGATGCATTTAAATAGCATCACTTATCTTACTACTATGAACCTTGGTCTATACGAACAAGCTTGATAGTGCCATCGGCGTCAGTAACGCGGCGATAACGTGTATTGCCAGAAGTTGAGGAGCTCACTGATGGCTGAGATGAGTAGCTACTAGGAGCAGTCGTTTGCTGCTGAATTAATTGTCCCATGCGATCGGCGGGTGCAGGATTCAGGGGTTGGCTGTTTGCAGGCTGGCCGTATTGAGTTTGACTCGGTGCTGCATTACCAACGATGGCGCGATAGAATTTTTGACCTGCGCGTCCGTCAGCTGGGAAAATACCGCGACTAGTCTGGTATTGCTGGATAGCAGTACGAGTATTGTCTCCGATGATGCCATCTACACCGCCGATATCATAACCTGCGTTTAACAACGCTTGCTGAATGTCTTTGACCTGCTGGCGGCTGATACCAGGATCGTCTGTCGGCCACGCAGTGATAAAGTCTGTTTTGCTGCTGTCTTCGCGAGTGATTAGATCTGATAAGTGTGCGATAGCCAGTGCGTAGTTTTCTGAGGCGTTATAAGAGTAGAAAGTATCGAAGTTTTTACCCACCAAGAAAGCAGGGCCTTCCATACCAGCGGGTAACAATAAGCCTGCACTGCTCAAGTCATACGGTAACGGACTGCCATTAGCCAATGTCAGACCTTGGTCGCGCCAGTGGCTTATTGACTTTTTGTCTTTACGATTCGAAGCGGCCCAAAATCCATCAGGTAGTTTGACTTCATAGCCCCAAGGCTCACCAGTACGATAGCCGCGATTGTCCAAGAAGTTTGCGGTAGAAGCGAGTGCATCAGGTACGCTATTGACCAAATCACGACGTCCATCACCATCGAAATCTACTGCCAATTCTAAGAAAGTACTCGGCATAAACTGTGTCTGTCCAAAAGCGCCTGCCCATGATCCTGTCATATCATTTGGTGCGATATCACCGTTTTGCACGATTTTTAGCGCATTGGCGTACTCACCTTGAAAGTAGCTCTGACGACGGTCAAAACAAGATAAGGTCGCTAAAGACTCAAATAATGGTTTTTTACCTAGTGTTTGACCAAAGTTAGATTCTACGCCCCAAACACCGAGCACGTGCTCAGCTTTTACGCCATAAAGCGATTCGATTTGACGTAGTGTAGAGCCCCATTGACGCTTGGCTCGGATACCGTCCTCGACACGTTCTTTGTCTACCAATGCTGATAAATAGTCCCAGACGTCTTTTTGAAACTCTGGTTGATAATTCAGTGACTGAATGACACTAGGATCAGGCTGGCTTGGGCGATAGTTATTAAAGGTATAGCCATCAACACCGCTAAACTTGCTAGAGTTTTTTAGATTGTCCAAGCACTGCTGAAACTCGCTATTGGATAAGTCAGGTGCTGGCGGCTGAGCAGCTTGAGCAGTGGTAGCAAGGCTGATGCCGACAGCAACACTAAGCAGCGACAAAGTAGAAAAAGGAGTCAAACGCATGAAAATATCCTATAAACGTTAAAATAGTTATCGAAAGGCAAAAAATGATATTAACGTAGAGTAACCAATCTAAACAGTAAAGAAAAGCTGTCGCAGTACCAAGGTTATAAATGGTTACGATAAATTGACGCTGCCGTGAGATTAGAAGAGGGTTTCATTATTCTACTAAGCAGAAATGCCAGTATCATTTTGAGAAAGTATTTTGTGCCGTAATTGATAACTTACCTATTTGTTCAATACGTTATCCAACTCATCAACCAATGTATGAATACGCGCCGCATTTTTGCCCAAATCACTCTGTCCAATTCGTGACTTACTACGAACATCAAATAAGCGCTCGCTATCGTTGTCAGTCACACGAATGATCACATCATCTTTAAAGCCAAACCAAGCAGTCGTCTCTGTTGCTTCAACGATACCCTCGTCGACATCAGTATTTACAAGCTCCCACCCTAAATTTTCCATGGCTTGTTGGGCTGCTTTGATCAGTTCAGACTTTGATTGAGCATAGGTCAATGTCTGCAAATCAGGATAGGCGGTACGTTGTTGTTCAGCTACTTCTGCACCTGCATACGCTAATGGATTCGGTGCATCTGCACGTAGTGGCGCAATCGCGACAAACTCAGGCGGATTCACCAGATCGGTAGAAATATCGTGAATAGGCGGTACATTTTTAGCCGTATTCATCATGCCGAGCGGGACAGCGATTGCAGCGAGAGCAAGTACGGCTGAGGCTAGTGCGCTCCCAATACTGGCTGTATTGCGTTTAAATAATAGCTGAATAGCTAACAATACCAATGCTGCGATACCAGCAAATAACCCAAATTTAAACCCCGTAAATGCAGTGCCTAACTCTACAACGCCAAACTTATACAATGGGCCTGCCAGAGCAACCAGCAGAATAGCAGTTACACTCATTAGACCGACTATCATTTTCATTCATTTTCTCCGTTGCGATTTAGCAGCTTTTTAAAAGTTACATGAGTTTGGTTCATTTACTGCTCAATAGCCAAACGTGTTCTGTGACGGTGATATCAGGTGCAGAACCTATAGAAGAAGGCACGCTTGCTAGCTCATAGATTTGGTAGTGAGCGCTATAATACTGCTCTAGTTGGTCGGCATTAATAGAGAAAGGTGGTCCATTCTTTTTACGCTGATCGTAATTTAGCGTGAGTAAAAGCTGCGGTGTTATTTTATTGTTAGCACCATCAACTTTACTGGTATCGCTACTAAGTTTCCGCACTTCCTCACTATATCTCACACGCATATCGGCTGGCAGGGCGATTAATGCCGCTTTATCATATACTGCATTAATGGAACCAATATCTTTAGCGGTCAGTGCAAAGATATCAGCGACCCATAAAGTGATGGTTTGTTCCGATAATTGGCCCTGATAGTATTTAATCATTGGGTTGTCTGCCTGTTGATAGACAGCAGGTTCAATGTTTTGCTCAGCAAAAAATGCTTGTACGGCTGTTTCGACCAATTCAACGCCCACCACGTCATAGCCTTGCGTCGCTAGCCAAACTATATCGATAGATTTACCACAAAGCGGAACGAAAATTCGGCTACCCGCAGTTAAATTGAGGCGGTTAAAGTACTCAATCAATAATGGATTGACCATAGATTGATTGAATCCAATGCGACCTTCTTGCCAACGTTTTTGCCAAAACTCAGGGTTCATGCTGCAATCCTCTATCTGCAAGTTTCTATATATACGGTTCTAATCTTTATCTGATATATCAAAGGAATAACTAATAAAAAGCCAAACACCTATAGTATAAGTGTTTGGCTGGTATCTAACATCAGGCTAAGAACAATTTTGAATAAACAATGTCTTATTCAATTTAGCTAACCATCATTTAACTAACCATATATTTGCTAAATTCTTTGCGCAGCTTAGCTAGCTTTGGTGGAATTGCAAAGTTGCAGTAAGCCTGTCCTGGGTTTCTGTTGAAGAAATCTTGATGTGAGTCTTCTGCTTGATAGAATTCAACGGCAGGATGTACTTCCGTCACCACGTTGACACCCATATCACGTAATTTGTTAATAGTACGGTCAACGGTCGGTTTTTGACTGTCTTCGGTGTAAAAGACCACGCTGCGATACTGACTACCGACGTCATTGCCTTGACGATCCATCGTGGTGGGATCATGCGTGGCAAAGAAGACATCGAGTATTACCTCTAACGGAACGATAGACTCATCAAATTCGACTTTGATGACTTCGACATGGCCAGTTGTACCGCTACAGACAGCTTCATAATTGGCAGAGACAGCATCGCCGCCCATGTAGCCTGAGACGACAGATTGCACACCTTTTACCGATAAAAATACAGACTCGGTGCACCAGAAGCAGCCGCCACCTAATACGATCGTTTGCATAATTTTTTCCTATTATTATAAATATGGGTTAAGCGCTATATTTGGTAGTGATGCTCTCGTTTTTCAATGCTTCTTTCAAACGTCTCATTACCCTTGGCACTATTTATTCAGCTTAGCAGGCAAGCCAAAGGCGATAAGTAACAAACAGTAATGTTATAATGGGCTTTTGCTATCTTACTTCTTTATCAACTGATAATGACAAGCAAAATTCACCAAGTAATTCTTAATTTCAGTTCTATTCTAAAAAACGAGTCGCCCCATGAGCCAATCCCAGCCTACTATCAAACATGACACCTTATTTGATAAACCGTTTACCACGCCACTGGATAAGGCCGCACGCTTTTCATTTGATGAGCAAGTGGTGGCTTGTTTTCCTGACATGATTCGCCGCAGTGTACCCGGTTATGGACAGGTACTAGCGATGCTACCCATATTTGCCCGTCGTCATTGTAAGTATCGCCAGCAGAGCGATAGTGGTCAACGCGTTAGTCGTGTTTATGACTTGGGCTGTTCATTGGGTGCCGCCAGTATGACGCTAGCGGGTGAGTTCGACCCACAAGACTTACAGATTAAAGCAATTGATATTTCGCCCGCGATGACGACCGAGGCGACCACGCTACTGAGTGAGAATTATCCTGAGCACGATATCGAAGTGATCACAGCAGATATCCGCGATATTGAGCTTGAGCCGTGCGATATGGTGATTTTGAACTTGACGTTACAATTTTTGCCAGCTGCCGATAGGGTCGCGGTATTAGAGAAGATTTATGCGGCATTAAGTGAAGGCGGCATATTGATACTGACTGAAAAAACCCATGCGTTTGATGAGCAGTATGATGCGTGGTTGGTAGAGCGTTATTACGACTTTAAACGTGCCAATGGCTACACCGAGATGGAAATCAGTGGCAAGCGTAATGCGTTAGAAAATGTCCTCATTACTGACACGTTAGATGAGCATCATGCACGGTTAGATCAGGTTGGTTTTGCGCGTCATCTGACGTGGTTTCAGTTTTTGAATTTTGTCTCTATTGTGGCGTTTAAATAGGATTTACTTTGGGAGCGAACAAGGTGTTCATATGATTCCGTCTATAGTTGAACAAAATATTCATCAAGTGTTAATAAAAAAAATGAGCGTACAATCATTTGAGCAATGGTTATATGAAGATGATGTATTAGAGTCTAGTAACCCTGATTTGTATCTTGAACTGATTTCATTTAATTATAGTTCTGAAGATAATTTTTATTACCGTTTTTATGATAGTTTTGCGCAATACGTCCATTTTTATAAATTTGAAGCTGATCGCATAAAAGGGTACTTAAACTCAATTATTGATAGAGATGGAAATTGTAGTAATGCGATTTGGGTGATGTATGAGTTATATTGTAAGGGTTATGGTTTTCTCGGCAAGCTAGGAATTATATACGGGTTCTGCCTAGTAGACTACGAAACTTCGGAATCTAACCATAATATAGATACTATCTTAGATAAGTTGTATCCCGAGATTATTGATGATGCTAAAAATGTACGGAACTGGTTAGAAGAAGGCAAAGTTGTTTTCAAAAGTCAGGACAATGGTTATGGTGTTTTTGAATACGACGATCTTCGTAGTGAAACGGAAATTCTGCAAGGAAATGCGTAGTTCACGAATTTCAAAGAGTTTACATATTAAAACTTATCTTTCTTTATTTTAACCCTTTTAATTTTATTCATTTGAATATTAATCAATACGGTAACCTGCTTTTATGCTTAACGACACTATCATCAACGCAGAACGCGAATTATATTTAACCCTGCTAGAGCTGGCACAGCAGCAGCCGAGCGCTTATGAATGGCTCAAGCAATTACCAACATGGCTAGGTGACATAAAAGACAAAGCCAACTATGCGCACGCGCCTGCCTACCAAGCGTCAGTCGCTCGTTTGCCAAACTTAGCTGTCAATAACGTCGATCTAAACAGCGATACATTGACGATTGAGGCAGATCTAAATGAGTCTCAGCGCAAACAAACAACAGCACTATTAAAGCAGTTGATGCCGTGGCGTAAAGGCCCATTTCAGATTGGCGGTCAAATCGGCGATGATGAGTCAGGTATTAAGATTGATACCGAGTGGCATAGTGATTGGAAATGGAAACGTGTTGCGCCGCATTTAAGTAGATTAGACGGTCGCCGCGTATTGGATGTGGGCGGTGGCTCTGGTTATCATGGCTGGCGCATGGCAGGGGCTGGCGCGGATACGGTTATTATTATTGATCCGTCATGCTTGTTTTATCATCAGTTTATGGCGATTCGTCACTTTGTTGGTGCCGCAGATGCTAGTGATACAGGTAGCTATCGGACGCATTATATTCCTGTACCGCTTGAAGCCTTACCTGAGCACAGTCAGCTGTTTGATACCGTATTTAGCATGGGCGTACTTTACCATCGTCAGTCACCGTTTGAGCATTTACAACAACTTAAAGGACAGTTAGTCAAAGGTGGTGAGTTGGTACTTGAGACGTTGGTGATTGAAGGTGATGCCAATACTGTACTGGTGCCGCATGACCGCTACGCGCAGATGAATAATGTCTATTTCTTGCCATCGGTGGCGGCATTAATTGGCTGGTTAGAGAAAGCAGGGTTTTCAGATGTGCGCTGCGTCGATGTAGCAGTCACCTCGACTGAGGAACAACGACAAACCGAGTGGATGACCTATCATTCGTTAGCAGATTTCTTAGATCCTAATGACTCTACTAAGACCGTCGAAGGATATCCTGCTCCCATGCGCGCGACTTTGATTGCGAAAAAGTAGCATTGATGGTGGTAGCTAACATAAGGAAAGCACTATGAAGACATTGAAGACATCAAAGACTTTGATTGTAGCTACTACCAGCTTGCTATCGCTACCTGCTATAGCAGGTTATGGGAATGTATCCGAAGGCTGGGGCTTTGTACAAGACGACTGGCAGGTGGTTTGTGATAATACGCGGACTTGTCGAGCTGCTGGATACGCCAGTGAAGCACTCATAGATGAGCCTGCTTCAATATTGCTCACAGCGTTGCCAAAAGTAGCTCTGCCAAAAGCGCAAATTCAGTTTATATCAGAAGCGCCGCTAGATGACCTTAAGCCTGCTGAGCTTCGGTTAAATAATAAAAAATATGGACTGCTGCAACCCAATAAAGAAGACAGTCTATTATACGACTTATCAGCCAAGCAGACCCAAGCACTGCTTGATCATGCTCGTATCGCGACTAAGATAGAAATTAGAGCAGGCGACAACCACTGGCAGATCAGCGATAAAGGCATGTCAGCAGTATTGCTCAAACTGGACGATGTACAAGGTCGAGTAGGGACGCCGATAGCATTGGTCAGTAAGAACCACCCAAATCGTCAACGTCCTAAAGTAGCTCTACCAAAACCAATTATTCAAAAAGCATTTGCGTATTCAGCAAAAGACAACAAAACACTCACTCCATCAAAGCTGGCGTATTTTCAGAAAAATATTGATAACTGGGTCGATATTAATGCCGAGCAGCTTATAGGGTCCAAGGACGCGATGGGCGACTGTGAGCTGATTAACCCAAAAACTGAAACATATCAGCGGATGTCAGAGTATGGCTCTACGATGCTTGATTGGGACTTTATACCAGTTAATGATAGCTATACATTAGCCGCTCATAGTTGCTGGCTAGGTGCTTACAATTTTAGTAACGGCTATTGGCTCATTGATAATGCAAAGCCTAGCAAACCTACGCTTATCACGACAGCAGGGAATGATTATTTTGATGGTGAGATTTCGGCCACTCATAAAGATCGAGGCATTGGTGATTGCTGGAGCCGTACTGCATGGATATGGAATGGTGAGACATTTGCTAAGAGCGAAGAGTCTAGTACGGGAATGTGCCGAGGTTTTGCTGGTGGAGCGTGGGACCTACCAACGTATGTGAGTCAGGTTATAGAGAATAATGCTAAGGCTCAATAGCTTCTTTTATTTAAAAGGCCTTGATTTAAAAGGCCTTGATTTAAATGACTGACACCTTATCAAGCGCAGCAGTCATAGGCTGTATATTACGTTTTTAGTTTTGCTACTTATGTCCTAAGCAATATCAAAGGATAGTGATAAAAATGGCCAATTAGATTAACCATTTTTTGAAAGCGACTTCCATGACTATCTTAAGGATAAAACCAACAGAACCTGCGCCTAGGGCTAAGAATATCCAAAAAGTACCAGCGCGCCCCGCTTCAGACGTTTTAGAGATATCCCACATAATAAAAAACAAGAAAGCGATGAATATCGGCAACAAGACGTACAGTCCCCAACTGGTGACAGTACTGGCGGCAATGGCAAACATGGCGTAATCCTATAATAGAGTAGTAACGCGTCTTCTATATTTTAGAAGAGCCGTACAAACCAATATTATAACGTGGAAGTAGTCAGGTATAAACGACTGCCCAGTATTGAGCAACAGTAACGCTACAATTCACGTTATGAGTTATTTATCAGTTTTGCATCATTGATATTAGTTAGCCCAAATCCTGATAACGGTAAGATTTTAGTGCTAATTTTGGCGCAAATGGTGCAATAAAGCGCAAAGATTGTTATATTTACAGGTTACTTATCTTTTTACATTATTCTATCCCTGCAATGTCGGTCGCTATTATAATAAGCAGTTATCGATTGCTCGCATTCGCACCGTTTTTGTTGTTTATTTAATTGAGTTCAAATTCCTATGTCACAAGCCCAAATTGATACGCTTGCATCCCTGTTTAACGATGCAATTCAAACCCTACAAGCAGATGGTACGCTACCAAGCGATTGGCAAAACAACAGTCAAATCACCCGTACAAAAGATTTAAGTCACGGTGATTTTGCCAGTAATATCGCGCTAACGGCAGCGAAAGCAGCTAAAGCCAATCCGCGTCAACTTGCTGAAAAAATCGTCAGTGCATTGCCTGACAATCAAGATATTCGCCAAGTAGAAATCGCAGGACCAGGGTTTATCAACGTATTCTTAAACTCGGAAGCTAAATTTTCTGTATTGGACGATATTTTCACGTTGCAGGACCGCTTTGGCTTGAGTAATCAGTTTGACGATCAAAAAGTCCAGGTTGAATTCGTCTCTGCCAATCCAACGTCAAGTCTGCATGTCGGTCACGGTCGCGGTGCTGCATTTGGCATGAGCGTCGCTAACTTGTTAGAAGCTATTGGCTATGACGTCACGCGTGAATATTATGTCAATGACGCTGGTCGTCAAATGGACATCTTGGCCACCAGTACATATTTGCGTTATCTACAGCTAAATGGTGAAGAGATAACTTTCCCAGTCAACGCCTATCAAGGTGATTATGTTAGTGATATCGCCCAGACGCTAAAAACACAGCATGGCGATAGCTACGTACATAGCTTTGCAGACGTTGCCAAAGATGTGCTAGAAGATGCTCAATTTGAGATTAATGCTGATGGCGAAAAAACCGTCATTTCAGGTGATAAAGAAGCGCATATTGATGGCTTGATTGCCAATAGTAAGTCTTTGCTAGGTGACAGCTATGCGTTATTTTTAAACGCGGCATTGAGCAGTATTTTGGCGGATATTAAAGACGACTTAAATGACTTTGGCGTGAGCTACGAGTGCTGGTTTAGCGAAAGATCTATCGATAGCGAGATTGAGCCTGTTCTACAGATACTAGATGACAAAGGCTACCTATACGAAAAAGACGGCAATATTTGGTTTAAATCGACCGATTTTGGCGATGAGAAAGACCGTGTGGTACGCCGTGCCAATGGTCAATCGACGTATTTTGCCTCTGACATCGCTTATCATAAAAACAAGTTTGATCGCGGCTTTGATAAAGTCATTAACGTTTGGGGCGCAGACCACCATGGTTATGTCCCACGCGTAAAAGCTGCTCTACTAGCCCTTGGTATCAATGCCGAACGCCTTGACGTGGTGCTTGTACAGTTTGTCGCGTTATGGCGCGGTAGTGAAAAAGTACAAATGTCATCGCGTTCTGGTCAGTTTGTGACCTTGCGTGAGCTACGTGCAGAAGTCGGTAATGATGCTGCACGTTTCTACTATGTAGCGCGTAAGCCTGAAGTGCATGTTGATTTTGACTTAGAACTTGCCAAATCACAAAGCAAAGACAATCAAGTGTATTATATCCAGTATGCTCATGCGCGCGTTTGCCGCGTGTTAGAAAAACTGGCAACTTACGATTTGACCGTAGATGATGCCGTTGGTTTGGCACATCAAGACTTGCTAAGTGCGCCAAACGAAGACGAGCTGATTAAACTGTTAGCAGGATATCCAGCGACGTTACTTCGTGCAGCGACTGGTTATGAGCCACATGTCTTGACCAACTACCTAAAAGAGCTCGCAGCATTGTTCCATGGTTGGTATGACACCAATCGTATCTTGCCTATAAGCTTGACGTCAGGTGAAACGCCAAGTCAGGATGAGCTAGACTTAATGCAAGCACGTTTACGTTTGTCAAAAGCCGTTAGACAGGTACTGGCAAATGGGCTTAGTCTGCTAGGCTTGTCTGCACCGTCTAGCATGTAGTGCTTTTCTAATATGTGACATGAGTATAGACAGCTGATAGCATTAATTCGATGATGATAGTTAAATCCAGTAGGGAGAACGAGATCCATGCTAGCCAAAAAACCTAAAGGCGCAACAGAAAAGCGCAAATCAAGTAGCGTATCAGGCTTATTGTGGATGTTTGTTGGGGCCGTATTGACCCTTATGATCGGGGTGTTTATCTACCTCTCACCATTATTCAATTTCAGCCCCGCTGATGGTAGTGCTGAGAACGATTCTGATCGCCAAGTACAGCCACGTGTGGATACTGATACCGACAATGGCGATTATGAGTTCTACGATATTTTGCCAAATCAAGAGATGGCAACCATCCCTGATGAAGATATCGCTGACATTGATAATGATCAAATAGGTGATATCGGTGCGTTTGAACCAGACGTCGTTGTGACTCAACCAGAGAGCGATACAGGCAGTACAGAAAGTACGGGCAGCTTTGGTGGTTCGGAAAATGCGACTGTCGAACCTGCTGGTAGTAATAATGCTGGGTCTAGCGAGGATATCGTTGTCGTTGAAGAAGATGCAACTTATGATGGTACGCCGCCTGCTACTAGCAACGCTACAACCCGCAATAACAATGCTGCAGCAGGTACGGCAAGCATCCAAGCTGCCAAACCTGCGGCGACCTACATCTTGCAAATCAATAGCTTTAGTGATGCAGACGAAGCAGCTCGTCGCCGTGCGCAAGTATTGATGGCGGGTGTCGATGCTCGCGTGGTCAAAAACACGACGGGCAATGGCTTGCCAATTTATCAAGTCATCTCACGTCCACTGAATAACCGTCAAGCAGTGACGACGGCACAGCAGCGCCTACAAAACAATGGTATAGACTCTATTATCGTTGAGCAGCGTCGCTAGGTTCAGTCGTTTAAAGTTATTGTATTTATCAAAAAAGCGTCGTAATGACGCTTTTTTTATCTCTTTATTTTATCAAAAGCTTTCTAGCTGTTTTATCCTATTAAACGTCCATTAAGAGTATGGTTATGACCGTATCTAACTCAGTAACACCGCAAGCAAGCATCATTAAAGCGTTCTTTCAAAAGTACTTTATCGATGCTTTTACTGGTATGGCTCTCGGGCTGTTTGTCACGTTGATCGCAGGTCTGATTATCTCGCAAATCGGTGGCTGGTTAGATTTGCCAGCATTGGTCGCGGTCGGGAAACTTGCCTCGATATTAATGGGTGCTGGTATTGGCGTAGGTATCGCTTACTATCTCAAAGCACCAACGTTAGTTATGCTTAGCTGTCTTGGGGCAGGTATGCTTGGTGCCCATTCTGAAGCACTAATGGCAGGTACGCTCTTTACGCCGCAAGTGGGTGGACCTGCAACTTTTGTAGCACTGCCGGGTAATCCAATCGGTGCTTATCTGACTTCTGTATTTGCTTATCGTGCTGGCAGTTGGGTTGCTGGTAAGACGAAGCTTGATATTTTATTGGTGCCATTGGCTGTATGCGGTATTGCTCTCTTAGTTTGCGCACTGCTCAATCCGCCTATCGTAGCAGGGGTCGCAGCTATCGGTCAGGGTATTCATGCTGCTACTGAATTACAGCCACTGCTAATGGGTATCGTCATCGCCGTAGTGGTTGGTATTTTATTGACACTACCAACGTCGAGTGCAGCCATTTGCATTGCTATTGGGCTTGGTGGATTGGCTGGCGGGGCAGCAGTGGTAGGATGTGCAGCGCATATGATTGGTTTTGCTGTCGCAAGTTTCAAAGACAATGGCGTTAGTGGTGTCATCTCTCAAGGCTTGGGCACCAGTATGCTGCAAATCCCTAACGTGCTCAAAAAGCCTATCGTTCTGCTACCTGCTGTCATTGCTAGCGCTATCGTTGGGCCTATAGCTACTGTCGGTTTTGGATTAGCTTGTACGGCGACAGGTGCGGGTATGGGTACCGCTGGTCTGGTCGGTGTGTTTGGAGTGATTGAGGCGTCACAAGAGATTATGAGCACTGGACAATTATGGACAGCGATTATTCTATTGATGTTTGTATTGCCTGCGGTAATTGCAGGGTTAGTTGCTTATATTATGCGCCGCATGGGCTGGTTGGTCGCTGGCGATATGAAGCTGCCTTAATGCTTGGAGCATTGAGTTAAAATATCATTAACAGTCTCAAAACTCAGTCTTATCCTTAATCAGCAATAACAACGCTTAAAAAGCCCAGCTACGACTATAGCTGGGCTTTTTATATATAAATTAATCAATTCCTCATGATATAGGGAATGTTGATAACATACTATTTAACGGTCTTTAGCTTCTTATGACGACGTGGTTTTAGCTTGCGGGACAGTTGATGGAAGTCGTTAAGCACTTGGCTATAGTGCGATGGAAATACACGTTGGATAGCATCGACTATCTTGGCATCGTTACCAATCAGGCAGCGCTGCTGATTGGTCGCTGCTGCCTGTAGGATAATCCAAGCCGCTTCATTGGCATCGAATTTTAAAAACTTATTAAAACTTCTGATGGCTTTGGGCCCAGTACTCATGCCAATATCATGGATGCTCTCATTGCCGCGCGCGCTGTTGGCAATATTGGTTTTGATGCCGCCCGGATGGATACAAGTCGCTGATACCCCGCAGTTCTGTATATTTAGCTCTTGGCGTAAGCTCTCTGTGAAGCCGCGTACGGCAAATTTGCTAGAGTTGTAGGCCGACTGTGATGGCTGAGCGGTCAAACCAAACAGACTTGAGATATTGATAATATGTCCATGCTCGCCAAATTGGCTCTGTTTAACGCTGTTTTTGATTAACGGTAAAAACGCCTTAGTGCCGTAAACCACGCCCCAAAAATTAATATTCATTACCCATTCAAGCTCACTAATACTACTGCCTTCGACGGTAGAGTAGAGCGCAACACCTGCATTGTTAAAGATAAAATTTACTTTGCCATGATCGCTCATGACACTATCAGCCCATGCTTCCACCGCTGTATTGTCTGACACATCGAGTACGGTCATCGTGACGTTGACATCATAATTGGCAAGTAACTGTTTGGTCGCTGCTAGCTGTTCAGTATTAATATCTGATAGTGCAACATGGCAGCCCATTTTTGCTAAATGAACGGCCAGCTCACGCCCCATACCAGAGCCTGCGCCCGTAATGGCAGCGACATGGTTGCAATAGTAGGATGCACCGTCTGAGTCATCCAATGAGGTACGGTTAGAAGAAAACGGTAGATGTTGGCGCAATGAAGTCGCCATAGCGGTCACATGGTTGAACATAATAAACAATCCTTTGTCTTATTAATCATATGGGTTGTACGGACTATATCTTGCGGTATATAGAAATAAAGTATAAAGGTCAAGACAGTCTATCTACATTAGCATGGTTTGCACTGATGCTTACTCGCGATTGATAAACGCTGCTGTCATTTCAGGACAGAATTAATGAATGTCCCTAATTTTCAGTAGACGAATTATCTGGTAGACAAGCTATCCAACAGATAAATTGGTTAAATAATAGGCATAAAAAAAGCGCCTGAGCTAATTTAGCCAGACGCTTTTTTAGTAGTCCGTTAATGATAACGGACTCTTTATATCAATTATAAATTAAGCAATTTTAGGTACTTTACCTTCATTGATAACATCTGCATCAACCATTACGGTCTTGGCATTTTCCATAGAAGGTAGCTCATACATGGTCTCAAGTAGGGCATTCTCTACGATAGAACGTAAACCACGAGCACCTGTCTTACGTTCCATTGCTTTTTTGGCGATGGCATCTAGGGCTTCTTGGGTAAAGCTAATCTCAGCACCTTCCATATCGAACAAGTACTTGTACTGTTTTACCAGTGCATTCTTAGGTTCGGTCAGGATTTGTACTAACGCCGCTTCATCAAGCTCTTTTAGCGCTGCAAGTACAGGTAGACGACCGATCAGCTCAGGAATCAGACCAAACTTGATCAGATCTTCTGGCTCGACTTCTTGTAGCAAATCTGAGCTGCGACGGCTGTCGTCTTTTGAGCTAACATCGGCGTTAAAACCAATACCGCCTTTTTCGGTACGTTGCTGAATGACTTTATCAAGTCCAGCAAATGCACCACCAACGATGATTAGGATGTTGCTGGTATCAACTTGGATCAACTCTTGCTGCGGGTGCTTACGACCACCGTGCGGCGGGATAGCAGCTACAGTACCTTCGATTAGCTTTAGCAACGCTTGCTGCACGCCTTCACCTGACACATCACGCGTGATAGATGGGTTGTCGCCTTTTTTACTGATTTTGTCGATTTCATCAATATAGATGATACCTTGCTCAGCTTTGGCCACATCATAGTCAGAAGCTTGAAGTAGCTTTTGTACGATGTTTTCAACGTCTTCACCAACATAACCAGCTTCGGTTAAGGTCGTGGCATCAGCCATCGCAAAAGGTACATCTAGCAAACGAGCTAAAGTTTGCGCAAGTAGCGTCTTACCAGAACCAGTCGGACCAATTAGCAAGATATTACTCTTAGCCAATTCTACCATTGCATCGTCAGCGCCGATCTTGGCTTTCTTGCTGTCGTTGGCTAGCGTCTGGCTAACTTTTAGACGTTTGTAATGGTTATAGACGGCCACAGCCAATGCTTTCTTGGCAGCGTCCTGACCAATGACATATTCATCAAGCTTGGCACGCAGCTCTTTTGGCGTTGGTAGTTTTTTATTGACCCAAGAAGTATCTACTTCACTATCGTCATCACCGTGCTCTGCGCTGTCTGCGATTAAGTCAGTACATAGCTCGATACATTCATTACAGATATTGGCATCGTCAGCAGCAATCAGTTGCTGTACATCGCTTTTGGCTTTACCGCAAAACGAACACTGCGGGGTATTATCTTCTGCCATAAAAGGCGCTCCTAAAATTTAAAACTGGTTAGTTTATTTGTAGTATGTCGATTATCGTATCCATTCAATGTCATACCTTTCAATAGGTCAGGTATGACATTGATAACGGTTTACTGTACGGCAAATAAACTATAAAAGGTCTTATGATTGCACTCTCAATCAAGAGGCATCACGTTAATGCTTAGATTACAAAGATTCAGGACGACGCTCTAATACTTCGTCAACCAAACCATACTCTTTGGCTTCTTGTGCATCTAACCAATAATCACGCTCAACGTCTTTTTCGATTTTTTCTACTGGCTGACCAGTGCGCTCAGCTAAGATACTATTTAGACGTGCACGAGTTTTAAGGATTTCACGAGCGTTAATTTCGATATCTGTTGCTTGACCCTGCGCGCCGCCTGAAGGCTGGTGAATCATGACACGAGCATTAGCAAGTGAGTAGCGCTTGCCTTTTTGACCAGCGGCCAATAGGAATGAACCCATGCTGTAAGCACCGCCCATACAGATAGTAGATACTTCAGGTTTGATGAAGTTCATGGTATCAAAAATAGCCAAGCCAGCGCTTACTGAACCACCTGGTGAGTTGATATACAAATGGATATCTTTGTCAGGGTTTTCAGCTTCTAAGAATAGTAACTGGGCGACGATAAGGTTAGCCATGTTGTCTTCGACCTGACCGGTCAAAAAGATAACGCGCTCACGTAATAGGCGTGAAAAAATATCAAACGAGCGTTCACCGCGTGAGGACTGTTCAACCACCATAGGTACTAAAGCCGCTTGTGTGGTCTGTATTTCTTTGTGCGCACTCATCAGCATATCAAAATGCGGGTTGGCAGTGATGCGATCATAATCTGTCATAGAAAAGTCCTATCGATAAATGTATAAAATAAAAATGGATTGAATGATTTTATTGTCTGGTAGTTTTTGACTAATGGGTTGTTTATAAGGGGGCTGCGCTCACTATTCAAGCCTATAAAACGGGTTTGTGCATAAAATAGGTGAAAAATTGACCCTCCGATATGTCTAGGACTCATTGCTTATATCAAAACCTATACTAAAAATACGTCTAGAAGTAGATAAATACTATCTTATCTATTATCAAGTCGCACGGATATTGAGAGGTATCTATATCGATACAAACAGCGTAAATCACGTCTAACCTGACTTTTTAACATAGAATACCTGATTAATAGCCCTACAATCCACCTATCTTACTGACTGAGTCTGCAAATAGTTATGCGTTTAGTATTTTTGCTTATCTAATGTCCTCAGAGGGTATTGCGCTAACAATAACGCTAAAAAATGCACTATTCTGGACAAAATGTACTGTTTTGGTGCAAATATCTGCTGATTTTATAAATAAATAAGGCTCAAAAAACGTTTAGAAAATAGCTGGAAATATACGGTTATTTTTATCATTTAAGTTAAATAAAAAAAGCGCAGACAAATCAAAGTTTTGAGTTGCTAAAGTTTTGTGTTTGATTACCTGCTATCAAGGGTTGGCACAATGCTTGTATCAATAAAAACATTGGCGCTTTGATTTATCATGGTGCGCTGGGCGCGATAAATGGTGTAGGCTGTATTCCTCCGTTACTATTCTGACATTGCTGTCGCTAATGAACTGTAGTTAACGATTGGCAATAGGGTTTTTAACGCATAGCAAATGATAGCTGTCATATAAAATACTGAAACATATTTAACTGGTAAATGAGTATATAAAATGAGTTGGGCCTCTTCTTTAGCATTAAGCTTTGACACTGTTAGCAGTACAAGTAAGGCCAAAGAGGGTACGGCTGATAACTCAAAAACGCGGCTTTATCATCGTAAGCACACGGGTGCCTTGATGGTGCAGCGTGCTCTATATCCTGAGCCAAGCGTGCAGCAGGGTATTTGTCACATACTGATGTTGTACCCGCCAGCTGGTATCGCAGGCGGTGATACGCTGACCATAGACCTAAACTTAGATAGTGGTAGCCATGCTGTTATCACCACACCAGGGGCAGGTAAATGGTACGGCAAAGACAGTGTTAGTCAAAAACATAAAGCTCCGTTGAGCGACAACGACACTCACCAAAGTATGAGTCAAGACGAGATAGCTGATTATGCTAGTCAACATGTACAAGCCAACCTCGCAGCAGATACCCGTTTAGAATGGCTGCCGCAAGAGAGTATCATTTATAACGAAGCCAATATGCATGCAGTGAGCCGTTTCGATTTGACGGATTCATCTAGTCTACTGACATGGGAGATTAGCGTATTTGGGCGGCAAGCTTACGACGAGCAGTTTTTGCAAGGGTATTATCATACTGGATTGAACATCTACCGAGATGGCAAGGTTATCGTTGCTGAGCGAGTAGCGCAGGCAGCACAAAATCGCTGGTTTACCTCAAATTTGGGATTAGCGAACCAGCATATTTATGGATCGTTTTGGGCAGTACCAAGCTTAAGCGATGTCCATGACAATCTTGCACTCTCCGCGTCACAGACTACGCAATCGACCGAAACTGCCCAAGCAACTATCAAGCAGTCACTAACCCGCTATCTAGATAACACCGTAGCAGTATTACGCCAAGTCATTGCTCAAGCACAACTGCCTGTCTATTGTACTCATAACGGTCAGGCGGTTAATATCCGCTATATTGGTTCAGATGTACGCAGCTGTTTTGAAGCATTTTATCAGCTTAGAGAAGTGTTGCGACATCATTGGTGGCAGCTTGAGCCTTGCCGACCACGTATTTGGGATACCTAAATTGGTCTTTTTGACTATTGAAGCTGGAGAAGTATAGCGACTGTTTTTTAGCTCATATTTACCGCCGCACAACTTCTTATCTTCTATACCTATAATGATAAATATAATAAGGAACCACCATGCATCTGACCCCAACAGAAAAAGATAAACTCATGCTATTTACTGCTGGTATGGTCGCTGAGCGCCGCAAAAATCGCGGTGTTAAGCTCAATTATCCTGAAGCCATCGCTTATATCAGTATGCTGCTGATGGAAGGCGCACGAGATGGTAAAAGAGTTGCCGAGCTGATGAGTGAAGGTGCTACGTATTTGTCTGCTGATGATGTCATGGAAGGTGTCGCAGAGATGGTAGATGAAGTACAAATCGAGGCGACTTTTCCTGATGGCACCAAACTGGTCACGGTACATAATCCCATCGTGTAACGCTGTATACCATTGTTATAGCACTGACATGCTCACTATAAAATAAGGCGGCTACCATGCAAGCAGGCGAATACCATATCCAAGATGGCGATATTATCTTAAACCAAGGGCGACAGGTACAGACCATCAGTGTGAGTAATACTGGTGATAGACCTATCCAAATCGGCTCGCATTATCACTTTTATGAAGTCAATGATGCCTTGAGTTTTGACAGAGAGCAAACTCGGGGGTTTCGCCTAAATATTATCTCTGGCACCGCCGTACGTTTTGAGCCTGGCCAATCACGGGAAGTCGAATTGGTAGCATACGCTGGCAAGCAAGACGTCTATGGTTTTGCTGGGCGCGTCATGGGCGCAGCTCATCCAGACAAAGCATCAGAGAGCACTACTGATAAGAAGGTAACCGCTACTTCGAAGAAGCGAGTCAGTCGTCGTATTTATGCTGAGCATTTTGGTCCTACCACAGGCGATAAAGTCCGTCTTGCCGATACTGAGCTTTGGCTACAGGTTGAGGCGGATTTAACCAGTCATAAAGATACTGCTGTTGATAAAGCAGATACGTCGCAAAGTGGTGAAAGTAGTAGCAAGCCTATTGAAATCAAAGGTGAAGAAGTCAAATTTGGCGGTGGTAAAGTCATCCGTGATGGCATGGGCCAAGGACAATTGCTAGGCGCGGAAGTTGCTGATACGGTTATTACCAATGCATTGGTTGTTGACTATACAGGCATCTATAAAGCAGATATCGGTATCAAAGACGGTCGTATCAGTGCCATTGGCAAAGCGGGCAATCCTGATATCCAGCCTGCCATCGATATTGCGATTGGCGGTGCTACTGAGATTATAGCTGGTGAAGGTAAAATTCTGACAGCAGGTGGCGTCGATAGTCATATCCACTTTATCGCACCTCAGCAATGCGAGACAGCGCTTATGTCAGGAGTTACGACGATGCTGGGCGGCGGCACAGGGCCAGCTCAAGGAACTCTCGCGACTACTTGTACGCCAGGGGCTTATCATATTGCCTCAATGCTAAAGTCTACGGACAGTATTCCCATGAATATCGGATTACTGGGCAAAGGAAATGTGAGTGTACCAGAACCCATCGCTGAACAAATCGAAGCGGGTGCCGTAGGGCTAAAGCTACATGAAGATTGGGGTACAACCCCGCAAGCCATCGATAACTGTTTGAGTGTCGCGGAAGAGTATGATGTGCAAGTGGCCATTCATACCGATACTTTGAATGAAAGTGGCTATCTTGAAAGTACGCTAGCAGCGTTCAAAAACCGCTGTATCCATACTTTTCATACTGAAGGGGCAGGTGGTGGCCATGCGCCTGATATTCTAAAGGCTATTGGCGAGTCACACGTTTTGCCATCCTCAACCAACCCAACGCGACCATACACCGTCAATACTATTGATGAGCATCTCGACATGCTGATGGTTTGTCATCACTTGAGCCCTGCTATTGCTGAAGATGTGGCCTTTGCTGAGAGCCGTATTCGTCAAGAAACCATCGCCGCAGAAGATATCTTGCATGATTTGGGCGCAATCTCGATGATGAGTAGTGATTCACAAGCGATGGGGCGGGTGGGTGAAGTGGTCATCCGTACATGGCAAACCGCGCACAAAATGAAAGTTCAACGTGGTCATCTAGCACCAGATGCAACAGCGACCATTGAGGATGAGCAACAGTACATCACTTTGACAGACTATGATCAAAGCACGGACAACGATAACTTCCGTATCAAACGCTATATCGCAAAATATACAATAAACCCTGCGATTACTCACGGTATCAGCGATATGGTCGGCTCAATCGAAGTAGGTAAATGGGCAGATATGGTGCTCTGGTCGCCCAAGTTTTTTGGGGTAAAGCCTGAATGCATTATAAAAGGCGGGCTCATCGCTGCGGTGCCGATGGGCGATATCAACGCCTCTATTCCTACTCCTCAGCCTGTACATTATCGTCCTATGTTTGCGACATATCCAAAATCAGTCGCCCAAACTAGCATCACCTTTATGTCGCAAGCGGCGATCGACAAACAAGTGGATAAGCAGCTTGGATTGACCAAATTCATTCAGCCAGTACACGGTATTCGTAAAATTCGTAAAAGCGATATGCGCTTTAACAGCTACTGCCCAGATATGGATATCAATCCTGAGACCTATGAAGTACGTGCTGATGGTAAGACACTCACCTGTGAGCCAGCTGATGTACTACCCATGGCGCAGCGTTACTTTTTATTTTAGAGCTTATGATACACGTTTATAGGATATCTAGGACAGTGAGCCATAAACCATGTATGCCAACAGCCAGTTGGTTTCTTGAGTGAGATCGTGTCTTTATTCCTAACATTTTTACCATCAATACTATTGACCAATAGTTTGAGCAACAACAGCCAGAGAAGAATAATGAAAATATTTAATACCCGTTTAAGTACGCTTAGCGATACCCAAAAAGCGCAATTGGCAGAACAGTATCAAGCCGATGATTACCTGCTATTAGATTTTGATACTCGTCAGCATTCTCGCTTTAGAGCTATTACTGTCTCAGGCGAAGCGGTTGGTATTGACCTACCTCGTACAGGCGTCTTAAAAGGCGATGATGTCCTTATCAATGAATCAGGGGAGTTAATGCAAGTCATCGCCAAGCCGCAAGCGGTGACTAAGGTGACTGCTGACAATGACTTTCTACTAATGAAAGGCGCTTATCATTTGGGCAATCGTCATGTGCCGTTGATGTTTGACCACAGTTTTGATCAGGGTAATGCAGGCTATGCGCTGTATTTTGAAAACGATCATGTACTTGCACAAATGTTAGAAAATCTTGGTCTACATATCGAGTCTACGTCAGTGCCATTTGAGCCTGAAACGGGCGCTTATCAAACGGGTCAAGGGCATTCGCATGGCCACTCTCACTCCCATGCACATAGTGACTCTCATAGTCATAAGGAAAGTCATAGCTATGATGAAAGCCACGGACATAGCCATAGTCATCATGATGCGCCTGTAGGTCGTTCAAATGATGGTTGATACCAGTGTCCAGCCTACTCAATCTGCCCAACTTGGACAGCTACTGATGCTTGCTTCGAGCAATTTGCCGATTGGTAGTTATACCTATTCGCAAGGTGTGGAGTCAGCGATTGAGTCAGGGGTTGTCTCTGATGAAGCCAGTACGCTTACATTTATGCAGGACTATCTAGCGCTTGCAGTGATTGGCTACGAGTTGCCCGTATTAGGGCTAATAATGTGTGCGCTCAGCCAAGGTCATGAAGCGCTAGCGGCAAATCTGGCACATGATTATCATGCTGGTCTCGAGAGTAAAGAGTTTGTACTGGAGTCGCAGCAATTGGCACAGGCAATGGTGTCTTGGCTCAACGAAGTCCTGAGTCTTGGCATACCGGCCGAAATACCTGAAGATGGGTTTTTACCGCTATTTGCTCATGTTGCTCAGCATTGGCAACTGCCACTAGCGCAGTCGATGACTACTTATGGATTTGCGCAATTAGAGAACATGGTGCTCGCCGCTGTTAAGACAGTGCCGCTAGGACAAATGGCGGGTCAGCGTATTCTTTGGCAATTGCAAAGCGAATTGGGTGCTCAGGTTGATGCTCTAAGCGATGATGTGCAGCATGCCTTTGATACTTTAATTACATCGACAAACACGTCCAATACTTTAGGTAATAGTGAAGAGTCGGACTGTCAGCAGCTATGCCAAGACCTCTATGAATCGCTTAATATCTCGAATAATTTACCCAATTTGGCTATTCTCTCGAGTATGCATGAGGAGCAATACAGTCGGTTGTTCCGCTCATAACTGTACCTTTATTTCTATTTATACTTATTAATATACAAACTGTTTTAGGAAATTAATATGTCTCTAACTCCGCTTAAATCAAAAAATTCTCACGCTGCATCAGACGTACAAACTGATAGTGATAGCCAGAAACCGTCTTCTGCCTTATCGTGCTTACGCCTTGGTATTGGTGGGCCAGTTGGTAGTGGTAAGACTGCTTTGACATTAAGACTATGCCAAAACCTGCGTGATACGGTCAATATGGCAGTCGTGACCAATGACATCTATACCAAAGAAGATTCAGAGTTTCTGACCCGTAACGATGCCATGCCTGCTGAGCGTATCCGCGGTGTAGAGACGGGCGGCTGTCCGCATACAGCTATTCGCGAAGATGCTTCTATTAATCTGACTGCGATTGCTGAGCTACAAGCGACTTTTGAAGGTTTAGAGTTGATTATTATTGAGTCAGGTGGCGACAATCTAGCCGCAACATTTAGCCCAGAGTTGTCTGACTTGACCTTGTACGTCATTGATGTCTCTGCAGGCGATAAGATACCTCGTAAGGGTGGACCTGGCATTACCAAGTCTGATTTGTTAATTATTAATAAAACGGACCTTGCACCAATGGTTGGTGCGTCGCTGGAAGTGATGGAACGCGATGCCAAAAAAATGCGTGGCGACAAACCTTTTGTCTTTAGCAATATGAAAACAGGCGATGGGCTAGACGAGATTATCGCCTTTATTAAAGAACATGGCATGCTTGCCTAAAAAGCAGATGAGCTTTTACCATTAAAATATAAAGAATAAGGAAAAACCGCATGACACAGTGTACACAAAGTCTTCATATCGAAAACTCTCGCTTTTCACAAGTGCTCTCAGCTCCTCATATCGTATCTGGTTCGGCTGTGATGATGACATCACTAATGCTACCGTCATTGGCGCAGGCGCATTCAGGTCATATTCACTCGACTACCGCGCAAGCGCCGTCATTTTTGGGTACGTTGCAAGCAGGACTGATGCATCCAGTGACTGGCCTTGATCATTTGTTTTTAGCAGTCGGCATGGGCATGTTGTTTTATGGCCTGCAAAAGCAGCGCTTAGGCATGATGTCGTTGACGGCAGGGTTGTCATTAGGCGCGATATTGGGCACGGCTGGTGTGCTGATTGGCGGTATTGCATTTGCTGCATCATCTGGGCTAATTGAAGTGGCAATATCACTGTCGGTAGTCGTATTGGCTATGGTCTTGATGAGCCAAAAAAGCAGACAAGAGGCATTCTCTGCTCAGACCCATACAGCGCACACGCCAAGTATTCAGCAGTTGTCATTGTTTGGTTTTGGTGGTCTGGCAGTGTTTCATGGCATGGCACACGCGATGGAAGTACCAGCGAATGTCGGTGTGAGCGGTCAGCTAGGATTTTATGCAGGGATGATGGTCACGATGCTAGCGCTATATGCAGTTGGTACGCTGGTTAGTCAGCAGTTGCAGCAACGCTTTAGTGATAGCTTGTGGTTACAGCGCGGACTAGTGCTGCTAGGATTGAGCGCCGTATTTGCACCTGTTTTGGTATAAAGCGCGCTTTATAGTACAAGTACGATGTTTGCTGCTGAACTTACTTAGCTATCGAACGCCATAAAAAATGCGCCCCCGATCAAAAGGTCGGGGGCGCATTTTAGTTTTGATAACCGACTACAGCATATCTAAAAAGACAGCTGGTCGTATCAATTACATTGCTTGCTGCTGTTGTTGCTGAGCCGCTAGCAAGTCTTGGTAGCTAACTTCTTTGTCAGTTACTTTACCTTGTGCGATCAAGTAATCTACTACTTGGTCTTCTAGCACAACAGACTCAATGTTAGCGCGCTGCTGCTTGTCATTGGTGTAGTACTCGATTACTTCTGCTGGATCTTCGTAGTTTTCAGCGGCTTCTTTGATGAAGGTTTCTACACGCTCTTGATCTACTTCTAAGCCTTTGGTATCGATAACACGGGCAACGATGATGCCAAGACGGGCAGCACGTAGCGCTTGCTCTTCAAATAGCTCATTTGGCAGCATGTCTTTATCGAAGCTATCAGCATTCGCGCCGAACTGCTGAGAAAAACGTTGCATCATCATGTTGCGTTGACGCTCGATTTCTTGCTCTAGCATCGCGTTTGGTACATCAAACTCGTTCTTTTCTAGCAATGCGTCAAAAGTCGCTTGCTTAACTTGGCTACGCGCGGCGTTTTTGATTTCGCGTTCCATGTTTTTGCGTACGTCTTCTTTCAATTTCTCAACGCCGCCTTCTTTTACGCCGAATAGCTCAAGGAACTCTTCGTTGATTTCAGGTAGCTTAGATTTTTCAACCAGTTTTACGTTGATTTTGAACTGAGCTTCTTTACCAGCTAGGTTCTCAGCTTGGTAATCTTCTGGGAAAGTGACGTCGATAGTTTTTTCTTCGCCAGCTTTCATGCCTTTGATACCAGCTTCAAAACCTGGAATCATTTGGTTGCTACCGATAACCAATTTGAAGTCTTCAGCAGAGCCGCCTTCGAATTTTTCGCCGTCGATAGAGCCTTCAAAGTCAAAAGTCACTTGGTTGTCTTTTGCAGCCATGCCTTTTTTCTCAACGAATTCTTCACGTTGCTTTTGTAGGTTTTCGATCATGGTGTCAACGTCTTCTTCACTGACTTGTGCAGTGTGACGCTCAACTTCGATCTCATCGATACCTTGTACGTCTACTTCTGGGAAGATTTCAACAGTGGCTTGATATACCAAGAAATCATCTTCAAGTTTTACGTCGTCGATGTTAGGCATGCCAACAGCGCGGATGTCTTCAGATTTGATCGCTTCAAATACAGTATCACGGATGACATCGTTGATAACTTCTTGTTGAATGCCAGCACCGTACTGAGAGCGGATGTGTGACATAGGGACGTTACCTTTACGGAAACCGTCAATCTTGGCAGTTTTCGCAACTTGGCGTATACGGCCTTCAACTTTGTTTTGAATTTTTTCAACGGGCACTTTAACCGTTAGCTGGGTTTCTTTATTAGATAGCTTGTTGGTTGTGACTTGTAAATCTGTAGCCATGTTAATTACACCTTTAGGATTAAGTAGTACGTTTGATTAATGAAATAGTACTTAGGGTTAAATTGTAATAGACAGACCGCGCCTCAAATTACGGGCATGTACGACGGGCTGCCGTTGAAATAAATAGGGGATAGCGATAGCGCACAACGTCAAATTCAGTGTCAGTAGCAATCGCCGCTGATACCAAAAGGTGAACCTGCTGAGGTTGTCCATGCTATCAAATATCGATAATAAACCGTTAATGCACCGCATAATAACGCTTTTTGGTGAATTATACAGCCAAATAACGGATTTCAACAAAATTTTAAAAGTAGAACAGTATAATCTATCTGTTTATTAAAGTAAAAATTATCTCTTTGGTGGCATGTTTCCTTATGTTGCTTGCTCTTGTATAGCTTAATTTTATATAAAAATTAGCCATATTTGTATTCAATAAATCAGATAACGGATAAAAAACAGCGATAAGGTTGTAAGCGTATTATGAGCATTATGAGCACTTACGGATAGTTATGGATAGAACAGCTACAAATACTTATAAAGGCAGCTGCGCCAATAGCTGCTGGATTGCCTGACCACGATGACTGATGCTGTTTTTATCAGCAGCGCTCAGACTAGCCGCACTGGCTTGCAAATCAGGTAACCAAAACAGTGGATCATAGCCAAAACCGCCGTCACCATGTAGCGTATCCAAGATTTCGCCATGCCATAATCCTTGGGCGACAATCGGTAGCGGATCATCAGCATGACGTACCATTGCCAGTACGCAAACGAACATACCTTTGATCGGAGCATCTGGATTTGCTGCGCGGATAGGCAGCAAGTCGGCGATGAGCTTGGCGTTATTTTTACTATCGTTGCCGTGCTCACCAGCGTAGCGAGCAGAGTAGATACCTGGTGCATTACCTAATACAGGCACGCACAGTCCTGAATCATCAGCAATAGCAGGCAGTCCACTGATACGGCTCGCATGACGGGCTTTGATAATGGCGTTTTCTACAAAGCTTAGACCATCCTCGATGGCGTCTTCAATATCAAGCTGACCTTGCGGGACAATCGTCACGTCCAAATTCGCTTCGGCAAATAGCCTTTTAAACTCAGCCAATTTGCCTTTGTTGTTGCTGGCCAGTACCCATTGGTTGCTAGATGTCGGATGGGTAGCAGTTAACGAGGTATCAGTGGTGCTCATAGAGTCAGTCCGCTATATGAAAATGATGAAAAATTATTATTCGAGTGGGCTTTATTTATCTTCTGTAGCGCTAATCGGTAAATTGTTTGTCGATTGAAGTAGTTATACTAATCATGATAACGCGTGAGTTTAGAGTGAATGTAGTTACTGCTTAATAAATAACCAATCGCTATACAGATTGTACGGGCTATAACATTTGGTAACTGATATTATTGGTCACTATTGCTATAATAGATACCAAGCTACAGTGAATTATATCTTATAGCTTGTGAATATTAAGTTAATAAAAGTCTATAAAGTCAGAGACTTGGCTTTTTGGCGAAGAATAATAGCAATAAGTAACCGCTAGGTTAATTTTGGATTCATAATGATACGTGATATTGTATTGAGCAGTACCGTGTATCAAGCGATAAAGTTCATTTCAAACAATAAACTCAGCCAATTTAGTCCGCTATTTTATAGTGTTTTTTGCGGTGTAAAAATAGCGTAAAATTCAGTTTCTATAAGCAAGTTTTTATAAACTAACGGCTAAACAGCAAGGATAAAATAATTATGTCAAACATTACTTTACCAGACCTACCATATGCAAAAGACGCACTAGAGCCACATATCAGTGCCGAAACGCTAGAGTATCATCATGACAAGCATCATGCTGCTTATGTAAACAAGCTAAAAGACATGTTGCCAGGTTCTGGTCTAGAAGACAAAACATTGCCAGAAATCATCGTAGCGACTGCTAAAGATGATAGCAAACAAGGTATGTTCAACCAAGCAGCTCAAGTATGGAACCACACGTTCTACTGGAACTGCATGACGCCAACAAACGGTGGCGGCGAACCTACTGGCGATCTAAAAGCAAAAATCGAAGAAGATTTCGGTAGCTACGACAAGTTCCGTGAAGAGTTCAAAAACGCAGCATTGACTCAGTTTGGTTCAGGTTGGGCATGGCTAGTTGCTGATAAAGTCGGTGGCAAATTGTCAATCGCCAAAACGGCTAACGCTGATACCCCACTTGCACATGACCAAGTAGCGGTATTGACTTGTGATGTATGGGAACACGCGTACTATGTAGATTACCGTAACCGTCGTCCTGACTATGTTGATACGTTCCTAGACAAGCTAGTGAACTGGGACTACGCAAACGCAAAATATAAAGGTCAAGATGCTGGCGTTGAAGAGTAATCTTTAACAACTAAGTATTTGCTTGATAAAAAGGACACCGCGAGGTGTCCTTTTTTTGTGATAACTTTCTATATAACTTTCTATTTCGATATCTGATCAAAACATATTTTTGATAGAGTAGTGCTATTAGGCGATACCGCCGTTTACGCCGATATTTTGTCCAGTAACCCAAGCTGCTTCTTCACTGACCAAAAATGCCACCACACGAGCGATATCGACTGGCTCACCGATACGATTAAACGGTGACATACTAGCAAGTCTCTCTACTGTGTCATCCGATTTGCCTTGATGAAATAGCTCGGTATCAGTAGGGCCGGGAGATACTGCATTGACCGTAATGTTGCGCTCGCCAATTTCTTTGGCAAATATACGGGTTAGCTGATCGACCGCGCCTTTGGTCGCACAGTAGGTGCCGTAACTAGGTAGCAGCATACGAGTGGTTGTACTTGAGAGGTTTACAACACGGCCACCGTCATTGAGTTTAGTCGCGGCTTCACGCAATGTATTGAACGTGCCTTTTACATTGATAGCAAATATACGATCAAAGTCTTCGTCAGTGGTCTCGGCAATGGGTTTATTAATCATTATACCTGCGCTATTGACCAAAATATCTGGCTTACCAAACGCGCTGATAGTGGCATCAAACATTGCTTCGACTTGCTTGGTATTGCTGACATCAGCTTGAACGGCAATGGCTTCACCGCCTGCTGATTTAATCTGGCTTACGATATCATTGGCTGCTGAATCATCATTTGCATAATTAATGACGGTTTTAGCCCCTGATTCTGCAAGTGATAAGGCTATCTGTGCGCCGATACCTTTTGATGAACCGGTTACAATCGCGACTTTATTTTGTAGTGTTGTCATCGATACTTTCTCCAATAGTATAAGTGAATATCAGCACGCTTCTATAGCGTTTTGACTGATGTCTCTTGATTAGTAGAATATAAGTTACCAGTGTGTAAAACGAATAAGTAGAGCGATTCTGTATGCTTGTTTTTAGATAAGTTTATCTATTGTGTCTATGCGGATGTAAAGCATAAAGATGACAATGTTGGTATTGAAAGGCACTCTTTAGCTACTAAGGGTTTGGAAGAAAAAAGGACACGATGAAGTGTCATTTTTTGGTTTGTTATTTTTTCACTTTAAAGCTTGATATAAACTAAATTCGCAAAAGTAAGTAGATACTATTAGGTGAAATTAGTTTATATGGATTTAATATGTATTAACACTTAATTACTTTTAATTTTATTTCTATATCCTTCAAACCGTCGAATACTTGAGAAAATAAACTTAATGTAATAGATGGTGAGTCTACGTGCCTTGTAACTCCTTTAAGATGAGTGTGAGCTTGCGCATTCCGTATATTCTTGAGACTGCCTAGAGCTGATAAAAGAAGAACATTCTTTGATGAATCGAGTTTTTTTTCTAA